>NZ_CP022529.1:1515625-1818750 GCF_002237595.1 Labrenzia sp. VG12
CCGAGCATGCGTTCGACCGCAAGGGCAAAGGCATGTTCCTGGTTCATCGGCGCCACGTAGTCGAGGCGGTCGAAATAGGGAACGGCCTGCAGATAGGTCTTCTGCTCGATCAGCTTCTCGGTTCCCCGGTGCAGCAGACCGATATGCGGATCGACACGGGTCACCACCTCGCCGTCAAGCTCCAGGACCAGGCGCAAGACGCCGTGGGCCGCCGGGTGCTGCGGACCGAAGTTGATGTTGAAGTTACGGACCTGAGCCTCAGCCATTTTGAGGTTCCTGCATTTGCTGCGTGAAATAGGCGATCACTTCCGGGCCGGTCATGCGGCGGGTTTCATTCGCGAAGGAATAGTTGCCCGGCTGCTCGTCAACGAAAATCTCGGAAGTGAACTTGAATTGGGAAGGGTCGTCGAAGGCCTGCGCGGACATCGACACATGCGAGCCGTCAGCCATGCGCCACATCAAGGTGGAGCCGCATTTGGAGCAGAAGACCCGCTCGCCATAGTCGGAGGACTTGTAGACGCCAAGCGCCTCTTCACCTTCGACCTCGACGCCGGTCATCGGGCCACAGCTGACGGCCATGTAGGTGCCACCGGTCCAGCGGCGGCACATGCCACAGTGGCATACGCCCATCTCGCCGTCCGTCGGCGTGGCAGAAAAACGCACCGCACCGCAAAGACATCCACCTGAAAGCCGCTCGCTCATCCCTGCCCCGCCTCAGCTCGTCGTTGCTTTCTCGTCGCCGGGCAGCACGTAATCCGTGCCTTCCCAGGGCGACATGAAATCAAAGCTGCGCATTTCCTGGTTCAACCGAACGGGCTCGTAGACAACGCGTTTTTTCTCGTCGTCATAGCGCACTTCAACGAAGCCGGTGACCGGGAAATCCTTGCGCAGCGGATGGCCGTCGAAACCATAGTCTGTCAGGATCCGGCGCAGGTCCGGATGATCGGAGAACAGGATGCCGTACATGTCATAGGCTTCGCGTTCGAACCATTCGGCCCCCGGAAAAAGCGGGGTCAGCGATGCCACCGGTGTTGTTTCGTCCGTCGCGGCCTTTACCCGGATGCGCTGGTTCTGCACCGGCGACAGGAAGTGATAGACGACATCAAAGCGCTTTTCGCGTTCCGGATAATCGACACCGCAGATATCGGTCAGGTTGACGAACTTGCACGAGCTGTTGTCGCGCAGGAAACGGATCACGTCGAGGATGTTGGTCGCGTTCACGGTCAGCGTCAGCTCGCCGTATTCGACTTTCCAGGACACAAGGGACTCGCCCAGGCCGAGCTCGATATGCTCCGCGAGTTCCTTCAACGTCTCGTCCATCGTGTTCGCCCTCATTCACCGGTCCTGCCAGGCAGCTGCGCCAAGTGCGACCACCGTCGTCAGACCAATTCCACCTCACCCGGATATTTGGCGCCAGTTCTGAAACGCCTCACTCCGGGGAGCCATTCTTTGCGAGCACAGTCGCCCGCAGTCTTAAAACCCGCCGCCTTTCCGGCGGCAGATCCTTATCGTTCGATCGTTCCCGTGCGGCGGATCTTCTTCTGCAGCATCAACACGCCGTAAAGAAGCGCCTCGGCTGTCGGAGGGCAGCCAGGAACATAGATATCTACCGGGACCACCCGGTCACAGCCACGCACCACCGAATAGGAATAATGGTAATAGCCGCCACCATTGGCGCAGGAGCCCATGGAGATGACATACCGAGGCTCTGGCATCTGGTCATAGACCTTGCGCAGGGCCGGAGCCATCTTGTTGGTCAGCGTGCCGGCAACAATCATGACGTCGGACTGGCGCGGGGACGCACGCGGCGCGAAGCCGAAACGTTCAGCGTCATAGCGCGGCATCGACATCTGCATCATCTCGACGGCGCAGCAGGCCAGGCCGAAGGTCATCCACATCAGCGAACCCGTGCGCGCCCACTGGATCAGATTGTCGGTGGAGGTGACAAGGAAGCCCTTGTCGGCCAGTTCGTTGTTCACTTCCAGGAAAAAGGCGTCGTCGGCGCCCACCGGATTGCCGGTGTTCGGATCAATGATGCCCTTCGGTTTCGGGGCAACGAGCGGCTCGGTCGTGGTCAATCCCATTCCAGCGCTCCCTTCTTCCATTCATAGATAAAGCCGATGGTCAGGACACCCAGGAAGATCATCATGGACCAGAACCCGTACCAGCCCAATTCACCGAACACCGTTGCCCATGGGAAAAGGAAGGCGACTTCGAGATCGAAGATGATGAACAGGATGGAGACCAGATAGAAGCGCACGTCGAACTTCATGCGGGCGTCATCAAACGCGTTGAAGCCGCACTCATAGGCAGACAGCTTTTCCGGGTCCGGGTTCTTGTAGGCCAGCAGGAAGGGCGAAATCAGCAGTGCAAGGCCGATTACAAGGGCAATGCCCATGAAAACGACAATCGGGACATATTCCCGCAACAGATCATCCATGTCTTTCGCGTCCTTGCATTTGGAGGCGGATCGGGAGGCGATCCGGTGCCGGGGCAGCGTCCCCAGTTGCCTCATTATACCGGCAGGTCACGCTGTGCCCGTCGGCTAAATGAAACCAACATGCGAGGGCACGCTTATCTTACGACTTGGTGCAACGCAAGACCCCACTGCGGTCAAAGTCTTGCCATGTTTGAACCAAGTTCCGGACGACCCCCGACAAAGCCCTAGTTTCAGCCAGTTTGCGCCAAGGGAAAAACTTTGCGCAAGCCGCGGGCAATTATGCCGCACCCTCGGCGGATTACCAGCCCGTCGACAGAATCGGAATCCACCGGTTCCTGGAAGGCCAAGGCCGAAAGGCCAACTGACACACAACAGGACCACGCCTGCAAGAATCGGCGACGCGAAGAAACTTCGCATTTCACTTTAGATTTAAGGGAGAACTGCCTGAGGCAGAAGGGAAAACCGTGAGTGGCGCGAGTGACGGGGCTCGAACCCGCGACCTCCGGCGTGACAGGCCGGCACTCTAACCAACTGAGCTACACCCGCACATTCACGGTATTTGCGCCGCTTCCGGTTTCAGCCATATTCGGCTGAGGAAGTGGCGCGAGTGACGGGGCTCGAACCCGCGACCTCCGGCGTGACAGGCCGGCACTCTAACCAACTGAGCTACACCCGCTTCGTCAGGCGACGCGCTGTCGCCCTGAAGTGGCGCTGATGTACGGCGGCTGGTTGTCGAAGTCAAGCGCCCTAATGCATCCAAATTGCCGTTTTTTGACAAAGCGGCCGACAAGCTGGTTTTTCCACCATTATCGCCCTCCATTTCAATGTGGATAACTTACGGAAATAAAACGCAGTTTGTCCGAATTCTCGAGCTGGCGCCTTCTCCTCAATTCTCCGGCAGACCATCAACTGTTCCGAGAGCCGCACGGCTGAATGATCTGATACCGGGAGTGCTGAGCCCCTCCATCACTCGGCCGGCACCAGGCGGGTCTCTCTGAGCTGCCCTTCCCTGGCCAGGATCGGCACGGCCACCGCGGCAAACAGGGAATTGATTTCCTTCAGGCTGCGAACGACTTCCATGTGCGCATTGCTGGTTTCCATGCTCTCAAGCGTATTGGTCTTCAGGCGATCCAGGTGCCTGTCATGGCTGGTCCTTTCCATTGCACGCATACGGTCCTTTTCCGCAATCAGCTCCCGCGCCGACTCGACATCTCCGGACACAAGCACATTGAGAGCAAGGCGCATGTTGGCAAGAACCCGGTCATGCATGTCTTCCAGCTCCCGTTTGCCTTCAGCGGAAAAATGAATTCCGTTTTTTTGCAGATCGAGAGCGCGTTCAAAGAGGTTCTTGGACACAAGGTCCCCTGCCCGTTCGATATTCACGGCAAAGCTGACGAGCTGCATGCTTCTTTCCGCTTCTTCATCATTCAGCTCGCCGCGGTTCAGGGCAGCGACATAAAGCTTGATCTCGGAGTGGATCTTGTTGACCTCCCTGTCCAGCTCCTGCAAGCGCTGAATTTCCTGGGGATCTCCTCGCTCCAGCATCATCATGACCGGAGACGCCATTGTCTCGACAAGCTCCCCCATGCGCAGCAATTCACGCGTGGCACTGGCAAGCGCAAGCCGCGGCACATGGACCACCCGGTTGTCCAGCGCGGACGGGGGAACAACTCTCGCCGCTTCATCCGATTTTCTGTTCGAAGACATCATCAGGTCGACACATCTGGCTACGGGTCCGACGACTGGCAAACACACCAGCACCAGTGCCAGATTGAACAGGAGATGAACCGCCACCACCTGCTGCGCGGGCTCCTTGCTGAGCTGGTCCAGTGGCAATGGAATGACGGTCACAATGCCAAGCGCGGCAAAAGCTCCGGCAGTTCTGAAAACGAAATTCCCGACCGGCAGGCGCCGGGCGTTCAGGTCCAGTCCACGCGTCAGCCAGATGGCGACGGCTCCGGCGCCAACGTTTGCCCCCAGGAGGAGTGGAACAGCCGCAGACATCGGCAATCCGGCGTTTTGTGCGAACGCGGCAATCATGAGCACTGCCGCAACACTGGAATGCAGAAGAAAGGCGAGCAAGGCACCGACCAGAAGCGTCGTCACCGCGTCATCCGACAAAAGGCCAGCGATCTGGGGCATGAACGGTGATTCCTTGAGAGGTGCGGTCGATTCCCCGATCATTTCCAGCGAAATCAGAACAAGGGCGATGCCAATCAGGATACGGCCGGTCTGTTTGACCTTGCGCGCGTCGATCTTCAGGAACATCCAGGCGCCCACGGCCAGCAACAGCGGCACGAGCCAGTTCAGGTCAAAACTCAGGAACTGCACGACCAGGGCCGAGCCGAGGTCCGCGCCGAGCAGGACAGCCAGGCCGGCAGCCGTCGACAGGAAGCCGGAGGACGCAAACCCCGCCGCCAGCATGGCGACCGCGGTCGCACTTTGCAGAAGGACGGCAACCCCGGCGCCTGAAGCAGCGCCCGAAACGCGTCCGGCAGCAGCTTTTCCGATCACCCGCCGCAAGGAAGGGCCTGATGCGCGCTCAAACCCGGTCCGCACCATACGCACCGCAAAGAGCAGCAGCATTACCGCGCCCAACATCTGAATCAAAACAAGAATCGCCATGAGGTAAGCTTTTATTTTTCCGACATTATTTTTATTAGCCGGAAAAGTTTACTCAGACAGCGGGGACTTGAGAAGCCAGATTCGTATGCACTCAGTACACTTTTTCTTACAGCTGAATTTGCACCAAAAGGTGCCGACCCGATCAGCGGCAGCATCCAGGTCCGCGCGGTTTGAACGAAAACACACCGACATGGAGCCGTTCTCAATCTGCAGGTCTCGCCCGCACAGGAAATTGGAACCAATGGGGAGACCGAGAAAACCGAGCACCAGCCCAAATCTGATTTGCAGTCAGACAAACTCTACCCGCTTGATGGCTTATCTTGCCGCCCTGCCAAAATCTTTCGCTCGAAACTTTCGTAGAAGTCGGTCCAGTCGGCCGGTTGAGGAAACTTCCCCCGGTACTCCGCCCTGCTGGAAGGATCCATCTCTGAGTACCACTGGACAAAGGCCCACAAGTACTCTTCTCCTTCGCCCATGCGCCAGTGAATGCTTCCCCATTCGATTTCTGGGAACACGAGCCAAGGTGGTCGCGGCAAGGCTCCATCAAGTTCAATTGCAGTAGGCATGGCAGGCCGTTCAGCGACATCGTTCTGGGCGCGAACCGAAACATCTGTTTTGTTCTTCATAGGATCTTGTCCTGGGTTGTGAGCGACCAACAATTCGCGGAAACACACATGAACGACAGCTCTGCAAAACGACGTTGCTACGACGATGTAACGTCGACGTGTCTTCTTCAACCCAGTCCAGTGTCCAATATGCGCGGCAACGGGTACCCCAAAAGGGCGCCACCCAGGTCAAAACAAGTTTTCGCGGGAAATGGTGGGCGATGAGAGACTCGAACTCCCGACATCTTCGGTGTAAACGAAGCGCTCTACCAACTGAGCTAATCGCCCTCAACAAGGTGTGACGCTTGTATGGTGTCGCCCCGGACTTGGCAAGAGCAAATTGGAAGAATTTACTCATTCTCCGATTGCTGTGGATGACCGGGCGATCCACTGGCAAAATGGGGCTTCGCCAAGATGCCGGAGGATCATCCATGCAGCCCTGCCGCCGAACTTTTATGAAGGCAACTGCGCTCAGCCTGTTGTGGCAGGCTCTCCCCGGTGCCGTCCGTCCCGCGCTTGGCGAAGACGCAAAAAGAATTGTCGTCATCGGCGCGGGCATTTCAGGTCTGGCAGCCGCGCAGGCCCTGTCCCGGCAAGGACATGCGGTGACTGTCCTGGAAGCCCGGGACCGGATCGGCGGCCGTCTCTGGACCGACCGGAGTTCAGACATCCCCCTGGATCTGGGCGCCAGCTGGATCCACGGCACCCGCGGCAACCCCATCGCGCGTCTGGCGCGCGAGCTGTCACAGCCGCTGTATGAATGGGATTATGAAGATGTCGACGTCGTCGATCTGACCGGCACGCTTGGCCCACTGGATGACCGCTTCGACGCGCTGGAAATCGCCCTGGAAGATATGGCGGAGCAAAGCGCAGCAAAATCAGATGGGCGCTCTGTTGCTGACGCGGTCGCCAGTCTCCGCCGGGACCAACGTTTCGCCGCACTGACCGACCTGGAGGCGGATGTTCTCATCACTTATCTGATTGAACAGGAATATGCGTCCGACCACTCGGACCTTGCGCTCGCGGCCCTTTATGAAGGCAATATCTTTGGTGGGAGGGACGCCATTTTGCCAAACGGCTATGACCGCATCGCCCATGGGTTGGCAAAGGGACTGGATATCCGTCTGTCGATGCCTGTAAACGCGGTTTCCCACGGAGCCGGCGGTGTCTCGGTGCAGACTGAACGTGAGGAAGTCAAAGCGGACTGCGCTCTTGTCACCGTTCCTCTCGGGGTCCTGAAGGCAGGCGCGCTTGCCTTCGACCCGCCTTTGCCAGCCCAGAAGACCGACGCCATTCAGCGCCTTGGCATGGGACTGCTTAACAAGGTTTTCCTCATCCTTGAAAACCCTGTACCGGCGCTGGACGTACTCAATCTGATCCGCGTGTCCGATACCCCACAGTCCTTCCCCTACTGGATCAATCTGGAACCGGCCACGGGCGCTCCGGTCGTGGGTGTCCTCAATGCCGGATCCTTTGCCCGTGAGCTGGAAAAGCAGGACGAACAGGCGCGTATCGAGGCGGCCCATGGCGCCCTTGGCGACATGCTGGGCAATACCCTTCCCCCCCTGGCCGGCGGTATTTCCTCTGCCTGGGCCGCTGACCCATATGCCTTCGGGTCCTATTCCTACCTGGCGACCGGGGCCGACTTTTCTGACCGTAGCGCGCTTGCACGCCCCGTTTCGGATCGGCTGTTTTTTGCAGGAGAAGCCACCAGCTCCGACTTTCCGGCAACCGTTCATGGCGCCTATCTGTCCGGCGTCAACGCCGCACAGACCATCACAAGGCTTCTTCGCTAGCCACTATCGGAACCGGTAGGCAAATTCCAGCATCTCTGTCAGCCCGCGTTGGGGATCATCGGCGGCCAGACCGTTGCGATTGAAGAACTGTACCAGTCTGGCGATTCCCTGTTGGTCGCCTGGCCCGCGCGGCGGTGGCTGATCCATCAGCTTCGCAGCAATGATCCAGGACATGGTCCGGCGCAACCGGTTCCGGTTTGCGCTGAACTCCGGATTGCTGGCCGCGCGCTCAAACAATCCGCCCCAGGCCTGGTTGACCGCATCGTTGATCGCTTCCACCCGGATGAAGCCTGCCTTGTTCGGGCTGCGGGCCTTGTTGAGCAGATGATCGATATTGTAGCCGGCCAAATCGATGGAAGTCGCCTTGATGCCGTAAACCTGATGGACAAACCCAAGCCAGGCCTTCTGGTAGGACCCGTATCCCGCTCGCACCCAGACACTGGCATTCCTGTCAGGATTGCCCGGCTTGCTGACGATTGCAACATTCTTGAGGCTGCGCCGCCCGGCCCGTTCCGTTTCCACCTCTTCGTCAAACCCGTTCAGAAACACCAGAGGACCGAGGGCTTCGGGATGTTCTACCTGAACCTGAACCAGCGGATTTTGGACCCAGGCATCAAACAGGGCACGCTGGCGCCGGCTGATCAAGGCTTGCAAAGACATGATTTGGTCCCCTTGCTGCTGAAGGACTTCCCGCCCTAAAGGAACAATACCCAAATCGTGCAGCCGCGACAGCATTCAATCCAGGATTGATGTCCCGGACATCAAAAAACCCCGCATCCGGTATCCCGGAGACGGGGTTTTCCGAAGAAATTCGCGTGTGAAAGCCTTAGGCGTTCACAGCGTCCTTCAGGCCTTTGCCGGCCTTGAACTTCGGCGTCTTAGAAGCCGGGATCTGGATCGTTTCGCCAGTCCGCGGGTTACGGCCTTCGGTGGCAGCGCGTGCGGACACCGTGAAGTTGCCAAAGCCGATGATGCGGACTTCATCGCCACTTTTCAGCGTCTGAGTGACTGCGTCAAAAGTTGCGTCAACTGCTTCGCCTGCCTGCGCCTTGGTGAGGCCGGTCTTTTCTGCAACAGCTGCGATCAGATCGTTCTTATTCATAGCAGATACCTTTCTAAGAAACGGCAGAGTGCCGACGATTCCTGTCAGCGCCGTTGGGCGATAATTCGGTTGATTTGACATGAAACGCAAGGGGTTTTTTCGCAGAAAACAGCCATTTTGACCGGTTTTTCAAAAGAAAAGCCCCGGTTTTCCCGAGGCTTTTCGTTTTTTGCGATGCAGCAAGGCTGTTAGTGGGCCAAAACACCCGACGTGTCGTCGTCCTTGTCACTCGCCTTGGTTGAGGCTTCGTGAGCGGTTTCATCCCACTCAATCGGCTCCGGCAAACGGGTCAGCGCATTTTTCAGCACTTCTTCCATGCCGGAAACCGGGATGATCTCAAGCGAGTTCTTGACCGAGTCCGGAATGTCAGCCAGGTCCTTGGCGTTGTCTTCCGGGATCATCACCAGCTTGATGCCGCCGCGCAGGGCCGCCAGCAGTTTTTCCTTCAGACCGCCGATCGGCAGGATCCGGCCACGCAGGGTGATTTCACCGGTCATGGCGACATCCCGGCGTACCGGAATACCGGTCAGGGTCGAAATCACGGCTGTTGCCATGGCGATACCGGCGGACGGACCGTCCTTGGGTGTCGCACCTTCCGGCACGTGGACGTGGATGTCTTTCTTGTCGAAGGTCGGCGGCTCGATGCCGAAATCGATCGCACGCGAACGCACATAGGATGCAGCCGCGGAAATCGATTCCTTCATCACGTCCTTCAGGTTGCCGGTCACAGTCATCTTGCCCTTGCCCGGCATCATCACGCCTTCGATGGTGAGCAGTTCGCCACCCACTTCGGTCCAGGCAAGACCCGTGACAACGCCGACCTGGTCTTCCAGCTCCGCTTCGCCATAACGATAGCGCGGCACACCAAGATAGTCCTCGACCACCTCAACCGTCACCGTGATGCTTTCCTTGTCGCTCATCAGGATGTCCTTGACCGCCTTACGGGCCAGGGTTGCCATCTCGCGCTCAAGGTTACGCACACCGGCTTCACGGGTGTATCGGCGGACGACAAACTGCAGCGCATCATCCTCGATGGAGAATTCGCCTTCACGCAGACCGTGATCCTTTTCCGCTTTCGGGATGAGGTGCCGGCGGCAGATTTCCACCTTTTCCTCTTCCGTGTAACCGGCGATCCGGATGATTTCCATACGGTCCATCAGCGGACCTGGAATGTTCAGCGTGTTCGCCGTGGTCACGAACATCACATCCGACAGATCGTATTCGACCTCCAGGTAGTGGTCCATGAAGGACGAATTCTGTTCCGGATCAAGCACCTCCAGAAGCGCCGAAGACGGATCGCCGCGGAAATCCATGCCCATCTTGTCGATCTCGTCGAGCAGGAAGAGCGGGTTGGACTTCTTCGCTTTCTTCATCGACTGGATGACCTTGCCGGGCATCGAGCCGATATAGGTGCGGCGGTGACCACGGATCTCGGCTTCGTCACGCACGCCGCCAAGCGACATGCGCACGAATTCACGGCCCGTCGCCTTGGCGATGGACTTGCCGAGCGAGGTCTTGCCGACGCCGGGAGGACCGACAAGGCAGAGGATCGGGCCGCGCAGCTTGTTGGCCCGGCTCTGGACGGCGAGATATTCGACAATCCGTTCCTTGACCTTCTCAAGACCGTAGTGATCCGTGTCGAGCACCTTTTCGGCAAAGGCCAGGTCATGTTTGACCTTGGACTTCTTGCTCCACGGAATCCCGATCAGCCAGTCCAGATAGTTGCGTACAACGGTGGCTTCGGCGGACATCGGGCTCATCTGCTTGAGCTTCTTGATTTCCGCAGCCGCACGCTCCCGCGCTTCCTTGGTCAGCTTGGTCTTCTTGATCTTTTCCTCGAGCTCGGCAACTTCGTCGCGGCCGTCCTCGCTGTCGCCGAGTTCCTTCTGAATGGCCTTCATCTGCTCATTCAGGTAGTACTCGCGCTGGGTTTTCTCCATCTGGCGCTTGACGCGGGAGCGGATGCGTTTTTCCACCTGCAGGACGGAGATTTCGCTCTCCATCATGCCGAGCACGCGCTCAAGCCGCTCCGCAACGGAGACCACGCCGAGAATTTCCTGTTTTTCCGGGATCTTGATCGCCAGATGCGACGCAATCGTATCGGCCAGCTTGGAATAGTCGTCGATCTGGTTGACCGCGCCCAGAACTTCCGGTGAAACCTTCTTGTTCAGCTTCACGTAGTTCTCGAATTCCGAGACGACGGACCGCGCCAGGGCTTCGACTTCGATGTTTTCGCCATCCCGCTCCGGAAGTACCGTGGCAGAGGCCTCAAAATAGTCGGTCCGGTCGGAATAGTCGCCGATCTGCGCGCGTGCACCGCCTTCAACAAGCACCTTGACGGTGTTGTCCGGCAGTTTCAGCAGCTGCAGCACGGTTGCGAGCGTACCGACATTGTAAATCTGGTCCGGGTTCGGGTCATCATCGGCCGCATTCATCTGGGTCGCCAGAAGAATATGCTTGTCCGTGGTCATGACCTCTTCGAGCGCCTTGATCGACTTCTCGCGGCCGACAAACAGCGGCACGATCATATGCGGGAAGACAACAATGTCGCGCAGGGGCAAGACGGGGTAGACAGCGGTGCTGTCCTGATCTGTGGCGCGAATTTCTGCGTCGCTCATTTTTTTTCCTTTCTCAGCGTGTCGCGGCCCCACTCAACAAAAAGGCAGCCGAAACACTGGAAAACGACTTCCGGACCCGAGGGTCCGAGTGGCCTGACCGCAATGCCCCTGCTGGGCGCATTGACGGTCCGCACAAGCCGTCCTTAAGACCTATTAGGTGGACACCGGACCTGCCGGTGTCAAGGCAATCACACTGTGTCCATTGGTCTTGTCTGTTGACGACTCACCGGGCCAGTGGAAAACCGCGGCTCCGGCCCATAAAGCCTTCAAAAAACAAAATGCCGCTCCCGAGGAAGCGGCACTTATTCACGGGTATATCGAGCTTCGACCGGAACGCCTCAGGCGCTGGTGGCCGACGTCTCTTCCCGGTCTTCGTAGATGTAGAGCGGCCGCGCTTCGCCCTTCACCACTTCCGGTGAAATCACGACTTCCTTGACCCCTTTCAGGCCGGGAAGCTCGTACATCGTGTCGAGCAGGATCGATTCCAGGATCGACCGCAGGCCACGGGCACCGGTCTTGCGCTCGATGGCCTTGCGGGCAATCGCTTTCAGCGCTTCTTCGTGGAACGAGAGTTCGACCTGTTCCATTTCGAACAGACGCTGATACTGCTTGACCAGAGCGTTTTTCGGCTCGGTCAGGATCGTGACCAGGGCATCCTCGTCGAGATCTTCCAGCGTCGCGATCACCGGCAGACGGCCGACAAATTCCGGAATAAGACCGAACTTGAGCAGATCTTCCGGCTCGAGCTCGGAGAAGAGTTCGCCGATGCGGCGGTCTTCCGGAGCATGAACCTGGGCCTGGAAGCCGATCGAGGTCTGGGTGCCGCGGTCGGAAATGATCTTGTCGAGACCGGCAAAGGCGCCGCCGCAGATGAACAGGATGTTGGTCGTGTCGACCTGCAGGAATTCCTGTTGCGGATGCTTGCGGCCGCCTTGCGGCGGGACAGAAGCAACGGTGCCTTCCATGATCTTCAGAAGCGCCTGCTGCACGCCTTCACCGGACACGTCCCGTGTGATCGACGGATTGTCGGCCTTGCGGCTGATCTTGTCGACCTCATCGATATAGACGATCCCGCGCTGCGCGCGCTCGACATTGTAGTCGGCCGACTGCAGGAGTTTCAAAATGATGTTTTCCACATCCTCGCCCACGTAACCGGCTTCGGTCAGCGTGGTGGCGTCGGCCATGGTGAACGGCACGTCCAGGATGCGCGCAAGGGTCTGCGCCAGAAGCGTCTTGCCGCAGCCGGTAGGACCGACCAGCAGGATGTTGGATTTCGCCAGTTCCACGTCGTTGTTCTTGGATGCGTGGTTCAGGCGCTTGTAGTGGTTGTGGACGGCGACCGACAGGACCTTCTTCGCACTGCCCTGCCCGATCACGTAATCGTCCAGAACGTCGCGAATTTCCTGAGGGGTCGGGATCCCGTCCCGAGACTTCACCAGCGAGGACTTGTTCTCCTCCCGGATGATATCCATGCACAGCTCGACACATTCATCGCAAATGAAAACAGTCGGGCCGGCGATCAGCTTACGAACCTCATGCTGGCTCTTGCCGCAGAAGGAACAGTAGAGCGTATTCTTTGAATCGCTGCCGCTGGCCTTGGTCATGTAGTCAACCTCGCGTTACTGGGGACTTTTCCCCTTATCTGCCCGGTTGCGGCCAAAGTATGGCGGAACCGGTTCTCGAAGAGACGCAGGGCGCCCCTTCAACGTCTGATGTCATCATGCTTCGCCAGTAAAAATCAATATAGGTTTAAGGCGAAGATGAAAACCCGGCATCTCCTGGGGATTTTCCGGCGGAAACCGTGGAAAATCAATCCATGCTTAAAGCCGGGTAAGCTTGGTCAGGCTTCAGCGTCGCCGCCGAGAGTCGCGCGATCGGTGATCACGTTGTCGACAATGCCGAATTCCTTGGCCCGCTCCGCGGTCATGAAGTTGTCGCGCTCAAGCGCTTCTTCGACCTGGTCCAGGCTCTGACCCGTGTGCTTCACGTAGATTTCATTCAACCGACGCTTCATGGCCAGGATTTCCTGGGCATGCAGCATGATGTCGGCTGCCTGACCGCGGAAACCACCGGACGGCTGGTGCACCATCACGCGCGCATTCGGCAGAATGAACCGCATGTCCTTTTCGCCGGCTGCCAGCAGCAGCGAGCCCATGGACGCGGCCTGACCGATACACAGCGTGGACACTGCCGGACGGATGAACTGCATCGTATCATAGATCGCAAGCCCGGAGGTCACCAGACCGCCCGGCGAGTTGATGTAGATCGCGATTTCCTTGGTCGGGTTTTCCGCTTCAAGGTAAAGCAACTGCGCGCTGACGAGGGTTGCCATGTGATCTTCGACCGGACCGGTCAGGAAGATGATGCGCTCCTTCAAAAGGCGCGAATAGATATCGAAGGCCCGCTCGCCCCGGTTTGTCTGCTCGACAACCATCGGCACGAGAGTGTTCATGTAGATATCGACAGGATCCTTCATGCCTCATCCATATTCTTGAGATGATGCCCGGAAGACCTCCGGACAGGAAACAGGCCAGAAGCGCATCGATTCTGGGCCTGACTCGAAAAAAGCGACATCCCGTATATATGGGATGTCGCCCTCAACGCAAAGTCATGGCAGATGCGGCGTGAATGCAAGGTTAAAGCGCGCGCCGCATCTGGGGATCATGGGGAGAAACCGGATCAGGCTTCTTCCTCGTCCTCGGCCACCAGCTTCTCAAGCTCTTCCTTGGTCACGGTCTTGTCGGCGACCTTGGCCAGTTCGAGCATGAAGTCGACAACCTTCTCTTCGTAGATCGGCGCCCGCAGGGACGCGAGAGCCTGCTGGTTGTTCTTGTAGAATTCGAACACCTGCTGCTCCTGGCCCGGGAACTGGCGAACGCGATCATAGAGCGCACGCTGCAGTTCCTCGTCGGTGACCTGAATGTTGTTCTTTTCACCGATTTCGGACAGGACCAGGCCAAGACGGACACGGCGCTCGGCGATCTTGCGGTATTCCGCCTTCGCCTCTTCTTCCGTGGTGTCTTCGTCTTCGAAGGTCTTCTCGTTGCGCTTCATGTCTTCTTCGACCTGGCGCCAGACGACATCGAACTCGCTGTCGAGCAGTTTTTCCGGCAGTTCGAAGGAGTAGTGATCGTCGAGCTTGTCGAGCAGCTGGCGCTTGACCCGCTGACGGGTCATCTGGCCGAACTGGCCTTCGATCTGGCCGCGGACGATTTCCTTCAGCTTGTCGAGCGATTCGAGGCCGAGACCCTTGGCGAACTCGTCATCGACCTTGGCTTCGCCCGGAGCGGCGATTTCCTTGACGACAACGTCGAAGGTCGCAGCCTTGCCGGCCAGGTGAGCCGCCGGATAGTCTTCCGGGAAGGTCACTTCAACGACCTTTTCGTCACCGGCCTTGGTGCCGATCAGCTGATCTTCGAAACCCGGGATGAACTGGCCGGAACCGAGAACGAGCTGGCCGTTTTCGTCAGCACCGCCTTCAAACGGCTCGCCGTCGATCTTGCCCAGGTAGGACATGGTCACGCGGTCGCCGTCTTCGGCCTTGCCGTCCTTCGCGTCGAACGGCGTGTTGTTCTTGGCGATTTCGGCAACCTGCTCGTCGACTTCGTCTTCGGCGATCTCGACAACCGGGCGCTCGATCTCGATGCCGGCAAAATCAACGATGTCGAAGTCCGGCAGGACGTCGTAGGTCATCTTGAAAGACAGGTCGGCGTCGCCGGCCATGATCTTTTCAGCATCTTCTTCCGGCAGATCGATTTCCGGGGTCAGTGCCGGGCGCTCGGAGCGCTCCTCAACGGCCTTCTGGGTGGTTTCCTGGATGGTGTTCGACAGGATCTCGGCCATGGCCTGACGGCCGTACATCTTCTTCAGATGCGCCATCGGCACTTTGCCCGGGCGGAAGCCCTTGATGTTGGCCTTGGATTTCAGGTCGGCCATGTAGTCGTCGAGCTTGGCGGCGAGATCACCAGCCGGAATGTCGATTTTCAGCTCACGCTTGAGGCCCTCGGAGAGGGTTTCGGTTACCTGCATGGGTTTTGTCGTCCTCGATCCCGAGCGGCAATCCGCCCCGGAGGTTTCGTTATTTAAAATCCCGTGTGCCGCACCGCCTGCACTCCCCTTTTTACAGGAGCGTTCCAACGGCAATGCATCGCCCCGAACGGAGTCCGGGACGCACGATGGGAGCGCGATAAAGCGTGGACCCGAAAGTGTCAAGGGGAGAGCGCGGATTTGCGGGCGTTTTCACGTGTTTCGCAGACGGCAAATTGAAAGCCAGCCGCTTCAGAAGCGGAACTTCGTTTTAGTTTGATCGCGGCTTCACATCCGGCATCGCCGCAGTCTGCAATCCAGGCGCAGGCCGCGCTGCGACACTGTAAGTCTGCTCCCGGACACCGACAACAGGCGGAACCCGGGTGAATTCAAAGGCATCGTGCCCTTCCTTCAGGTTCTGCCAGAAACCCAGCCATTTCGAACCGCTGTGGCGCGCGAAGTTTTCCGCCGTCATCCGAAACGGGAAAATGTGAACGCCGAAGTCTGAATGCCCCTTCTTGAAGGCTTCGTTCGCAAGCAGGTAAATCTCCTCGACGCCCGCATTGGTCATCGCGTAGCAGCCGATCGAGACACAATTGCCGTGAACCATCAGGAAGCTGCCGGTCCGACCGTGGGACCGGTCAAAGGCGTTCGGAAAGCCGATATTGAACGAAAGATGATAGCGGCTGTTGGGGTTCATCTGGCCGGGCGTCACCGTGTAGAACCCTTCGGGAGACTGCCTGTCGCCCTCTTTCAGCTTTGGTCCGAGCGCGCCGGAATAGCTGCAAATCGGATAGGTCCGGAACAAACCGTAGTCGCCACCCGCCCTTCTGAGCCACACCTCAAGTTCGGAACTTTCCTTGAAGACGCGTATATGGACCGGAGACCCCAGCGCCAGGCCTTGCTTGGCAAGACGTTTTGCCAGGCCTGGCGTAACGCGATTTTCGACCTCGGTCAGATCTGCCGATCCCGGCAGGCTGTAGCGACTGAACAAGACAGTCGCCAACGCCACCGAGCCACTTGCAGCAAGCGACAGAACAAACAGGCCAAGGAAAAGCTTTTTGGTTACGGACATGGGTCTCGATTGGCATCATGTTTTCAACAGTGACTGACACCCTGATGCCCAATCTGGGCAACAATCAGGTGCAGCGTCAGAACCCGGCACGCCCGCCCGAACCAGCAGGCACGAGTCTTCTTTGGGAGCAGCTGGCTGAAGTTCTATGTTCCGGCTTGGCCGCGAAAGAATGCGTCAGACGCACGCCAATACCGGAATTTGAAATCGTCGGTTTTTACGCAAAAAAATCCAGTCCCGGCAGATCTTCTCCCACCATTCCCGAGAACCGATTGCCTCGATTCGGCGCCTGTCGGATGAGCTCGAACGGCACGTCAAAGCGAGTGACAGACCATAAGGCTAAGACACGGCGTTAACGTCGTTGGCGTACTTCGTATGCTGGACGTAAGTTGATGGTTGCCCGATAGCAGAAGCCCGCTGTCGCCTGACGAATAGACCTATTGCCTGTCACCTGGTTCCCCTGTGTGTCCCTTCTCATGGAGTACTCATACGCCATGACGATGTTGAGAGAATGCCAGTTGCACCTGTTAATTCGAGTGATAGTCGATCGGGGACACGCAAATGTCCAGCTCAGGAATTCAAGAGCACGAATTGCCAAAGCGGTTTCTTCACAATCAGGAGTGCGGTGCCGAAGCAGAGAAGCACTAGCCCAACCAACATCAGAAGCGCGTAAGCGCCCGCGTCCAGCCAGGTAAAAGACAATTCGACATTTTTCGGTGCGCTTGGGTCGTAGACCACCTTGAAGTGCGCCGGAAGAGGCAATTTGCGAACGTGAAGATCACTGCTGGTCAATTCGACCGCTTCAATTCTGCCGGTCTTCAACGGAAAAGAGATTGTCAGAAAGGTTTTTTTGCTGAGCCGATAGTTGCCGGACCCGAAATCAGACTTGGCGACCCTGACCGCATCTGGGCAGGTGGAGTAAACAAGTCGTGTTTCATGTTGCATTTCTCCGCGACCGGTTATTTCGCAGGCGGTTACCTGTTTGTGCAGGGCAGCGGTTGTCTCGATCCCGGTGAAATCGTGAATAACACGAGACACGAAGACTTGCCCGGGGAAAACCAGACAAAGAAGGCCGATGACCAAAGCAATAAAGGCTTTCATAATCTTGAGTGGCCAAAAAAGAGTGTTTAGAAAATTCAGCATCTTAACTTCTCATTGAAAGACAGCTCAGAAACAATTTTGAGCTGCATGATGATTGCTGCCAGTTAAGATTGTGTTTGACCGTCGCTTATAACTCTTCTTGGCCAAGCGTTGAACGCTTTAGAAGCCGTTTAAGTTCGCGCGACTCCAGAAGCTCTTTTTGGCCCGATTGAAAGCCATAGAACAGATCCGCGCTCAAGCAGCCCGAAAGGCGGTAGCGCCAACAAGAATGGTGCAGGTCAGCGGAGCGAACCAATACCGCGCTCAAGTAGCGCGAAGCGCGATAGCGCAAATAAAGATGGTGCGGATGGAGGGACTTGAACCCCCACGCCTTGCGGCACCAGAACCTAAATCTGGCGTGTCTACCAATTTCACCACATCCGCATCGCAAGGCTTTGGGCGCCCTGCGTTTGAAGCGGGGCCTCTATAGCACCACTGATTTTCCCGTCAAAGGAAAAAGCGGCGAGGCCTCGTGGCCCCTGCCCGACTTCTCCACAGCAGTCCGATCACCCCAGATCACATGATCCGCTGATCTTTTCAGATGGCAGCAACGAGAGAAGCACTTAAAGCAGTCTCTTCCTCTTCAGCGTTTTCAGGGCCGGCGGCTTCAATCATAGATTTCACACGTGAAATAGAGTCCGGTCACAAGCTCTTTGAAAAACCAATCAAAGACCAATGACAGCGCGCCACTCGACTTTGCGCAGAAGAAAAAAATACACGCACCTTTGTATATTTCGGATCCCAAAAAGCATTAACAGGAGGAGAAAAAATAATGAACGCTGCCTCAGGTTTTATGTTTTTCAAGTGACAGAAGTCACATGGAATCCACCAAGTCATACCTTAATTTCTCTGCGCCCAATTCGAAGTAGTCCTTCATTTGGACTCAATACAAATCGAATTTGTCACATTTCCGCCTTAAATCGACCCTAAGCACCGCTAAAATACGAATGATAAAAATATCAATGTATTTACACTTCCTCCACCGCACCTTCCGTTGAGCAATCTGGGTTTAGTCGTTGCATGTCGGACAGATCCACTTCCGCCAATTCGGGTTCGCTTGACCCAGGCCACACACAGGACGCGCCGTCTGACGCTGACAGGCCCGACCTGCAAAAATGGCTGGCCAAAAACGATTCTGCCGACACAGAAGAGCACACACTTTCGGCTACATCACGCAAAGGCGCCGGCAGCCGCAAACAGCCGCGGATCAGATGGACGGACGACGAAGACGATGAATTCTCGGACATGCCGGAGGTCTTCCTCAGACAGGATGCGCCCGCACTGTCCTCTCATGGCAGCCTGACCAGAAAATACATCGTCGGTGCGCTCGCTCTGTCCGCACTGCTCGGGACCGGAGCCTTCCTCTACAACCGGTCTGCCGGAGATATTGGGGACAAGTTCATCGCTTATTCTCAGTCCTTGTTCGCCGATGCATCGCCCGGATCGGCGGCACCTCCGGCCGACAATGACGCTTCGACGACTTCGTCAACCGTGCGGCCTGACCTTTCCCCCGAACTGCAAACAAAGGCCCGGGCCGCCCTGAAGGAAGCAATCAACGCCCGACAGGGCGGCGTGCAGCAGACGCCAGCCTCAACTCCATCGACCGAACCAACAGCAATAAACACGGCCAGTCCGTCCACAAAGCTGCAAAAGACACCGGCAGCAAAAGCCGAGACGTCACCAGATGCTTCTCCGCCCCCACCGGCCGTTTCAAGCACAAGCCCTTCGGCCAGCGAGCATGCCGCGGCACCGATCCTCCCGGCAGTGACCAGCACGAGTACCGAGACACGGGAGGCACCAGCAACGTTGCCGACACCGGCTCCACGCCTGCCGGTTTTCGTCTCCGTTCAAGGGGGTATTTATGCGCTGACGGCACCGCAGGAGGGTGTTGCCGCGGCCTCCACACTCACGGAGGTGGAACTCAAGCCCTTTCAGATTGCCCGCACAGAAGTCAGCAGACGCGACTGGCTTGCCTGCGCGGAAGATGGTGCCTGTGACAAGGACGGATTTCCGGACCGCTATTTCGATGAAACCAGCCTCGATTTACCGGCCACATCCGTGACGCTGCAGCAGATCAACACCTATATCGACTGGCTGAACAGCTGGAACGACGACGCCGACAAACCTCTCCGCCTGCCGAGCGAAGCCGAATGGGTGGTGGCCGCCAGGGGTGGAACACGTCACGCCGTTGCCTTTGCCTGGGGCGACCGCTTCGACGCAACAAGGCTGGAAAAGAGGCACGACCTGGTGCCGGTCTCCGATGCACCGGTTTTCAACGGACTTGCCGGGATCCTGGACAATGCAGAAGAACGTGTCTCCGATTGCTGGGGCGCGCAACTGGCCTCCGGCGGCTGTTTCCGCAATCTCGGCGTGGTACGCGGCGCCCCCTTGGGAAATCTCTCGCAGGAGACCGCCCGCCTCACCCACAGAAGCAGCAGAGCCACCACGGCGCCCTATTCAACGGTGGGGTTCCGCCTCGCCCGCTGAAGACCTTCCAAGGAGAAAAAAGATGATCCGCCTTCCCGTGTTCCTGGCGATGCTCGGCCTCGCCATTCCGCTGGCCGCGGCCGCTCCCGCCGCCGCAACCACCTGTACAAGCCGGGTCGTCGACCATACCGTCGCGTCGGGCGACACGCTGTCACGCATCGCCAAGGCGGCCTATGGGGAGGAAGGTCATTGGCCGCGCATTTTCGAACACCCGGGGAACGCGTCCGCCATCGGCAACAATCCAAACGTGCTGACGATCGGCACGGTCTTGAAACTGCCGCCCTGCCCTGGCTCCGTGACGGTCGCGCCCGACGAAACCGCTGTTCCGGATCCTGAGATTGTCGCCGAAACGCAGGACGACGCCCTTTTGCCCTCGATCATCTACATCGTCACCGGAGACGATTGGGCGCCTTATGTTTCCAAGGACTGGCCCAAGGGCGGCATGGCAACCCTGATCGTGAAGGCCGCTTTTGAGGAAGCAGGCTTGGGGGATCGCATCCGTGTTCATCACATCAACGACTGGAACGCCCAGATCAAGGAACTGGTGCCTGCAAACCGGTACCAGCTGACCTTCGGCTGGGCGATGCCGGACATGGGGTTCTGGAAGACCTGCAACCGACTTCCGGCCGACATGCAGGTCCGCTGCAGCTATGACAAGTCGAAGCCCATCCTCACGACGACCCTCGGCTTCTTCCGCGAAATCGGCCGCTCCGATCTGGCGGAAATGACATTTGAAGATCTGAAAACCGCACGCCTGTGCCGTCCGACCGGCTGGTCCACCTTTGAGCTGGTTGAAAACGGACTGTCGCCGGACAACTGGGTCGGAACGGACTCGCCCGCCGCCTGTTTCAATCTGCTGATGCAAGGGGAAGTGGATTTTGTCGTGCTCAACCGGTTTACCGGCATTGCGACGGCAACGGAAATGGGCATCCGTCAAAATGTCGAAATGGCCCCCTTCACGGTGCCGCACCGCATCTACCTGCTTGCGCACAAGGACAATCCGCTCAACACGACCGGCTATCTCGACGCCTTCAACCTCGGCCTTCAGCGCATTGTCGACAATGGCAAGTACGGCCAGATCTCGTCCTTCTTCAATGACGAGTTCGCCCGCCGGGCCGGCGGCAAGTAAAAAGGGAAAGGATACCGGCCGTCAGCGCTCACTGGTGGCCGGCTCCATCAAGCGCCGGATGGGCGCTTTCAGCGCAGCCGGCAGATCTTCCGAGATGAGACCCGGGCCGGCTTCACATCCGGCAGCACCATGCAGCCAGACTGCCTGACAGCCAGCCTCAAACCCTTCCACGGACCGGGCCAACAGCCCGGCGGCAATACCGGCAAGCACATCACCGGATCCCGCCGTTGCCAGCCACGGCGGCGCATTCCGGTTGATCGCGGCGCGGCCATCAGGCGCGGCAATAACGGTGTCGGGTCCTTTAAGAACAACCACAGAGCCGGATCGCGCCGATGCCGCCCGCGCCCGCTGCAGTTTGCCGCCTTCAAGATCCGGAAACAGCCGGACAAACTCACCTTCATGCGGTGTCAGGATGACCGGGCTAGTGCGCTGCCCGATCTCTCGGAACAACATCTCGGGCGCCTCCGCGAAACTGGTAAGGGCGTCTGCATCCAGCACGGTCGCTCTGTCCGTCTTCAAAATCTCCAGGACCGAATGGCGCGTTCTTTCGCCAACGCCGTGAGCCGGACCGATCAGGGCAGCGTTAAGGCGCTTGTCCTCAAGAAAGCGGGGAATGGCCTCCGGACCTGCCAGCTTTTTCAGCATCACGGCCGTCAGGTGACAGGCATTGACCATCAGCGCATTGGGGGGCGACGCCAGAGTGACGAGCCCGGCGCCCGCTCTCAGCGCCGCTTCTGCGGCAAGACGAGCGGCGCCCGTCGCCGAAGGCGCCCCGCCAAACACCACGGCATGCCCCTTTGTGTATTTGTGATCCACGACCGATGGCACGGGGAAGGCATCCTGCCAAAGGTCTGGCGTGTTGGCGAAAGCGACCGGCCGGATCCCGTCCAGCACCTCGTCCCGAATGCCGATATCTGCCACTGTCAGCTTGCCGCAGAGCGCACGCCCGGGATAAAGCAGGTGCCCCGGCTTCGGCCTGAAAAAGGTAACGGTTTCCCGCGCGGCCACCGCAGTGCCGAGAGCGGCGCCGTCCGCGCCGTTGACGCCGGAGGGAAGATCAACGGCAACAACTGGTTTTCCGGCTTGATTGACGGCTGCAATCAAGTCCGCAATTGCACCAGACAGGGGTCTGTCGAGCCCGGCACCAAACAAAGCATCAACAACAACATCTGCTCTTGAGAGCGCGCGCGACAGATCGTCAGTGAGCGCCTCGCCCTGATGCGCTGGAGCATCTGGCAGGCCCATGCGTTGAAAAGCTGTCAGCGCGTCCCCCTTGAGCACGCTGGCCGGCTTCACAAGACGGACATCCACCTGAAAACCACGCGCTGACAGGCACCGGGCGGCAATGAAGCCGTCGCCGCCATTGTTGCCGGGCCCGCAGAGCAGCAGGATGTTGCCCCCGTCCGGTGCAAGATTTGCGGTGACCCGCGCGACGGCCTGCCCTGCCCGTTCCATGAGCACAATGCCCGGCACTCCGGCAGCAATCGTGCGCCGGTCGGCTTCGGCCATTTCGTCCGGTGTGAGCAAAGCCGCACGTTTCCAGGTCTTCGATGAGTTCATGTGACGGTTTCTCCTGCTCGAAGCTGCAAGGTGACCGTGATCGTCAAACTTGTCGAGTTTGGAAGATCTGATGCGCAAGTGACCACAAATTCTGCCTATTTTTTGTTCTGTTTGATTATATTTTATGCACCCCAAGGTGTCTGCGCGCCCATATGCATTGACCGGCCCGTGAGTTCTGCCACTTTTTGCGGCGGATTTCCCGGCTTCGCATTTTTTTCAACATCACGACCAACGGTTGGCACACATCGTGCTTTAAGAGGACAACGGTCCCTGCTGGGCTCGATGGGTCGCTTTGACCCATTGCACCTGGAAAAGGTCCTGCCGACAAATGGCCTTCATAGTGGAGAGAGACACAAGGTGATGAAAAAGATCGAGGCGATCATCAAACCCTTCAAACTGGACGAGGTCAAAGAGGCGCTGCAGGAGGTTGGTCTCCAGGGCATCACGGTGACCGAAGCCAAGGGGTTCGGCCGCCAGAAGGGCCACACGGAACTCTATCGCGGCGCAGAATATGTGGTCGATTTCCTGCCGAAGGTGAAAGTGGAAATCGTCCTGGGCGACGACATGGTCGAAAAGGCCGTCGAAGCCATCCGCTCCGCCGCACAGACCGGCCGGATCGGCGACGGCAAGATCTTTGTATCCAATATTGAAGAGGCGGTCCGCATCCGGACAGGCGAGTCCGGCATCGACGCCATCTGACCCACCAATCCGGCATCCGCCGGTAATCCTAATTCCGGTTCGAAAGCTCCAGAGCCAGATTTCGAGACGCTCTGTCGGACCGGAACGAAACCCAACCGTTCACACGAAAAATCAAAGGGATGGACATTATGACCACTGCCGCTGAAGTCCTGAAGGAGATTCAGGAAAAGGACGTGAAATTCGTCGATCTGCGCTTCACCGATCCGAAGGGCAAAATGCAGCACGTCACCATGGATGTTGCACTTGTCGACGAAGACATGTTCGCTGAAGGCGTTGCCTTCGACGGCTCGTCCATTGCAGGCTGGAAGGCCATCAACGAGTCCGACATGATGCTGATCCTGGATCCGGAATCCGCACACATGGATCCGTTCTTTGCCCAGTCCACCATGGCGATCTTCTGCGACGTCGTCGACCCGATCACCGGCGAAGGTTACAACCGTGACCCGCGCATGACTGCCAAAAAGGCAGAGGCCTACGTCAAGTCCGGCGGTTTCGGCGACACCATCTATGTCGGTCCGGAAGCCGAATTCTTCATGTTCGACGATGTCCGCTTCAACGCCGACCCGTACAACACCGGCTTTGTCCTGGACAGCTCCGAACTGCCGTCCAACATGGGTTCCGAGTATGAGACCGGCAACCTCGGCCACCGTCCGCGCACCAAGGGCGGCTACTTCCCGGTCCCGCCGGTCGACAGCGCACAGGACATCCGTTCCGAAATGCTGTCCGTCATGGGCGAAATGGGCGTTCCGACCGAAAAGCATCACCACGAAGTGGCTGCTGCCCAGCACGAACTCGGCATGAAATTCGACCATCTGACCCGCTGCGCCGACAACATGCAGGTCTACAAGTACGTCGTGCACCAGGTCGCTCATGCCTATGGCAAGACCTCGACCTTCATGCCGAAGCCGGTTTTCGGCGACAACGGTACCGGCATGCACTGCCACCTGTCGATCTGGAACAACGGCGAGCCGACCTTTGCCGGCAACCAGTATGCTGATCTCTCCGAGACCTGCCTCTACTTCATCGGCGGCATCCTGAAGCACGCCAAGGCCCTCAACGCCTTCACCAACCCGTCCACCAACTCCTACAAGCGTCTGGTGCCGGGCTACGAGGCTCCGGTTCTTCTGGCCTACTCCTCGCGCAACCGGTCGGCGTCCTGCCGTATTCCGTTCACCGCGTCGCCGAAAGCCAAGCGCGTTGAAGTGCGCTTCCCGGATCCGACCGCGAACCCGTACCTGTGCTTCTCCGCTCTCCTGATGGCCGGCCTCGACGGCATCAAGAACAAGATCCATCCGGGCGATGCCATGGACAAGAACCTCTACGACCTTCCGCCGGAAGAACTCGCAGAGATCCCGACTGTCTGCGGCTCCCTGCGTGAAGCCCTGGAAGCTGTTGATGCGGACCGCGAATTCCTGAAAGCCGGCGGTGTCTTCGATGACGACCAGATCGACGCTTACATCGAACTGAAGATGGAAGAAGTCGAGCGTTTCGAAATGACCCCGCACCCGGTCGAGTTCGACATGTACTACTCCGTCTAAGAGCACCGCTCCTGACAGAACGGAAAACCCCGGCCAGACGGCCGGGGTTTTTTGTTGCCCTGATCAGGCCCAGTTTATCGTGGGTGTGAAACCCAGGCAATCTTTCAGGTCGGTCTTCACCCGATCCCGGAAAACCGCCGTTCCAGCTCCTTTGAGCCCCTGAACGACACCCTTGCCGTCGAAAAGACCTCCTGCAGCGTGAAATCCAAGGGCGCGATAGACTTCGAACTGTTCCTCCGAGAAGAACTGGTCACCTGTCGACTGATGCGGAAAGTCTGGATTACGCCGCTTGTAGTCGTAGATGTAGTCGTTCTCGTCACCCGTCACCGAGGACTTGATGTAGACGAGGATACCGGTTTCCTTCTCGTCATCCGGAACCTCGTCACCGGAGTAATGAATGATCCCGATGGCACAATGCGGCCCGGCTTCGGCGTATCGTTTTTCGCTGTCATATTTCCGTGTCGCCTCGCGGATCTTGTCCCAGTTCATCTCGATCCGCACCCCCATGTCGATCCGCAGATATTGCTGAAGCTTGACGAAGGACGAGAAATTCATTGACGGGTCCGCCTCGCCATCCACGGCGAAGATCACCTTGCAGCGGCGCCTGACGAGCTCGTAGATGCCGAGATTTTCGATATGCCCGCCATCGCTTAGATAGATCTTGGCGCTGTTGGCGTTCAGATATCCGAAGACCTCCTGATAGAACCAGCGCAGTCCGTTGAGTTTTACTGAATTGACCGCATGACCTATCTGCTTGGGGTTGGGCAACCAATAGCCCAGCCGGATGTTGAGTATGGCCAGACTGAAGACCAGTGGCCGTTTGGTCTTGTTGCCCATATTCGCGGATGCGGCAGCCCCGGAAATCGCCATTGCCGTTGCAATGTCGAGATTGGGGTCCTTTTTTTGCAGCGCTTCAGTCTTGCAATACCCGGTCACCCTGCTGCCGCAATAGTGCCGACTGAAGGTGAAGAACTCCGCGTGGCGCCGACGCTGGTTGAGTTTCTTGTCGCTTTGGATGTTCAAAGCGGCGTTGATCAGGACAACAGGACTTCTGTGCCGATTTAGGTTGGTAAGGGGAAAACTGAAGAAACCCTTTTTCTTTTTGTCCTCTTCAAAATGTGCCCCGACAAATCCTTTTGCCAGCCGGTCCCGGTAGAGGAAATACAACGTGAACGCATTTGGAGGGACGCGCAGGCCGATGATGATCAGGACAAGTCCTGCCGCCAGGTAACCAAGGCCGGTTCCCAGCCACCAGCCGTGTGTAGCCTCACCGCTTTCAATTACCGCAGATGGCTTTGACGTGCAGCCATCGGCGCAAATCGGTACATTGGATGCAATGTCCGGCGTATCCGGCAATCCCCAAACGGTCAGATTCAGATAAACAATCCAGAGAAACAGCGGCACCACAAATCCGGCGACAATATAAAGCGCCTTCCCTGTCAGCCGTGAGGTGAGAGCAGTCCAGCCGCTGCCTTCCTCACCGCGCTTTACCAGCTTGTTGATCCAGCTGCCTGCGGCAGCGAACAGCGCACTGGCCCCGGCCAGGATCGACGTCAAATAGTCCTTGAACCAGATGTACGCACCGCCCTCAGCTGAAGATATCTGCCGGTACCAGTCAACGGCGGCAGGTTGAAGCTCGAGGAAGGCGACGAAAACCGGCAACAACAGTATCAGCCCGGCCCACCGCCTCCTTTTTACGCGCGACTGTGCATCGTCCTTGGATCCAATCGACGACCAGACAATCGTGACAACCGCGAGGCCAACGGCCAACAAGGCCGCATATATCGTAACGACAAAGTCGCCCGACAGGCCGAAAATGTTGCAGCTTTGCAAAAGCTCCCTGGCAGACGCCAGCCATGCGAAATCCCAGTCGTATCTTAGCAACAGGGTCAGACCGGCAAAGAGCAGGAGAAACGGCAGCACCAGCAGCGCGTTGGCGATTAAACCGATAAAGACCGCACCGATTCCGCCCAGAACGTCCGGGAAACGCCCCGCCACCAGATAATTCGAAAAGTCACGGAGCCGCCTCACGCTCAGATCTTCGTCACGGCCAAGCCGGCTCGGAAACGGAAAAGCACCGTCGTCGTCCTGGCTCAACCCGACAGCCACCGAGCTGCCGAGATACCCTCCTCCCGAAACCGTCGACAGGTAGTCGATGCGCTCAAAGATGCCGGGCTTGGCTTCCAGGGCTTGCAGCACACCAAGGCAAAAAGCAGCGGACCGGATGCCACCTCCTGACAGAGAGACACCAATCAGCCCTCGCTTGGTAGAGGGGTTTTGCTCAGACTCGTTTGTGTCCGGATTGAGGGTGGTGAATTCGACATCACCAGCCGGAAGATTTTTCGCTTCGCGACGCGCGACAACATCCTTCAGTTCACCAGAGAAGACCTCGTCAAATTGTATTGAACTTTCTTCTGCCACGGTGTTTCCCCAATAACCGCAGGGCCAGGCTGGCAAAGCCAGCACAATCAAATTTTCGACCCAAAGTTAAAAAATATGGATCAGCGTATCATAAATGGAAAAATTTTCAGCAGAAGTTGTTATTCGGCGAAGCTGCTCAACCAGTCCGCCAGGCTCGCACGCTTGCTCCGCCCTCGGCCGCGCATTGCCGGCGACGCGATCATGGCGTTCAGAACGGCCTCCTGCGTGGTTTCGGCCGAGGCCTGAAACAGCAAATCAATCTTATCCTCCCGCAGAATATCGCGCACGATGAGATCGCGTTTTTCGAAATGTTCGAGACGGGTTGCGGTGGAGAAGGCAAGCGCGATGTCGCCACTGCCATTGCCGTAGTAGGCACCAAGCCGGGCAAGTCCGGCCCCGGCCCGCCTCGCCACCCGTTTCAGCTGCCGGCTTTCGAGCGGCACATCCGTGGCCAGAACGATGATGACCGAACCGCGCTCTTCAGTTTGCCCAAAGGATTTCGGATGCGGCGTTCGGCCGTCTGGCAAGACAAGATCTCCCGGCTTGCCAAAATTCGCCAGGACCAGGGTGCCCAGCGTGAAGATGCGCCCGTCCAGTTCGAACTGGCGCGAAGCCGAACCGATACCGCCCTTGAAACCAAAAGCACTCATGCCGGTTCCGGCGCCAACGCTGCCTTGTTCAAAATCGACGCCAGCGGTCGCCAGAGCAGCCTCCGCATCCGCTTCCGTCAGGGCCATCGCCTGGATGTCGCTCAGATAGCCGTCATTGCATTCCAGAACCACCGGGTTCACCGTCCCGGTCGATCGTCCGATCTCGGGGTTTTCGGAGATTGCGCGGCGGATCAGGGAATTGACACCTGTGCCCACGCCAAAGGTGTTGGTCAACAGGATCGGCGTTTCCAGGGTACCGAGTTCCTCGACCTGGACTAGACCCGCGCTTTTGCCGAAACCATTGATGACGTCTACCGACGCAACCAGCTTTTCGCGGAACAGGTTGCCGGCGTGTGGCAGCACGGCCGTGAAGCCGGTGCGCAGGTCGCCTTCTTCAAGCGTTCTATGGCCTACCGTCACCCCTGCAACATCTGCAATCGTGTTGGCCGGCCCGGGCGTCATGGCCCCACACACGAGGTGAAAAGACCGCGACGGGGATACGGAGTTAGCTGACATGTGGGACCTGCTGGCAAGGGAATCGTTTGAACACAGCTTGGCGTCGCCTGCCCCGGCTCACAAGCGTTGTGCACCCGTCTTTCTTTTACGGAACTTGCCCCCTGAACGAGCGACGATCCCGGCGGCAGTTGAAGTTGCCAGCTCCCCTGAGACAAACCGCGATTTTGACGTTTGTCTAATCGCCTCAACAGGTCCTGGATGATATTTTCCAATGAATTGATAAAAACTTTTCCGGCAAAGCGAGTTGTCATGAAAGAATTTAACGGCGTGAGTTCAAGCCACTACATCGCTGACGAGGATATGGACTTTCACGGCATTGCCGAAGCTGGACTGACGATACGCAGGGGTGTCACCGTCAACCTTCACGGCATTCTTCAGGGCCCGGTCATTGTTGAACCCGACGCGAGCCTGACCGTATTCGGCCTGATTGAAGGCGAAATCGACGATCGGGGCGGCAAGATCGTGGTGCACGGATTGACCGACAAGGATGCCGGCGAGAACATCACGCCTTAGGCAAGCGCACGCGCTTACACAAACCGGACACGAAAAAGCCTCCCGAAGGAGGCCATTCGTTCTCAGGTTCAGGTTCTAAAATCAGTAGCAGACCCGGCGATGGGCAACGACCACATATCGACCGAAATAGGGATCCCAGCGGGTGACCGGACGATAGGTGCAGCGAACCGGGGCGTGGTATCGCGGGCGGGCCTGATTGGCGATGATGGCCCCGGCGGCCAGACCGATGATGGCGCCTGCAGCCACTGCACCGGCGCGGTTCTTGGCATGTGCCTGGGTGGGAGCCACGGCAACGGTTGCGGTTGCCAGAACGGCCACGGCGGAAACGGCGATTGCGAACTTGCGGAACATGTGGGGTCCTTTCGAAGTATCACAGCGGGTTACTCGCCGCTGATAGGAAAACCCTACGTCACATTGCCCGCATGAGCTGTGACCGCAATCACGCGGGGTCACTTTTGCGCGAATGTGTTAAACAGGACGAACCGAAGTCGTTTTTTCCGGAGAATTTTTCATGTGGGTGATCATGGCTGTTTCCGTTCAGTTGCTCGTCGGCCCGAACAGCTGGGCGGTTGCCGATCAGGGCACGTTTCAAAGTGAAGCAGACTGTGAAGCCGCCCTGTCGGAAGCCGTTCCGCGCACCCTGTCCGATGGCATGCGGCTGGCCTGGGAGCAAAGCGAATTGAAATTCGTCTGCGTAAAGGTCCGCGGCTCCTGACCCGCTCGAAACATATTCGCCAATCGATAATCCAGCTGACGATCGTACACCGCTTCAATCCGGCGACCTTGGAGGTGAAATCATGTTGCAAGGCGCCATGATTGTCTGGTTCTCGCTGACTGCAGCCAGTCTCGCATTCGTGATCTGGGACTCATTCTTCAACGGTGTCACCAGCTGGGTCCAACGTCTCGCGTGGATACTTGTTGTGGCTTATACCGGCCCCATCGGGTGCTTTCTTTTCCTGATGACCTGCCGGCGGCCTTTCCCCGGAGGGCATGACCAGTTCACCAACAAACCCTGGAAGCAGGCGATCAACAGCGAGATGCACTGCCTGGCAGGCGACGCCACCGGCATTGTCATTGCGGCCGCCATTGTCCCGATGCTCGGGCTGACCAACGGCTGGGACAGTACATTCGAATATGCCGCCGGCTTTCTGTGCGGGCTGTTTGTGTTTCAGGCGCTGATGATGCGCGCCATGTTCGATGGAGACTACTGGAAGGCGGTTCGCAAGACCTTTTTCGCCGAAACCGTGTCCATGAATTGCGTCATGGCAGGCATGCTCCCGACAATGATTGCCCTCACCGGCCTGTGGCCCGGGTCCGAGAACCCGCTCTCAGCAGAATTCTGGTTCCGGATGAGCCTGGCCTCCGTCGTGGGGCTGGTGACGGCCTACCCCGTCAATTTCTGGCTGGTCACAGCTCATTTGAAACATGGTTGCATGACCTTGCCCGGCAAGGATACGCCCGCTCTCGGGCACCGGTCTCCGGAAATGCCGATGGAAGACATGGCCCCCCACAATCACGGGACCTCGCAGGGCGGCCACCGGGCCATGTAGATGGCGAAGCTGTCGCTCCCCGTACAGGTGCTGCTGATCGCCGCGTCCTTTGCCTTGCTGCTCCTTGCGGCCCTGGCAACAGACGCATTTGTACCGATCCGCTTTGGCTTCGCGTCTGCAATGGGCTGATTTCCAGCCAGCTGCAATTTACAAGACCGGCTGCACGCGCTAGAGCACGACGCCGAGGACGCCAAATGGCAAACAGCACGGACAGGCAGGCATGAGCGAGTTCAAATCGGACTTTCTAAACGTTCTTTCAGAGCGCGGTTTCATTCATCAGATTTCAGATCCGCAAGGACTGGACGCGCTATGCGCCCGGGAAACCGTAACAGCCTATATCGGTTTCGACTGCACCGCGCCGAGCCTGCATGCCGGTTCGCTGGTGCCGATCATGATGCTGCACTGGTTCCAGAAGACCGGGCACCGGCCGATTGCCCTCATGGGTGGCGGCACCACCCGCGTCGGAGATCCGTCCGGCAAGGATGAATCGCGCAAGATGCTCACCGAAGAGCTGATCGAGGAAAACAAGTCCGGGATCAAGAAGGTTTTCGAAAAGCTGCTCACCTTCGGTGACGGCCCGAACGATGCCCTGATGCTTGATAACGCCGACTGGCTGCTGAAGCTGAATTATGTCGATTTCCTGCGCGACATCGGCCGACATTTTTCTGTCAATCAGATGATCCAGCGGGATTCGGTCCGCTTGCGGCTGGAACGCGAGCAACACCTGTCCTTCCTGGAGTTCAACTACATGCTGCTCCAGGGATACGACTATCTGGAGCTCTACCGCCGCACGGGCTGCCGCCTGCAGATGGGCGGTTCCGACCAGTGGGGCAATATCCTGTCAGGCACTGACCTTGTGCGGCGTCTGACGGAAGTCGATGCCTTTGCTCTCACCTCGCCCCTCCTGACCACCTCGTCGGGAGCAAAGATGGGCAAGACGGCAGCCGGCGCAGTCTGGCTCAACGAGGAACAGCTTTCCGCCTATGACTACTGGCAGTATTGGCGGAACACCGAGGACGCTGATGTTGAACGCTTCCTCAAACTGTTCACGGTTCTGCCCATGGACGAAATCGCCCGCCTCGCCGCGCTTCAGGGCTCTGAAATCAACGATGCGAAGAAAGTGCTGGCCACCGAAGCGACAGCGCTGATCCACGGCCGTGAAAAGGCGGAAGCTGCGGCTGAAACGGCGCGAAAGGCCTTCGAGGAGGGCCAGTCCGCCGCAGGGCTGCCAACCGTTGAAATCGCAAAGGCAGAGCTGGAAACAGGCCTTGGGGTTCTGTCTGCCTTCGTCACTGCAGGTCTGTGCGCCTCAAACGGCGACGTTCGCCGCAACATCAAGGGCGGTGCGGTCAAGATCAACGACCAGGGCGAGCAAAACGACAAGCGCCAGCTCACCACCGCCGACCTGACCGATGACGGCATCATCAAACTGTCCCTGGGCAAGAAGAAACATGTCTTGCTGAAGCCAGTCTAGGCAACCTCGGCGTTCCGAGGCCGACAGGATAATAGGTGAAGGGGCCGCATTGCGGCCCTTTTTCTTTAAACGGAAACTCTGCAGCTAGTTGGACTGGAACTCGAACATCTTGCGGAAGATACCCGGGGCGATCGCGGAGATCGGATTGACGGAAAGGACCGGGTCGGACACGGATCCCGACAACTTGTAGGTCACACCGATCAACCCCTCCCCGGAATTGCCCCCAAGCGCAAATCCCAAAAGCGGGATCTTGGCAAAGAAGTTGTTGAGAGCGTAGATCGGCACAAAGGTGCCCGTCAGGCTCATGGTCTGCTGCGCAAGGTCGACGGTTCCGCTGACGGTTCCGCCAAGCGCATTGCCCTGCAAAGCCCCCCGACTGATGGTCAACTGATCGCCTTCGCGGGCGAAATTGATCACGAGCGTGTCGAAACTTGCGTTGCCGCTTGCTTCGCGTGTGCTGGCGACGGATCCGTCCTGGTTAAACTTCGACCGGTCCCGTTCACGGATCCGCTTGATGGCGGGATCTTCCGTGATCTGCAGGGACCGCACATTGAATTCACCAACCCAGCTGTCCTCATCCGCCATCGCAACACTGAGCGATCCGGCGCCGCCCTGCATGCGCTCGTAAAGATCGAGAAAACGCAGTGTCGCTCCCGTGTCTTCAAAGCGGCCATTTGCCGTTTGGGCTCCGCCCTGGTCGGCAACGACGAACTCGAATTTCGAACGTCCGTTGACCAGCCCTTTCAGATCCGCGGACATCAGACCTTTTGCACCGGTTTCCACCTGACCGCTGAACTGGTCGATCGACTGATTGTTGAAACCGGTCACCTTGTCGATGGTCGCAGCAATCCGGGCACCTTCCGAAAAATCGCCAGCGCCCTTGCTGCCACCGGGGTCACGCATGTTGCGCACTAGACCGCGACCGTCAAAGGACGCACCGGTGAATATGATGTCGTAACGGCCGTCGGAGGCCTTCTGAATTTCTACTTCAACATTGTCTCCGGGACGCAGACGGAAAGTGTCGAAGGAGGCGCTGACGAGATCGCCCTTTTCGGACAGGTTCATGTTGCCGGCAACATCGACGCCCTCCGAGGACAGCCTGAAGCCCTGAATCTTTCGGTCGGTATCCGTCTCAACCAGCCGGAATGACGCGGTTGCCGGAACGCCCTTGGCCTTCTGCCAGCCAAGTGCCTTCAGGCGCAGGTCAGTCTGTTTCAGGTCGATTACAAAATCCTGCCCCTCGGCCGCCTTTGCGACGCTCAAGGTCATGGCGCCGTCCAGGAAGGCGGTCAGGTCGATGCCCTTGTCCTTGAGCTGCTTGGCCGAGACCCTGACCACAACATCCTGCCGGGCCGCAATCCCGGATTCCCCTAGCGGCACGACAAGGTCAATGTCCGCCTTCAGGCCATCCAGGATACCCCGGCCGGTAATTGCGACCTGATCACGGTCCGCGACCAGTGAAAGGTCCGCCTTGGCCACAGTATGCCCCAGGATCGGATTTGCATCCGTGAAGTCGGTCAGGTTGCCGGTTGCCTGCCAATCGATCTTGGCGATATCGATCGTCTTTTCGAGCGGAAAACTTGCGGCAATATCGAGTTGTCCGTCACCCTCGACGCCGCCTGCCACAAGTCCGGCCTTTTCAAGAACCTTGAAAGGTGCACTGTTAATCACAGCACCAAGATCAAGGGCAGCAGCCTCGATCCTAGTCGAAATCTCGGCCAGTTTTCCGTCCCGCAATGGCAGCCTCAAGATCTTGAAGACTGCTTGCGGGACCTGGACAGGACCGCCCGTGGACGCCGTCGCCCCGCCGTCCCGGGCCGTTACCGTCAATGTCTCATCCTGAACAACAAGCGTGCCGTTGAGACCACTGACTTCCGGAATATCGCCGACCGGCGTCACGGCCGCATCGGAAAAGGTCATGTCCAGGCGCATATCGTTGCCTGACCAGCCCGGGTTCGGATCGCGATGATCGAACGCTGGAGGACGAACCGCCCCTGTAAAGGAAACCTTTTCGATCAACCCGGCCTTGAGCCGTTCATTGACCCATTTCCGCGCCGGCGGTACCAGCGTGATCGGCCAGAGCTGCTTGGCAACGGCGACCGGGATCTGCTCACCTTCTGCGGCCAGCGCGAGGTAAGGCCCCTCGGGCGTAATCTCGAGATAGGCCACGCCATGGGCGACAGCTTTGCCAGACCGTGCGGTGAACCTGTCGATGGACAGGAGCCGCTTTTGTGGGTCGAAGCGCGCGCGGACCTGAATACCGTCCATCATGTGAGGCGCTTCCGGCACGTCCGCTGATCCGAATTGCGGATTCTCGGAGTCCAGAAAAATCCTCCACTCGGCATTGTCTCCCTCCACGGGAGCGATCCCCCCGTTCAGGAAGATCCGCGTGTTTCCGCGAATGATATGAGACCTGGTAATCTCGATGTCGTTGCGCCCCTGGCGGAACAACAAGGAAACCGCAGCATCGTCAAAGGCGACAAGCGTTTTGCCCATCTGGAACCAGCCGTTGCGGACACGTGCTACGGCATTTGCGGTCAGAAACTTTCCATCCGCTGTCAGCCGGCTTTCAATTTTGGCCGAGGCCGGCAACCCAAACCCCTTGCCTTGCGCCACAGTCGCATCGGGCCCCAGCAGCTCGGCCAATGTAATTCCGTTGACCACGACACCGATGTTCTTTTGGCTGCCACCTTCCGGTGCGCTGCGTGCCAGTTCCATGCGCCAGGTCGAGACGTTCCCGGTCACCTTGGCGTATGCGCGTATCGCCCTGTTCTCGCTGCGAAAGATATCGGCATCGATACCGTCAAAACGCCGGAGCGATTTGCCGGACAGTTCCACCGAAGCGTTGCGGATACGCACGAACCGCAAGGCACGGCGGGCAAACTGATCGTCGATGACATCGCTGACCCGATCGATCGCTTCCATGAGCGGTTCCATTTCCGGAACCTTTGCCGGGCCGCCGGGCAGCCCCACTCTGACCTCAGGGTTTTTCAGATCAAGCCAGCTGAAGTGGATGTTGCCGCCGAGAAGAGCATCCCTGTCGAGCGGGGCGACCAGTTCCGGCAGGCTGATCCTGACGGGAGAAGCCCCGCCAATCTCTGCCTCCACATCCGAAATCAGCACATTGATTCCATCCGGAGCGGTAAAGTCGAGGCTGGCGTGTGCAACAGAAAGCTGGACAGGTCCGCGCGTTCCCTGGTGGGCCAGAAGGCTGCCCAGCAGGGGGACACGAACAGGTCCGGATGCGAACAGCGCAACCAGCCCGGCGCCGACCGAAATCAGAAGTACAGCGACCAGCCATCGCAAACGCAGACGCCTGCGTTTTTGCGGCCTGGTCTTATCTGCAGCTTCTAATCCGCCCTTTTGTGGCAAATCCGTCAATCCAGTTCTCTGCCTGCATGCGTAAAACAGGCGTTTCGGTTTGATTCAAAACGGGACTTTGCGCTAACCCTTCGCAACCCTGCGTGAGTCGCTCACCTTTTCATGATACCGCGATTGGACCAGAAAAAGCGACAGCGGTGGTTCGGGAAGCAACGCAAACCGGCATTAACGCACAAACTTTGACAGAAGGAAGGCATGATGAGCGAATTGGCCATTGGAGACAGCGCACCGGATTTTGATCTTGAAGGCAATGGTGGCGAGCGCGTGACACTCAGCGCCCTGAAGGGAAAACCCGCCGTGGTCTATTTCTATCCCAAGGACGACACCCCGGGCTGTACCAAGGAGGCGATCGCTTTCACCTCGCTTCGCAGCAACTTCGACAGTTTGGGCATCACCGTCATCGGACTTTCGCCCGATACGGCCGCAAAACACGACAAGTTCATTGCCAAGCATGATCTCAATCTTCGTCTGGGCGCTGACACGGAAACCGGCACCGCGCAGGCCTATGGCGTCTGGGTGGAGAAAAACATGTATGGCAAGAAATACATGGGCGTGGAACGCTCAACCTTTCTGGTGGACGCGGACGGAAAAATCGCCCAGATCTGGCGCAAGGTGAAGGTTCCGGGCCACGCCGAAGCGGTCCTGGAGGCAGCCCGAGCCCTCTGAAGACGAAGCCTGACAGGCGATCCGGGATCCATGACCATGCAATCATCTGAAGAAACCTGTCCGGCTTCCAGCCTCGTCGCCGGCGCACGGGCGATCGTAGCCTCTGGTGATACGGCGGAAAAAGTCCGTCTCGCCTATGCCGTGTCCAAGGCATGGTTTCAGCGCAAGCTCGCGCTCGGGAGCCCCTCGAAAGACGGTGCCATGCCGGATCGCCCGGGCCGCCCCGGCAAACCTGAGTTGCGAGCGCCAAGGGACATGCCCAAGCGCAGCCTGACAGGCACCGCAGGCCGTCTGGCGCTGATCCATTCCCTCGCTCATATCGAGCTCAACGCCGTTGACCTCACCTGGGACCTGATCGGTCGTTTTGCCGCGATCCGCCTTCCGAGATCCTATTACGATGACTGGGTGCGGGTCGGACTGGAAGAAGCGAAACATTTCGCCATGCTCCAGGACCGGCTTGCCAGACTTGGCGCAAGCTATGGCGACTTGCCCGCTCATGACGGTCTGTGGCAGGCAGCACAAGACACGGGTCATGACCTTGCCGCCAGACTGGCCATCATACCTCTTGTCCTGGAGGCCCGCGGCCTCGACATCACGCCCCCGATGATCGAAAAGGCGCGCTCGATCGGCGACGAGGACACCGCCAGGTGTCTCGACATCATCTACAGGGATGAGAAAAACCACGTTGCTTTCGGCGCCAAATGGTTCCGATTCTTGTGTGACCGCCAGGGAATCAGGCCCGAACCGGCCTTCCATGAGTATGTGCGACGGCATTTCCGCGGAGCGCTGAAGCCTCCCTTCAACGACCGCGCGCGTTCGGAAGCCGGACTAACCCCCGGTTTTTACAAGCCTCTTGCGCCTCTCGTAGGGTAATTTCCGGCCCCATGAAGACGAATTATTAACCTTACCAAATTCTAATCAGACTCAGTTCTCATGCAGAATGCAGACAGTGACTGAGTGATGATGCAACAGCGCCAAGAAACGACGCAGACTTATCAAGCCCCCGGTCAGCACCGCAAGAAGCGGCGCTCGGAATGGCGGCGAAAAAAACCACATACACGATGCGACCCGTGCATCTGATATGCGGCGCCCTGGCTTGTGTGGCGACTACCCTCACCATTGCCGGAACGATCGGTTACTACATGATGCGTAGTGACATGATCGCGGAAGCCAGTGCGGAGCGCACGGAACTGGTGCTGGAATACCAGAATCACATCGACCGCCTGCGCGCCGAGATCGAGACGCTGACAAGCCGCCAGATGGTGGATCGGGAGACGGTTGAAATCCAGGTCATGGACGTGCTGCGTCGTCAGCACGATCTCAGTCAACGCCATGCTATCGTCACCGACCTCGTGGCACGCGCCGAGAGTGTTGGCATCTACCTGAGCAACGACAAGCCTCTGCCTCCGCAAAAACCGTCACTCGACTCCCGCGGACTGGCAGCTCTGGGCGGCGACGACAACACAGCCATTGGCGGCGAGAGCGAGTTGATCGACGAACCGGTCAAGGCGCTCGGTCTGCGCGATGGCGCCAGCAAGAGCTTTGACCCGCTCACCATCCTGCAACAGCCGATCTCCGGTGAGGCAGGCGTGCCGGATGCGTTAAAAAAAAACTCTGAGAAGCAGGCCGCTCTCGACGCGATAAAAGCCAATATTTCCGAGATGGACGTGGAAAGTACCGCGGCCGTCGACGCCATTACCGTGGCCACCGAAAGCCGGATCGAGGAAATTCTCGGTATTACCAGCGCAATCACCCCCGGCGTGAACAAGGCCCTGCGCAAGCAATCCGCTTTGGGCGGTCCGTTTCAGCCTATCACCGAAGAGAATTTTCCGGACCGGCTAGAGCGTGCCAATGCCGCGCTGACCGCCTTGCGCCGCGTGAAATTCACCGCCTTGAGACTGCCGATCAAACGGCCGATCCGAAACGGCTCGGTCTCCAGCAGTTATGGACCGCGCGTCGACCCGTTTCTGGGACGTCTTGCCATGCATACCGGCATCGACTTCAAGGCTCCTTATGGCGCCCGTGTCTTCTCCTCCGCCCCGGGCACCGTTCTCAGTGCAAAGAGGAAGGGCGGTTATGGCAAGATGGTCGAGATTCGCCATGCCAACGGTTTTGTGACGCGTTATGCCCACCTCAGCCGCATCCAGGTGGCCGAAGGCGATCACGTCCTGGCAGGAGATCTGATCGGCAATGTCGGTTCAACCGGTCGCTCCACAGGGCCGCATCTTCACTACGAAATCCGCCGTCACGACAAGCCGAGCAACCCCGCAAGTTTCCTGTCTGCAGGTGACAAGCTGGCTGAGCTTGCCCTTTAGGGTCAAAATGCAAAACGGGGCCGATTGGCCCCGTTTTCCTGTCGGCAGTTCTGCGTAAGCTCAGTCGATATCCTCGACCTCGACCGGATCTCCACCAAACACGCGCTGTGCCAGCGACGCTTCCATGAACTTGTTCAGATCGCCATCCAGAACATCGCCCGGCGACGTGCTTTCCACGCCGGTCCTGAGATCCTTCACAAGCTGATAGGGCTGCAGGACATAGGACCTGATCTGGTGCCCCCAGCCGATATCGGTCTTGGACGCGGCTTCGGCACTCGCCGCCTCTTCCCGCTTCTTCAGCTCAGCCTCGTAAAGGCGGGCTTTCAGCATGTTCCAGGCCGTTGCCCGGTTCTTGTGCTGGGATCGCTCGGACTGGCACTGCACCACGATACCAGACGGCTGGTGCGTGATGCGCACGGCCGAGTCGGTCGTGTTGACGTGCTGACCACCGGCACCGGACGCCCGATAGGTATCGATCCGGCAATCACTTTCGTTGATATCGATTTCGATGGAATCATCGATCACCGGATACACCCAGGCACTGGAGAAGCTCGTGTGCCTGCGCGCGTTGCTGTCATAGGGCGAGATGCGGACAAGACGGTGAACGCCAGACTCGGTCTTCAACCAGCCATAGGCGTTTTCACCCTTGACCAGCAGGGTCGCCGATTTGATGCCGGCTTCTTCGCCGTCCTGGTATTCCAGCACTTCGACCTTGAAGCCGCGCTTCTCTGCCCATCTGCGATACATGCGCAGCAGCATCGACGCCCAGTCCTGGCTTTCGGTCCCGCCTGCGCCGGAGTGAATTTCCAGATAGGTATCGTTGCCGTCGGCTTCCCCGGACAGAAGCGACTGCAACTGCAACTCGCCCACCTTGTCCTTCAGGCCGCGTAGCGCCCCCTCGGCGTCTTCGATGACGGACGTGTCGTCCTCCATCTCACCCAGTTCGATCAGTTCGATATTGTCGGCCAGATCCTGTTCCAGCGCCTTGACGCCACTGATGCCGTCGTCGAGCTGCTGGCGTTCGCGCATCAGCTTCTGCGCCTTTCCGGGATCATTCCAGAGTTCCGGGTCCTCGGACAGAGCGTTCAGTTCTTCCAGACGGACAAGAGCCTGATCCCAGTCAAAGATGCCTCCTCAGCAGGCTTATGGCCTGCTTGATTTCATCGACGATCGCTTCCATCTCGGCGCGCATCGGATACCTCGCTTGTTTTCGGGAGTGGTCCGTCCGCTTTCCTCAAGCAGCCGGGCCGCAAATTGGAGCGGGACATTACCCGCGCGGGCTGCCCCTGTAAACAGATGAGGCGGCGGTCTGCCGGACAGACCGCCGCCTCTTGGAAATTAGGTTTATCAATAGAGACCGCTGGTTCCCTGGAAGACCGCCCCGGCCGCTTCCGGTGAAACGGAAGTCGGAACGCCCATGGAACTCTGGAAGTCGATGACCGAGTAGCTGTCATTCGGCGCCATGCCCGGCTTGAAGGCCTCCAGAATCGCACCCGGCGTTCCGGGCGTGGCCCGCTGCCCTGTGCCCCGGTTGATGGCAATCAGTTGCAGGCCCCTGGGCACCCGGAATTCGACAGGCGGCTTGTCGGCAAGGGCCTGTTTCACGAATTCGGTGAAGATCGGTGCGGCCACCTGCCCACCGGTAGCACCGCGTCCCATCGGCTTGGGATTGTCATAGCCAACAAAGACACCCACGGCGAGGTCTGGCGTGAAGCCCATGAACCAGGCATCCTTCTCGTCGTTGGTGGTACCGGTCTTGCCGGCCACGGGGCGGCCAACGGCACGGACGCGCGTTGCCGTGCCGCGCTGCACGACACCTTCCATCATGGAGGTGATCTGGTAGGCCGTCATCGGGTCCAGCACCTGTTCGCGGTCATCGATGAGGGTCGGTTCTCCCTGGCCGCTCCAGGAATCCTGGGTGCAGCCGTCACAAATGCGGCTGTCATGCTTGTAGATTGTGCGGCCATACCGGTCCTGGATCCGGTCGATCAGGGTCGGACGCACCTTCTTGCCACCGTTCGCAATTGTGGCGTAGGCGGTTGTCAGTCGCAGGACGGTGGTTTCCCCTGCCCCCAGGGACATGGACAGAACCGGCAACATGTTGTCGTAGATGCCGAACCGCTTGGCATATTCGGCCACCAACGGCATGCCCATGTCCTGCGCAAGCCGGACGGTCATGACGTTTCGAGACAGCTCGATCCCGGTGCGCAGGGTCGACGGACCATAGAACTTGCCACCGTAGTTCTGCGGTCGCCAGGTGCCCAGTCCCGGCCCCTGGCTGATCTCGAGCGGGGCATCCATGATCACCGAGGACGGGGTATAGCCGTTGTCGAGGGCCGCGGCATAAAGGAACGGCTTGAAGGAAGAACCCGGCTGGCGATAGGCCTGCGTGGCGCGGTTGAACTCGCTCTGCGCGAAGCTGAAACCGCCAACCAGGGCCAGAACGCGCCCCGTATAGGGATCCATTGCGACCAGCGCGCCGGAAACCTTCGGGATCTGGCGCAGTTCGAATGTTCCGGGCGCGACACTGCTTTCCTGAACATAGACGACGTCACCCGGTGCCAGCACGTCGGAAACCGCGTTTGGTGCCCGTCCATTGACCCGCGCCCATTTCATGGTCTCAAGAAAAAGCGGTCCGGCCTTGCGTTCGTCCGACAATTGTCCGCTGACCAGGGTTTCCGGCTGGACGCCGACCCTTGCCTGGTCGCTGCCGCTTTCAAGAACGACCGCAAGCCTCCACTCGGGCAGATCACTGAGCGCCTCGATTTTGGCAAGATCCACACCCCAGTCCGCACCAAGCGTGATCCTGTCGACCGGGCCGCGCCAGCTGCCGCGTTGATGGTCAAACTTGATCAGCCCGTCCATCAGGGACTTGCGAGCGATTTTCTGCAGTTCTGGATCCAGGGTCGAGCGCACGGAAAGACCGCCCTCATAGAGGCGCTTGTCGCCGAAGATCTCCGCAACTTCGCGGCGGACTTCCTCGGTGAAGTATTCTGCGGCAAACAGCCGGGAACCGGTTTCACGCGGCTTGACGACGATCGGCTTCTGCTTGGCTTCCTCGCCCTCCGCCGTGGTGATGTAGCCATCGGCCATCATGCGGTCGAGCACGTAGTTGCGCCGGGCAACCGCGGCTTCGGTCTTGCGGTACGGATGATAGTTGTTGGGCGCCTTCGGCAAGGCGGCCAGGTAGGCGATTTCTTCCAGGCTCAGCTCATGAACCGACTTGTCGAAATAGATCAGCGACGCCGCTGCGACACCATAGGCACCGAACCCGAAATAGATCTCGTTGAGATAAAGCTCCAGGATTTCGTCCTTGGTGTAGGCCTGCTCGATTCGCAGTGACAGGATCGCTTCCTTCACCTTGCGCTCGTAAGCCGCAGAGCGGCGACGCCGTTCCTCACTCACAAGGTCAGACAGCAGAAAGTTCTTTGCGACCTGCTGGGTGATCGTCGAGGCGCCCTCCGGCCGACGGCCGGACCCATAGTTCTGCACGAAACGCACGGAGGCACGGGCAATCCCCTCCGGGTCCACTCCGATGTGCTTGTAGAAATTCTTGTCTTCCGCCGCGATGAAGGCTTCCTTCAACTGATCGGGAATTGCCTGGATCGGCAGAAACATACGGCGCTGCGTAGCATATTCCGCCATCAGGCTGCCGTCTGCGGCATGAACGCGGGTCATGACCGGCGGCTCGTAATTCTTCAACGCGGTATAGTCCGGCAGATCTTCGGAAAGGGTCTGCAGATACATCCAAACGCCGGCCGCGATCAGAAGCGCGAAGACCGCACCGATCCCGAACAGATAGCCAAAAAACTTCACCAAGAATTTCATACCGCGGGCTCGTCTTTCCCCGTCCTGAGAGCAAATCTGCTCTGCCACTTCCAGTTCTTAACACGGAAACCTGAACTCGGCACGTTCAGATGCCGGTCCTTGCACAAACTTATGCGCCTTCCTCTTGCAGCAATATGGCGATGCTGAGGCAACAGCGGCGACACCAGGCGATTCTGCCCGGCGGCAAAGGCCTTTTACTGCGAGGGTGTTTCCGGCTGGCGCGCCAGTCGCGGCCGGAAGAACGCATGAATGGCCTCGTTCATCGCGTTGGCCATGCGCTCGCGCCATTCGTCCGAAATCAGAAGTTTTTCGTCATGTTCGTTGGACAGATACCCAAGTTCCACGAGAACGGACGGAACATCATGCGCTTTCAACACCCTGAATCCCGCAGAGCGATGCGGATTGTTGATCAGCCTGACCGCACTCTCCAGTTCACTCACCAGTGTGCGCGCAAAATAGACCGAAAACGAACGTGTTTCGCGCCGCGCCAGATCGAGCAGGATATCTGTGACTTCCGTTGGCTCCTCGTCGAGCTCGACCCCGGCGATCACGTCGGACATGTTTTCCGATTCGGCAAGATCCTCGGCCAACTGGTCGGATGCCTTGTCGGAGATCGTGTATACGGTCGCACCACGTGCAAATTTCTGCCCCGCCGCACCGAGTCGGCGTGGATCGAGATGAACAGGTCCGCCGCCAGCTCGTGGCCAATTTCAACGCGGCGTGCCAGCGACACGAATGTATCGTCGCTTCGTGTGAGTTTGACGTCGTAAAGTCCGGTTTCGTCCAGCTTGTCCTTCAGAAGCAGCGCGAAATCGAGCACGATCGCCTTCTCCAGCGTACCATGGACACCGGTTGCGCCCGTATCGATGCCGCCATGACCGGGATCCAGAAGGATCAGCGGCTTGACGCGATCCTTTTCGGCCGTCAGCCGGTCGCTCTTTGGCGCAGATTTTTCCGCCTGCGCCTCCGGCGTGCTTCTCGACGCCTCGACGAATGCTGAAAAGGCATCCGGTGATGTCTTGACCAGGTCCACAACCAGTCGCGCCGGCTGGTCGTCAACGGCAGGCAAGAAGAAAGTCTTGTCAACTTTCGCCGGGCCGGAGAGATCCATTACGATTCTCGACTTTCCGAGCGCAAACAGGCCGAAGCGCCAATCGGCAACCAGTCCGCGACCGTCCTGCCCCGCTTCGCTTGGTATGGAAAAGACGACTTCCGGAAGATCGATAATCAGCCGGTATGGATTGGCGAGGCCGGAAATCACCGGGGAAACCTGACGATCCATATCAAGCACGAATCGTGTCCGGCTCTCGTCGCCGGCGACGCGTGCACCGGTAACAACCGGTTTGGACGCTTCAGCCAGGGCAGTGTGAGACAAACCGCCAATCACGCAGAACAGCGTGGTCAGGCAGACTGCGAACGCCTTTTTCAGTGCGGTCATCTTGTGCAAGTCGCGGCCAGTTAGCGGCTTCATTCCGTTTACCAATTCGATTCTTCCGGCCATATTGCCCGTCTACTGCCCGGTTCCGCCCCCGCTGTACCTGTCATACGCCAACTACAACGACAGGAAAATGCCTTATCCAATTCACATTGCTTGCATTGCGACGCTCCGGATCGTAATAGTACCTTACGGATTTCGGTTCGATACCGATACCTTCCCAGATGGCGGACATGGGTACCTATCCACAACGTCATTGCATTCCAAGGCCTGCGAACGACAGGACAGAGGCCGTTCTGACGGTTGAATTGAAGGACCTGGAAGGCAGCGGACAAGGTAGCGGTGTCTGTTTGAGACCGCCCCGCCTCGCGACGTAATGCCCTGAAACAGATGGCAGTTTTTCCGGCGAGGCACGCGGCGGACAAGAACGGGTGACCCCTTCCGCGACCGGACGCAGGACTGGCAATGATGCCGAACTGCAGACCGGCCTGGTACAACGACTTAACTCAAGGGCCTGCGTTGCCCCGAAGGACCCGCGCGATGCACATGGTGATCGACATAATGCAAGGTACCGCTCCAGCGGCCGCTTGCGTTGATCATACGACCGCGCCGGGCGCAGACGCCCTTTCTCATCTTAGCAAAACCAGTACGGCAGCCATCCTCCTTTCGGGCGATGCGCGTTTTGCATACGCGCCCATGAGCGCTGCCGTGGAGACGTTCAATAATGGCAAACAAAATGCTGATCGACGCGGGCCACCCGGAAGAGACCCGGGTCGTCGTCGTGCGTGGCAATCGGGTTGAAGAATTCGACTTTGAAGCAGCAAACCGGAAACAGCTGCGCGGGAATATCTATCTAGCAAAAGTCACGCGGGTCGAGCCATCGCTCCAGGCCGCTTTCGTGGAATATGGCGGCAATCGCCATGGTTTCCTTGCGTTCAGCGAAATTCACCCGGACTACTACCAGATCCCGGTCGCCGACCGCGAGGCCTTGCTTGCGGCCGAAGCTGCCGACCGTCAGCGCGATGATGCTGAAGCAGAGGAAAAGCCCAAGCGCCGCCGCCGCTCGCGCGCAGCGAAGAACGAGTCGACCGAGACAGTCGCCAGCGAAAAGATCGAAGAACCTGCCGACGAAGCCGCGCGGAAAGACGCGGCGGAAGAATCGATTTCTGAAGATTCGTCCGAGACGGTCACTTCAGAAGCGAATGCCGCTGAGGAAGGTTCCAACACTTCTGGCGAAGAGGCTTCGGACGAAGGTGGCATCAGCGCACGCGCTCCTGAAGCCGAAAGCGACGAGACTTCCAGCGACGACGCCGAGGCAGACGAAAGCGACGCCGAAGCCTCAACCGAGGAAGACGACGCCGAAGAGGAAACCGAGGCCGAAGCTCCGGTGCGGACGCGTGGCCGCCGCCGGCGCCGCAAGTCCGACGACGATGACGACAGCGATAACGATGAGGACGCTGTTGAATCCGTTGGCGCCGAAGACGCGATGGAAGAAGTCCCCGAGCGCGTCGTGCCGCTGCGCAAGCAGTACAAGATCCAGGAAGTCATCAAGCGCCGCCAGATCATTCTGGTCCAGGTTGTCAAGGAAGAGCGCGGCAACAAGGGCGCCGCGCTGACCACCTACCTGTCCCTGGCTGGCCGCTATTCGGTGCTGATGCCGAACACCGCCCGTGGCGGCGGCATCTCACGCAAGATCACCCAGCCGACAGACCGCAAGCGCCTGAAAAAGATAGCTTCGGAACTGGACGTGCCGGAGGGCATGGGCGTCATTCTGCGTACTGCCGGCGCCAGCCGGACCAAGGCCGAGATCAAACGCGATTTCGAGTATCTGATGCGGCTTTGGGAAAATGTGCGCGAACTGACCCTGAAATCCAGTGCGCCAAGTCTCGTTTACGAGGAAGGCAGCCTGGTCAAGCGTTCCATCCGCGACCTCTACAACAAGGACATCAATGAAGTCCTTGTGGCGGGCGATGAAGGCTACCGCGAGGCCAAGGACTTCATGCGCATGCTCATGCCGAGCCACGCGAAGAACGTCCAGCCATACCGCGACCCCTCGCCTCTCTTCATCCGCTATGGTGTCGAACCGCAGCTGGATGCGATGTTCTCGCCCCAGGTGACGTTGAAATCCGGCGGCTACATTGTCATCAACCAGACCGAGGCTCTGGTGTCGATCGACGTGAACTCGGGCAAGTCCACCCGCGAACACAACATCGAGGACACCGCGCTGCAGACCAACCTGGAGGCGGCCGAAGAGGTCACCCGCCAGCTGCGCCTGCGCGATCTGGCCGGTCTGGTCGTGATCGACTTCATCGACATGGAGGAGTCGAAAAACAACCGGGCCGTCGAGCGTCGGCTGAAAGACTGCCTGAAGAACGACCGGGCGCGTATCCAGGTCGGCCGGATTTCGCATTTCGGCCTGCTTGAAATGTCGCGCCAACGCATCCGCACCGGGGTCCTGGAAAGCTCGACCACGCCTTGCCCGCATTGTCAGGGCACCGGCATGATCCGCTCTGTGGAGTCCGTTGCGCTGCACGTCTTGCGGTCCATTGAAGACAATCTCCTCAAGGGCGCATCGCATAACCTGATCCTGCGGACGACCACACAGGTCGCGCTCTACATCCTGAACCAGAAACGCTCCAACCTGGTCGATCTTGAAACCCGGTTTGCGATCGAGATCGAAGTCCATGCGGACGACATGGTCAACGGCCAGCTTTATGTTCTGGAACGCGGCGCAGCGGTTGACCGCGACCGGTTCCCGGCGCCCTCGCCGACCGTTCAGCCCGACACGGTCGAGATCATCGACGAGGACACCGAACAGCCGGATTATCAGGAAGCCGCGTCCGAGGACGAAGGTGAAGGCGAAGGTGACGGCCGCCGGCGCCGCCGTCGGCGCAAGCGCCGCAGAGGCGGTAGCGACGGCCGGCAGGAAAATGGCGACACCAAACAGGCAGCTGCCGAGGATGGCGACGCGGATGCTGACGCGCAGCCGCAGGAAGCCCGCTCTTCTGACGACGAGGCAGGTGACGACGAACCCCGCCGCAAGCGGCGCCGTGGCCGCCGGGGTGGCCGCCGCGGACGCCGCAATGGTGAAGGTGAAGGCGAAACACTCGCGTCCGAAGCTGGCGAGGAACAGACCGCCGAAGCTGACGGCAGTGCTGAAACCGACAGCGAACAACAGGTTGACGGCGAAGCTCCGGTGACGGAAGCCGTGGCCTCTGACGGTGAAGACGCCAGCGCATCTGCTCCGGAGACCACCGAGGAAATCCCGGCACCGGTTGAAGAAACACCCGTCGATCCGGCCGAAACGCAAACGACTGAAGAGCCGGTGGTTGCCGAGGCGGACGGGGAAGCCGAAGTCGCAGCCGAAAGCGAAACCGGAACCATCGTTGTCGATACGCCGACTTCCGAACAGCCCGTTGCCAACGAAGCTGCGGAAGAAGAAGAGCCACAGCAGCCCTCCGCTCCCGCGGAACCGGTGGTGACAAGCGAAACATCCGGTGAACCGCAGGAAGACAAGCCGAAGCGCGGCGGATGGTGGCAACGCGGCCGCTCGTTCTTCTAGGATCTGTTTCGATCAGTCAAAAAGGCGGCCATTGGCCGCCTTTTTTCTTGCGCTTGGATTTCAATCTGCGAACCCGAAGCAGGAACGTCAGGCTCGATGAGATTCATGCGGAGCGCGCGTTTGGCCGGTTCGAAACCTGATGTCAGGGATCAAACGAACTCAAAACACCGTCCAATGAGACCGAAGGTGTGGAAGCAATTGCGGAATCGCAAGGCGGAATGCGGACCGGAAGGCTCATATGGCCTTTGAATTCGGTGAACACGTCCGCCATGGACCAAGCTTATGGTGTGAGAATGGATATCGCGTGCATTCCCCTGACAGGTCAAGTTGCAACCGACCACCTTTTGAACAAGGTGGCAGATCGGTTGGCTGATGACGGATGCCGGTTGGTCGGTGCGTTACGGGTACCGGTTGCGGATGCCGAGATGGCACATTGCGACAGTACGCTGCGGCTTTTGCCGGATGGCATGTCCATTCGCATAAGCCAGGATCTCGGCGCCGGCTCGTCAGCCTGCCGGCTGGATGCCGGTGCGCTTGCCGAAGCAGCAGGCGTCGCCGAGACCCGTCTCACCGAGCAAGGTGCAGATCTGGTCATGCTGAACAAGTTCGGCCTGAGCGAGGCGGAAGGACGCGGTTTTCGAGCCTTGATTTCAAAGGCAATTGAAAGCGGTATTCCGGTCCTGATCGGTCTTTCCGATCCGCATCGCGCAGCTTTCGAGGACTTCACAGGAGCTCCTGCCAATCTCCTGCCGGCCGATGAAGAACATGTTTTGTCTTGGTGCCGCAATGCTGCGGGGGCCGGCCATAGATGACGGCCGAAAGATAGCCCTGCTTTTCTGATGAGACACGCAAGAGCGTCGGGCGATTGAAGAATTGCCGACCGCCCTGCCAAGCAGCTTGTCCGGTCTCAAGAACGCGTGAGAAAGCCGGACAACCTGTCCAATGCGTCTTTCATGTCTTCATGGGCACCGGCAAAGGAAAAACGCAGGAAGTCGTGTCCGTGCACGGGGTCGAAATCGACACCGGGTGTTGCCGCCACGCCAGCCTCCTGAAGCATCCTCGTGGCAAAGCCCAGGCTGTCGTCACTGAAACGGCTGATATCTGCATAGATGTAGAAGGCACCGTCAACGGGAAGCAGCCTGTCCAGACCGATCCGAGGCAAGCCGGCAACCAGCAGATCCCGATTGGCCGCGTAGACGGCCTTCACCGCTTCCAGCTCCTGAACCGCATCCAGCGCAGCCGTCGCGGCGATCTGCGATAGCTCCGGCGGTGAAATATAAAGGCTCTGGGCGATGCGCTCCGTCGGGCGGACAAGCTGCTCAGGCAGCACCATCCAGCCGATGCGCCATCCGGTCATGCAGTAGTATTTGGAGAAACTGTTGATGACGATGACATTCTGGGACGTTTCCAGAGCTGTCTTCTGCCCGCTGGCATAGTCCAGTCCATGATAGATCTCGTCGGAAATGAACCAGATCCCGGCATCTTCACAATACCGGACCAGATCATCCAGCGCTTCAGGGGTCATCATGGTCCCGGTCGGATTGGCCGGACTGGCCACAAGCACACCCTTGATCGGTCCATCCGCCTGTGCCTGATCGAGATGAGCCGGTGTCAGGCTCCACATAGTCTCTTCCCCCACCTCGATCTCAACCGGGACCAGCCCCAGCGACTTCAAAATGTTCCGGTAGGCCGGATAGCCGGGCGCTGTCAGAACCACGCGGTCCCCCGGGTCGAAGGCTGTCAGGAAAGCCAGGTTGAACCCGGCAGACGAGCCTGTGGTCGCCATGATCCGCCCGGCGGGCACGTCAACGCCATAGGTCTTGAGGTAATGCGCCGACAGTGCCTGGCGCAGCGGAGCGATGCCGAGCGCTTCGGTATACCCGAGACGGCCGTGCTCCAGAGCACTTCTGGCCGCTTCCAGGGCAATGCGCGGTGCCGGGGCAGACGGCTGGCCGACTTCCATATGCACGATCTTTCGCCCTTCGGCCTCCAGTCTGGCCGCTTCTGCGAGAACATCCATGGCGATGAAAGGAGCAACGTCGCTGCGGCGGGAGGGAAGGAAGGCGTTCTTTGTCATCGGGTCCTGGCGGCAAGGCTGAAACACAGCCTCCCCTATCGCGAATTTTCCGGGCAGATGCAACGCCGTTGCTGGCTGCGACGATGTGATGACCCTATTCTTACCGGTTTGTAATACGGCCTTTCTTGACCCGGAAGTCCGGTCTCCATACCTTCGCTCACAATGTGCGCTTGCATAAGCGCGGGTTGTGGCGCGCGAAGAAGTCGGAATGGAGAATTGCTACAGTGCACAGTCTTGCATCTGGATCCCAACCGTTGAAACGGATATCAGCCCGGAACCTGTTCCGGAAATCGCTGGCCCTCACCTGTTCTCTCGCCGTCGCCCTGCCGCTCTTGATCACGCCAGCACAAGCGCAGCGCGGCAGGATTTCGCTGGTCAGGGATGCCGAGACCGAAGCGCTTTTGCGCGACTATGCCAAGCCGATTTTCAAGGTTGCCGGGATCGCCCATTCCGAGCCGGAGATCATTCTGGTGAACGACAAGAGCTTCAATGCCTTCGTACCGGACAGCCGGCGCATGTTTATCAATATCGGCGTGCTGATGGAGGCAGAGGCCCCGAGCGAGGTCATCGGCGTCATCGCGCACGAAACCGGCCATATCGCCGGCCGCCATCTGGTGCGGTTGCGCTCCGCGGCTGCCAACGCACAGATCATGTCCGTGATCGGCATGGTCCTTGGTGCTGGCGCGGCTGCGGCGGGCGCCGCTTCCGGATCGGGTCAGGCGGCATCTGGCGGTGGTGCGATCGCCCTCGGCGCAGGATCTGTCGGACGTCGTTCTCTTTTGTCCTATCAGCGCGGTGAAGAGGCCGCGGCCGATCGGGCCGCCTTGAGGTATCTCAACGCAACCGGGCAAAGCGCGCGCGGCATGCTGAAAACCTTTCAGCGGATGTCGGAACAACAGATGTTCACCCGCCAATTCGTGGATCCTTATGCGCAGAGCCACCCGATGGCCCAGGACCGTTACAATGGTCTTCTGCGCGAGGCGCAGAAATCCCCGCATTTCGACAAACCCGAAGACTATGTCCTGCAGTACCGGCACGAACTCGTCCGCGCCAAGCTGTTTGCCTTCTCCAGCCACCCTTCCGCGACGCTTCGGGCCTACCCGCGCAAGGACAAGAGCCCGGCCGCGCAATATGCCAGGGCCATTGCGGCCATGAAGAGCCGTGGCAAGGGGGCGGTCAAGGAGATCGATGCACTGATCCGGACACAGCCCAACAATCCCTATTATTATGAGCTCAAGGGGCAGGCTCTCCTGGAAGGCGGAGATCCGAAACGCGCGATCGCTCCATTCCGCAAGGCCCTTTCCATCAAGCCCAACGAACCCCAGTTCATGGTCTGGCTCGGTTATGCCCTTGTGGCGTCCAACGACAATTCCAAGCTCGTCGAAGCCGAGCGCGTCCTGAAAAAGGCCATTCAGCGGGACGCCAACTCGGGTGTTGCCTACAGCCAGCTTGCGATTGCGCATGGCCGGCAGGGTGAGCGCGCAGAAGCAGATTTGGCCACGGCAAAGGGCCTGATGGTGACCGGCGATTTCCAGGCGGCAAAGCGTTATGCCGCCCGTGCTCAAAAAAGTTTGAAGCGCGGATCGCCCGCATGGCTTCAAGCGGACGACATTGTCGCGTACAAACCCCCTAATGTGCCGAATCGCCGATAAGATCTGTGACACACAGGGCGGCGTAGACAACGAACCTTAAGAACGCTGCTCGAGGAGCCCTTGATGACCCACTCCCTTCAATCGATCCGGTCACTCTATCCACCGGTCCTGATGCGTGTCCTATCGCTCTGTGCGCTTCTTCTTGCCCTGGTGGCCGTACCGGCTGCCGCCCAGGAGCTGAAGCGCGAAGACATCGAGAAGATCGTCCGCGAGTATATCCTGGAGAATCCCGACATTATCGCCGAAGCACTGACGGAACTCGACCGCCGTGAGCGGGAGGCCGCAGACCTTGCGCGCGTCCAGGCGCTGACTGACAGTGCCGATGTCCTGTTCAACTCGACGCGCCAGGTTGTCCTTGGCAACCCTGAAGGGTCCGTCGCACTTGTCGAGTTCTTCGACTACAACTGCGGCTACTGCAAGCGTGCCTATGGCGACATGGTCAAGCTGATCGAGGAACATCCGGACCTCAAGGTCGTTCTGAAGGAATTTCCGGTGCTCGGCCAGGGGTCCGTGGAAGCTGCCCAGGTGGCTGTTGCAGTCAATTCCGTCGCGCCTGACAAATACGGCGACTTTCACGAGGCCCTGCTTTTGAGCCGCGGACAGGCGAACAACGCCAGCGCCCTGGCAGCAGCAAAAAGCGTCGGCATTGCCGAGGAAGACCTTCTGGCCGCGATGAAGACCGACGAGGCCGGTCAGACGATTGAAGAAGTCTATTCTCTGGCCAACCGACTTGGTCTGACCGGTACCCCGTCCTATGTCGTCGGGGATGAGGTTGTCATGGGCGCTGTCGGCTATGAACAGCTCAATGAGAAGATCAAGTCGCTCAAGAATTGCGAGCAGACCACCTGCTGACGAGTCCTTTTGGGACCGAAGCCTGTTGGAAACCCCTGAAGCACGATATCAATGAGAAATCGGGGGTTTTCCTTATACGTTTGAATCCCTATAAGAAGCTTGGCCCGTTGTCCTCTCGGAGACGGGCCAAAGACCTTTGTACGCCCTGAATCGGCGGAGCAAAGAGCGCGGTTGAGCCAAAAACGTCGCACGGTGTTGCTTCTGTGAAGGACCGGTGACGAACGGGACAGACCCCATGTTTCGATGGAGCGGTCATCCCGAACACGGCCCGCCGAGCTTCTTGCGGACCGAGTATGAGAGCCAGAACATGATGCGTAATGATAACAAGAAATTTGACACGGCCCTGATCCGCGATCTCGCCGTCCTCCTGGATGAAACCAATCTCTCCGAGATCGAACTGGAACAGGGCGACACCCGCATCCGAGTCGCACGCCAGATGTCCATCAATGCGCCGGTGAGCGTTGCCGCCCCGACTGCAGCACCTGTTGCCGCTGCCGCACCGGCCGCAGCTCCTGCCACCGCACCGGCCGCCGCCGCTGAACCGGCTCAGTCCGGAACCACCGTGACCTCTCCGATGGTCGGCACCGCCTATCTGTCGCCGGAGCCCGGCGCAGCCGCCTTCATTCAGGTTGGCGACAAGGTGTCCGAAGGTCAGACGATCCTGATCGTCGAGGCCATGAAAACCATGAACCACATCCCCTCCACCAAGGCCGGTACCGTCAAGCAGATCCTGGTCGACGACGCCCAGCCGGTGGAATTCGGCGAACCGCTCATCATCGTCGAATAAGGAGCCGCTCAGGCCATGTTCTCCAAGATCCTTATCGCCAACCGAGGCGAGATCGCCCTGCGCATCCTGCGTGCCTGCAAGGAGCTGGGCATTTCAACGGTCGCGGTGCATTCCACCGCCGATGCCGACGCCATGCATGTCCGCCTGGCCGACGAAAGCGTCTGCATCGGGCCGCCAGCGGCCCGCGACAGCTACCTGAACATCCCCCAGCTTCTGGCCGCCTGTGAAATCACCGGCGCCGACGCAGTCCATCCGGGCTACGGTTTCCTGTCGGAAAACGCCCGCTTTGCCGAGATCCTCGAAGCGCACAACATCGAGTTCATCGGCCCGACCGCAGAGCACATCCGGGTGATGGGTGACAAGATCCAGGCCAAGCAGACCGCCAAGGATCTCGGCATTCCCGTGGTTCCAGGATCCGACGGTGAAGTCCGGGCAACGGACGACGCCCACGCGATCGCACGCGAGATCGGCTATCCGGTTCTGGTCAAGGCAGCTGCCGGTGGCGGTGGCCGCGGCATGAAGGTTGCCCAGACCGAGGCTGAGCTGGATACGGCATTGTCGACCGCCCGGTCCGAGGCGAAGGCCGCCTTCGGCGACGACGCGCTTTACATGGAAAAATATCTCGGCAAGCCGCGCCACATCGAGATCCAGGTGCTCGGCGACGGCAAAGGCAATGCCGTTCATCTGGGCGAGCGAGACTGCTCCTTGCAGCGCCGGCACCAGAAGGTTCTGGAAGAGGCTCCTTCTCCAAGCCTCAATGCCGACCAGCGCAACGAGATTGGCGAAATTGTCGCAAGCGCAATGCGCAAGCTGAAATATCGCGGTGTCGGTACCGTCGAGTTCCTCTATGAGAACGGTGAATTCTACTTCATCGAGATGAACACCCGCCTGCAGGTGGAACACCCGGTGACCGAAATGATCACCGGCATCGACCTCGTCAACGAGCAGATCCGTATCGCAGCCGGTGGCGACCTGGACATGACCCAGGACGACATCCGGTTCGAAGGCCATGCCATCGAATGCCGCATCAATGCCGAGGATCCGGTCAACTTCACGCCGTCACCGGGCACGATCACCTATTACCACCCGCCAGGTGGCCTGGGAGTGCGCGTCGACAGCGGTGTCTATCAGGGCTACAAGATCCCGCCCTATTACGACAGCCTGATCGGCAAACTGATCGTGCATGGCCGCAACCGTGTCGAGTGCATGATGCGCCTGCGCCGCTGCCTGGATGAATTTGTCGTTGACGAAATCAAGTCCACTATTCCGCTTTTCCGCGATTTGGTGGACAATCAAGACATCGCGAACGGTCAGTACGACATTCACTGGCTGGAAAAACATCTGGCTGCCAAGTCGAGCTGACCGCGAAAGGCCAAGGGGCATGTGCCCCTTGCCGCCCGGACAGTGAGGCCGAATGGCAGGTTACAAAGACGACATCGTGATGGAAATCACGCCGCAGGTTCTGTTGAAAGCCTATGCCTGCGGCCTCTTCCCCATGGCCGAATCCGCAGACGATCCAGGGCTCTTCTGGCTGGAGCCGGAACGGCGCGGCCATCTCCCGCTGGACAGTTTTCATCTGCCGCGCCGCCTGCGTCGCACCATTCGCAGCGACGTCTTCGAGATCCGTGTCAGCACAGACTTCCAGGGCATCATCGACGGCTGCGCCGAACCCATGCCCGGGCGCCAGAAAACCTGGATCAATTCGGAAATCCGCCGGCTCTATGGCGAACTCTTCGACATGGGCTATTGCCACACGATCGAGGCTTGGCAGGACAATGAACTGGTCGGCGGCCTCTATGGTGTCAGCCTGAACGGGGCTTTCTTTGGCGAAAGCATGTTCACGTTCCGCACCGACGCGTCCAAGGTCTGCCTTGCGCATCTGGTGGCCCGCCTGATCGTCGGCGGATATTCCCTGCTGGACACCCAGTTTGTCACCGATCACCTCAGCAAGTTTGGCGCCCTGGAAATTCCGCAAGCGGAATACAACACAAGGCTGGCCGAAGCCCTGAAACTGGAAACCGATTTCTATGCGCTTTCCCCGCAAGCCTGCGGACAGGAAGTGCTGGACGTGCTGGACAGCTGGAAATCGCGATAAGCGAAGGTCGCGGGCCACGCGACGGAACAAGCATCCGCGCCATACGATACGCGGATAATCTAGAGGTTTAGAACCTCGTTCGAGACGACGTCGACCTCATTCAGCTTGTCTTCCCGGCTTGCGCGATTTGCCAGAAGTTCAAGATCGGCACGCAGTTGCTGTCGTATATCAGGGTCAAGATTTCGGATGACCAGATCGATCGTCCAGAATTTCCAGTCCGAGTCCTTCGAATGAAGAACCCGTTGAAGATGCGGGATGATCTCCTGACCTGATTGTGACAGCAGGTCTGCAACTTCCGGCGCCACCGGCCAGTTTGCATCGCAAATCCATTGCAAAAGCTCTGGCAGGACAGCATTGAGACCTGGAAATCCAAGCGCCCTCGCCCGTCTCACGGCAGGCAAGTCGTGCTTGTCTCGAGGCACACAGTCAGCCGGTTTCATGCTTTTGCTCTCCATCGACCAATGGCATCGAGCCCCGCTTGGTCCAACGCCTCTTCGTCGCAGCACGCCTCAAACAAAGAAGCCCCGCATTGCGGGGCTCCGAAACCATCGCTCTATTCAGAAACTTCAGCTTCCCGGCGTCCAGGCTTCGTAGTCGCCAGTGACCTCGGGGCGTTTTTCCGGGGTCAGGATCGAGCCGTGCGGACGGTAGGCGTCCGGGGTGCCGGTCGGGTTCACCTTGTGCGCCTGCTGCCAGTGCTTGGCATGATAGGTCTCTTCGGACGGCGGCGTGTCAACGCGGTGATGCATCCAGCCGTGCCAGCCCGGAGGAATGGAAGAGGCTTCCGCAAGGCCGTTATAGATGACCCAGCGCTTCTTGCCGCCGCGTTCTTTGTAGTACTTGTTGCCGAACTCGTCTTCCCCGACAAATTCCCCCTTCCGCCAGGTGAAGAAGCGGGTTCCCATGGTCTGGCCGTTCCACCAAGTGAAGAATTCAAGCAGCAGTGTTTTCATGGCCCGTTGCAGGTCCCTTGATTGCAATTCACATCGCGCCGTTGCCGCCTGAGCGTAACGGGCGAATTTCGGCGGACTATGGCGTCAACAGCCGCATCTGTCCAGACCGTCCTCCTTGAAATCTTAGGGAAACAGGCGCTCTGGCGTCTTTGCCGCAGCTGATGGCGATCACGCGCGGCTCTGGGCAGACGTCGAGCCTTTGGATCTTTCCTTCCGGATGAAGAAGCCCTAGTGAACGTTGTCGCCCTTCATGGGCGCGAAGGCAGCGTTGCGAATGTGCTTTGCCGCCGCGGACTGCCGGGGTTTCGGCTTTTCCTTTTTCACCTTGGCGAAAGGATCCCGCCGGACGGGCTCTTTCTTGTCGAAAGCCGCTTCGACAGCATCTTCGACTTCCGCACGTTTTTGCGTTGCGATTCGATGATGCAAGCGGGCACCTGCGAGCGACTGCATCTTCTCCGCCTGCTCATCCATGGTCTTCTGGATGCCATAGATGTTGTAGAATCCGGAATGCTCGAGGATCATCGGCCGGTCGTCGTTCAGGAGCCAGCGCAGACGCTTGTAGAGTGTCGAGGGCGATACCGGTTTCACCAGCACGTGGTGAGCCCCTGCCCTGAGCGCCTTGTCGACGAGGGGGCGCGTACCGTGGGCGGTAACAAACAGGATCGGAACGTAGCACAGCGGCTCCATGTGCCGGTGCCTTACCAGCCGCAGGAACTGATAGCCTGAGGTCGGCGCCATGCGCCAGTCGGTCAGAATCACGTTGGGCGGTTCGGCAAGACTGGCTTCCAGAGCCTCGTCGACCGAATCAAAGACCCGCACTCTGGCAACCTTGAAACTCAGGAGAATCGACCTGAGAATCGTTTGCATCGGCTTGCTGTCCTCAACAACAACGGCGTCGATGTCTTCCATGGCCAGGCCAAATGCAGCGTGATGCTTCATGAAATGCGGACCCTTTCCCTCACTGATCCGCATAAAACCAGACCCGGCTTAAACCCGGTTGAAATCGGCCCGCGCCATTTTCTTCAAATTTTCATAAAATTCGATCTATCCTCGTCCACAGGCTTCGTTGCCGCGTGGGCGCGCACTCCTTCGCCGGGAAAGCAAGCGCTATTTTCCTTGCAGTTCAGCGGTCCCCACTCCACTCCCCATTATCCACACGGGCACACAAGATTTTGCGTTTGCCCACAATCTCGGCACTAGTGGTTGTCACTCACGCCTTGACCTTAAGAATTCATTTACATTAGTTTCCTAATCATTGCGATGTGCGTAGTCGGGAGCCCAATCGGGCCCTCCGGTCATCCAAAACCACCAGTATCCGCGTACCGCTCCGGGTCTTTTGAACCAAAGCCGGGAGACGGGTTTTTGTGTGCCGATTTTCCGGCGCATGTCGTGACAAACCTGTTGATGAATACTATATGTAGTGGATCACAGCACTAGATACGCTACATACAGGCTCCGAAGCCTGTACCATGCAGGGCGACATCCGGTGACGAGGCAGGCGGCAACGCCACACCGGATGAGATGCGGATCAAGACCGGTTCGGGGGAACCGGCGGGGATTAAAGGGGACTTAGAGAATGCGGATCGAGCGGCGCTATACCAAGGAAGGTCAATCGCCTTACGCAAGCATTGAATTTCGGAACGCAACCAGTGAGATCCGCAATCCGGATGGCTCCATTGTGTTCCGCCTCGAGGACATTCAGGTCCCGGCCCAGTTTTCCCAGGTCGCGTCCGATATCCTGGCGCAGAAATATTTCCGCAAGGCAGGCGTGCCGGCAAAGCTGAAGCCGGTTGAAGAAAACACCGTTCCCTCCTGGCTGTGGCGCCACGAAGCCGATGAAGCTGCCCTCGCCGACCTGCCGGAAGACGAACGCTACGGTTCTGAAATCGACGGCCGACAGGTTTTTGACCGTCTCGCCGGCACCTGGACCTACTGGGGCTGGAAGGGCGGCTATTTCGACAAGGAAGCCGACGCCCAGGCTTTCTACGACGAGCTGCGTTACATGCTGGCGACCCAGAAGGTGGCGCCGAATTCCCCGCAGTGGTTCAACACCGGCCTGCACTGGGCCTATGGCATCGATGGTCCGGGCCAGGGCCACTACTATGTCGATTTCCAGACCGGCAAGCTCACCAAATCCAAGAGCTCCTACGAGCATCCGCAGCCGCATGCCTGCTTCATTCAGTCCGTCGGCGACGACCTGGTCAATGAAGGTGGCATCATGGACCTGTGGGTCCGCGAGGCACGCCTCTTCAAATACGGCTCCGGCACCGGCTCCAACTTCTCCCATGTGCGGTCGGAAGGCGAAAAACTCTCCGGCGGCGGCAAGTCTTCCGGCCTGATGAGCTTCCTGAAGATCGGCGACCGGGCGGCTGGCGCGATCAAGTCCGGCGGCACCACCCGCCGCGCGGCCAAGATGGTCGTGGTCGATGTCGATCACCCGGATATCGAGGAATACATCAGCTGGAAGGTCAAGGAAGAGCAGAAGGTAGCGGCGCTCGTCACCGGTTCCAAGATCTGCCAGAAACACCTGACCGCCATCATGCGTGCCTGCGTCAACTGCGAGGCGGACAATGGTGACTGTTTCGATCCGTCCAAGAACCCGGCTCTGAAGCGCGAGATCCGCGCGGCCAAGAAAATGATGGTGCCGGAAAACTACATCCAGCGCGTCATCCAGTTCGCCAGGCAGGGCTTCACAAAGATCGATTTCCCGACCTACAACACGGACTGGGATTCCGAAGCCTACCTGACGGTGGCCGGCCAGAACTCCAACAACTCCGTGCGCGTTACCGACGGCTTCCTGAACGCCGTTGTCGAAGACGGCGAATGGGACCTGACCGCCCGCAAGACCGGTGGTGTCCTGAAGACCGTCAAGGCCAAGGAACTCTGGGAACAGATCGGGTATGCCGCCTGGGCCTCCGCCGATCCGGGCCTGCAATATCACAGCACCATCAACGACTGGCACACGTGCCTCGCCGACGGCGAAATCCGCGCGTCCAATCCGTGCTCGGAATACATGTTCCTCGATGACACGGCCTGTAACCTGGCATCGCTGAACCTGATGCAGTTCCGCAACGAGGACCGCTCCTTCGCCATCGACAATTACGAACATGCCGTCCGCCTGTGGACCATCGTTCTGGAAATCTCGGTGCTGATGGCGCAGTTCCCGTCCAAGGAAATTGCAGAACTGTCCTACAAGTTCCGCACTCTTGGTCTCGGCTACGCCAATATCGGCGGCCTCCTGATGACCTCCGGCATTTCCTATGACAGCGACGAAGGCCGCGCGCTCTGCGGTGCCCTGACCGCCGTCATGACCGGCGTTGCCTACGCCACCTCCGCCGAAATGGCCGGTGAACTCGGCTCTTTCCCGGGCTACAAGAAAAACGCCAAGCACATGCTGCGCGTCATGCGTAACCACCGCCGCGCCGCCCATGGCGAGACGGAGGGCTACGAGGGCCTCAACACCAATCCTGTGGCGCTCGACCATGCCTCCTGCCCGGACCCGATCATCGTGGAACGGGCGAAGAGGGCCTGGGACCGTGCCCTGGAGCTCGGTGAAAAGAACGGCTACCGCAACGCCCAGTCCACCGTGATCGCGCCGACAGGCACGATCGGTCTGGTGATGGACTGCGACACGACCGGCATCGAGCCGGACTTCGCCCTGGTGAAGTTCAAGAAGCTGGCCGGCGGCGGTTACTTCAAGATCATCAACCGCGCCGTTCCCGAAGCCCTGCGCGTGCTTGGCTATGCGGAAAGCGAGATCGGCGAGATCGAGGCTTATGCGGTCGGCCACGGCTCGATCGACCAGGCACCGGGCATCAACCCGTCTGCCCTGAAAGCCAAGGGCTTCACCGACGAGAGCCTTACCAAGCTCAAGGACGGCATGAAGTCGGCCTTCGACATCAAGTTCGTCTTCAATCGCTGGACCCTCGGCGACGAGCAGATGAAGGCACTTGGCGTCTCCGACGAACAGCTGGAAGACACGGAATTCGACCTCCTGACATTCCTCGGCTATTCCAAGTCCGAGATCGAAGCCGCCAACACCCATGTCTGTGGTGCCATGACCCTGGAAGGCGCGCCCTTCCTGAAGGAAGAACACTACCCGGTCTTCGACTGCGCCAACCCGTGTGGCCGTATCGGCAAGCGCTTCCTTTCGGTGGAAAGCCACATCCGCATGATGGCCGCAGCCCAGCCGTTCATCTCCGGCGCGATCTCCAAGACGATCAACATGCCGAACGATGCGACCGTCGAGGACTGCAAGGAAGCCTACATGCTGTCCTGGAAGCTGGCGCTCAAGGCCAATGCGCTTTATCGCGACGGCTCCAAGCTCAGCCAGCCGCTCAACGCCCAGCTCTTGGCAGATGAGGACGAAGACGAGGATGATCTCGTCGAGGACATCGCCGCCAAGCCGCAGGCCGCCAAGGCCGAGGTTGTCGCCGAACGCATTGTCGAGCGCATTGTTGAACGCGTCGTTCGCGAACAGGAGAAACTTCCCGGTCGCCGCAAGGGTTACACCCAGAAGGCCAAGATCGGCGGTCACACCGTGTTCCTCAGAACAGGCGAATATGACGACGGCCGCCTCGGCGAGATCTTCCTGGACATGAACAAGGAAGGCTCTGCTCTCCGCGCCTTCATCAACAACTTCGCCATTTCCGTCTCGCTCGGCCTGCAATACGGCGTGCCGCTGGAGGAATATGTCGACGCCTTCACCTTCACCAAGTTCGAGCCGGCCGGCATGGTTCAGGGCAACGATGCGATCAAGAACGCAACGTCGATCCTCGACTATGTCTTCCGCGAACTGGCGGTGTCCTATCTCGGCCGTCACGACCTTGCCCACGTCCCGCCGGAAGCCTTCAACGGCCCGGTCGACGCCGGCGCGGTCAAGCACATGGAAAAGGGTGCCTCCGGCGGTGTCGTCTCGCATGGTCTCGTGCGCGGCCAGACCGAGCGCTTCCGTCTCGTCTCCGGCACCGAACCGGCTGGCGAAATCACCGAGGCGGTGACCATGGAACTGGCTGGTTCGGTGTCGGCGCAGACATCCGCTGTCGCCACGGCCTTTGCCCGCGGCGGCGAGGCAGCCGCCGCGGCGGTCGAAGTCACCACGGCTCCGGCCCCCGCCAAGACAGCTGCCCAGCAGATCGCCCAGGCCCGCATGAAGGGTTATGAAGGCGAAAGCTGCGCGGAATGCGGCAACTTCACCATGGTCCGCAACGGCACCTGCCTGAAATGCGACACCTGCGGCTCCACGAGCGGCTGCAGCTAAGGCTTAGTCGGGAGTTCGCCAAGGCGGGTCCCCACCCGCCACAGCGCGGCTCCCGGCGCCCAGACATGAAGATACCCGCCCATCGGAGACGATCAGGCGGGTTCTTTTTTGGGCCCCACCGGCATGAGCGTACGCCCTTCTCCCAAGTTGAGGGAAGAAAATCAGAACCTTACGCTAGGCCCGAACGGAATTCCTGGAGGGCGAAAAATGATCACCAAGTCAATCGGAGATATCCTGGCGGGACGTCCCCTGTTCAGCATTTCCAAGGACACCTCGATCCGCGAAGCCGCCCGTGTGATGTTGGAAAACGGTGTCGGTGCCTTGGCTGTAATCGATGAAGGCATGCTTGCCGGGATCCTGACAGAGCGGGACATCGTGTTCCGGGGCGTGGCGAAACACCTCTCGATGGATGACAGGACTGCCGGCGACATCATGACCCCGGACCCGGTGACCGTTGACAGCGCAGACGCGGTTTCAGACGCGCTGGCCGCCAAACTGGGCGACCGTTTCCGGCATTTGCCGGTGATCGAACGTGACAAGGTCGTCGGCATCATCTCCTTCAGGGACATCCCGGCGGAATATGTCATGATGTTTGAACGGTTTCGCGAAATGTCGGCCGCGCACTAGCCCCAAAGATCTGGCTTCGGACGTCAGCGTGGTGTCGTCCGACAAAGACCTGCATGCATCGGCCGCCGCCAGGTTGGGCCGGCTTGTAAGCTCTGCTACCGACGGCAATCCTGTGTGCAAAGGGCCCGTAAGTGCCTTTAGGCCGCGATCAGCTCAAGTTCTCTTTGCGTTGACACTTAGTCGTCTGCAAGGTTTCTGACGCGGCTTTTCAGGCGTGCGGAATGCGGATCAAAACACTTCCAACAATTTCAATCGATTAGTCTTCAAACTGCTTATGGACATTGCGTTTGCACAGGAGCTAAAAGCCCTGCGCGGGCTCGAAAACCTGCCGATCGCTGCGCTGGAAAGACCATAAGGGAGTTGTTGAATATGGCGGCACTGGATAATCACTTCGAGAACTGGAAGGAACAGCAATCCGCCGCCGAGCAGATGATCCCGCTGGTCGGTCACCTTTACCGGGACTACGGCATCAACATCCGGATCTTTGGCCGGCGCCTGTTGAACAACTCCGCCATCGAGATCATCAAGGCCCACCGCTACGCCCTGCAGATCACCGGTCAGGAGCTGGACGTCTCCAAGAGCCTCGACATCGTCAAGGCGATGCTTCAGATGGATCTGGCCGCATCCCGCGTCGATCTCGGCAAGCTGTGCCACCGCTACATGGAACAGGGCGGTGACGTGTCGAGCTTCCTGGAAGAGCAGCTGGCCAGCATCAACACCGGCAAGACCTCCATTCTGCAGGAACCGCAGGATGTCGTTCTCTACGGCTTCGGCCGCATCGGCCGTCTGCTTGCCCGCATGCTGATCGAACGAGTCGGCGCCGGCAACAAGATGCGCCTGCGCGCCATTGTCGTGCGCGGCGGCAAGGATGGCGACCTCAAGAAGCGCTCCAGCCTGCTGCGGCGCGATTCCGTCCATGGTGCGTTCAGAGGCTCAATCACGGTTGACGAGGAAAAGAACGCCATCATCGCCAACGGCAACTACATCCAGGTGATATACGCCAATTCGCCCGCCGAGGTGGATTACACCCAGTACGGCATCCAGAATGCCCTGGTGGTCGACAACACGGGCATCTGGCGCGATGAAGCCGGGCTTGGCCAGCACCTGAAATGTCCGGGGGCATCGAAGGTCATCCTGACCGCGCCGGGCAAGGGCGACATCAAGAACGTCGTCTATGGCGTCAATCATGGTGACATCACCGAGAGCGACGACATCCTGAGCGCGGCCTCCTGCACCACCAACGCCATCACGCCCGTCTTGAAGGTGATCAACGACGAGTTCGGGATCGAAAACGGTCATGTGGAAACCATCCACGCCTTCACCAATGACCAGAACCTGATCGACAACTACCACAAGGGCGATCGCCGGGGTCGGTCAGCGCCGTTGAACATGGTGTTGACGAGCACGGGGGCTGCCAGTGCCGTTGCCAAATGCCTGCCGGAAATGAAGGGCAAACTGACCGGCAACGCCGTGCGGGTGCCGATCCCCAATGTTTCCATGGCGATCCTGAACCTGAACCTGAAGCGCGAAACGACCGCCGAGGAAATGAACGACTACCTGCGGGGTGTGTCCGTCCAGTCCCCGATGCAGGATCAGATCGACTACACGGCCTCGACCGAGCTGGTCTCTTCCGACCTGGTCGGTTCCACCCATGCCGGTGTGGTCGACAGCAAGGCCACGATCGTCGATGGCGACCGCCTTGTCCTCTATGTCTGGTATGACAACGAGGCGGGCTACAGCACCCAGGTGATCCGCCTGATGCAGGAAGTCGCCGGCATGAAGTATCCCTCCGTACCGGAGTAACCGACAAGACCCGCCCGCCGGGAACGGCCGGGCGGGTCCCATACTGCCTGCCTTCATTCACATGTGGCCCCGAATAGCGGATTTGCTGCAAGCGCGTCGTGACGAAGGCAAAGCCCACAGCAGCCGTCGCACCCTCCAGGTGCCGAACAACGGCGCAAATCGGGCTTCGACCTATCGGATGGCTTACAGGATGAAGTCGGCGGCACCGATCTGTGCGCCGGTCATATTGACCAGCTCGATGGAGTTTCCGGCAAAACTGATCAGGACGTTGCCGCCACGTTCCGTGATCGACAAGTCGTCGAGACTGTCGAGGCCGGACACTCCAGACAGGTCGATCTGATCCGTTCCATCCGCGAAATCGGTGATCTTGTCCGCACCCCAGGCGTTGCCGAAGACGAAGATGTCCGCCCCCGCACCACCGACAAGCGTATCGTCGCCGCCAGCACCGCCCAGCACGTCGTTTCCGCCCCCGCCATTCAGGAAATAGTCGACAGCCTTGCTGTTGCCTTTGACAGTGTCTCCTCCGGCAGAGCCGATGAACCGCTCAAATCCGTACCAAGACAAGCCATTGGTCTTGAACGTTGACCCTTCTTCGACGCGCAGGGTGTCCGTACCGGTGCCTCCGACATTTCTTGCGCGGCCATTTTCCCAGAAATGGTCGCCGGTGCCAAAGAAGATGGTGTCGTTTCCGCCGCCCCCGAAAAGCGTGTCTCGACCGGCTGCCCCACGCAGCGTGTCGTCTCCCCCCGCCCCGATCAGCGTATCGTTGCCGCCTCCTCCGTTCAGGACATAGTCCACTCCATCATTGTTGCCCCTGATGCTGTCGCTGCCGCCGGCCCCGACAAAGCGCTCGAACCCGTACCAGGAGAGACCGTTTGTGCGAAATGTCGCTCCGTCTTCAAGCTGCAGCGTATCCATCCCCGCTCCACCGACATCGATTGCCCGGCCATTTTTCCAGAAAACGTCTCCAGCGCCGTAGTGGACGGTGTCATTGCCGGCGCCACCCAGCATGGTGTCCCTGCCTGTGCCACCGATCAGCGTATCGTCACCTCCGGCACCGATGAGCGTGTCATTGCCGCCATTGCCCTGGAGGTAATAGTCGACCGTATCGAGATTGCCCCTGACATGGTCATTGCCACTTGCGCCGATGAACCGCTCAAACCCGTACCAGGAAAGACCAGATGTCTTGAACACCGACCCCTCGTTGACGACGAGCGTGTCGATCCCCGCGCGACCGATATTGCGCGCAACGCCATTTTCCCAGAAGCCATCACCGTTTGAAAAATGAATGACATCGTTGCCGTCAGTGCCCACAGGCGGTGCGGGTGGTTCTTCTCCGGCATTCGCATCCAGGACATCCACCTTCCTGTTCTTGCCGGAGATGGTGAAGCGCTTTTCGATCGTCCCGTTGATCCCGTCGCCGGAGAACCTTGCAGTATAGGTCCCGTCCGCAAGCGCAATGCTGTAGCCTCCGCCCGGATCGGTCGTGCTAGTCGCAACCGTCAGCCCGGACGAATTGAAGATTGCGACCGTGGCCGATCCCAGGCCTTCGCCCATGTCATAGAACTTGTCCTTGTCCGCATCATCATAGACAACCCCGGTCACATAGTTCCTGGTTGTCCCGGCAAAGTTCTGCGTGGCGTAATCGGTGGCGTTGCCCGGAGCGCGCGGGTGTCCACCGATGGCATCGCCGACCCCCAGCACCGTGTACCCGGCGTTCAGGATGTTGGCCCTGTGGCCAGACGAGTTCATCCAGCCTGCATGCATGTCCTCGATGATATTTTGCGGAACATATTCGCCCGGCGCAGGTCGGCTCTGGTTGAAGGGGTTATAGGCAATGTTCTCGCCCATCGGGTATTCAGTCCAGCCTTCCGCCTTGATCCTGTCCCAAGGGCTCGAGCCTCCGGCTCCCGTATGGTCGAGCCGCCTTCCGGCCGCCATCCATTCCGAGTGTTTTTGTGCTGCTGCGTTGAGTTGAGATGCCGAAGCGACGGGTTCGAGCCCTGCCGCCAGCCGTTCCCTGTTGACGAGTTCCAGGATCAATTGTTCGCTGGAACTCAGCTTGTCTACCGGATTGTTTCCCACCACACGACCTTCCCTGTTTGGTTCTGCCGCTGGAAGGCTCGCGAGAAACTTGGTCAAAACAGACACGGATTTGCGGAGAGATTTTGCTAAAGCTGTGTTCGAAAAAATATCGCCTTCTGCGCGCGGCTCCGGTTGTGTGATTACAGCCTGGCGAGGCAATTACCCTCCCGAGACAATCGAATGCTCCAGGAACTGGTAGACCAACCTGCCTCACCGGTGCGCTCAAGCCAGGCAGGGCCGTTGCTGCCGCCTCCCTTCCTCAGGGCCCCGCCTTGCGCCCCAGATAGACCGATTGTGTAAACTCACGCCCGTCCTGCAACGGGTTGGCAAAGATGACCGGTTCGGCCCAGGCGTCGGCAAACGCGGTCTTGAGCAGGTCGGTGATCGCGGCCTCCGGTGCCTCGTCCGACCAGAGACCGACAACACCGCCCGGTTTCAGAAAACGCTGGATCTTCGTCAGGCCGCTGGTGGTGTAGAACCCGGCCGAGCCGCCATGCAACAACCGGTCCGGCGTGTGGTCGATGTCAATCAGAATGGCATCAAACTGGCGTTCTGGTTCCTGCGCATCGAAACCTTCCGTCGAACCGGCCAGCGCAAAAAAATCACCCTGAACCAGCTGGCATCTCGGGTCGTCGGCAAGCGCGGTCTTCATCGGCACGAGGCCTTCCCTGTGCCAGCGGATCACCGGTTCCAGCAGATCGACCACGGTCAGCGTTGCGACCGTCTGGTGGGCCAGTACAGCTTCCGCTGTGTAACCAAGACCCAATCCCCCGACCAGGATATCCAGTTTCCCGCCATCAAGAGCCGCCAGTCCAAGATCGGCCAATGCCACTTCCGACGCCGTGAACAGGCTCGACATGAGATGTTCTTCGCCCAACAGGATTTCATAGACATCGGTCCCGAGCGACAGAATATGCCGCCGGCGCAGAGACACCGCGCCAATCGGGGTCGGGGCGTAATCAAGTTCTTCAAACATCGCGCTCATGAGCGCACCATGAGGGGTTTGGAGCGTTTTGCCAACCAAATGGTCCACCGCTCCACCGAAACGACCGGCCATGGCAGGCGTGTGCCGCTCAGAATACGTCCCCACCTCGACAGACAGCTTCCGAACCGTCCTGCACTTCGTGTAACTCTGCCGCCCTTCACACCAGGCGACATAAGCGCTCAACACTGCAAACGCCCGCAAACCCGATCGAAATCTTCAGCCGAAAGTCTCATATCGCTCAGACGTTTATTTGTTGCTGCCAATTGCCTCCGGGCACAAGGCAGCGATACCCTGTCAGCAGACCCGATTGCAGATGAAACGGATCGAACCGGACCGAGATGACCCCAGACAGTCTTTATGTATTTGCCCTTATCGGCGTCGCCGGTGTGCTGATGGCCAGCAACCGGGTCCGTTACGATCTGGTGGCCCTCCTGGTCGTCGTCGCCCTGGTGCTTGGCAATATCCTGACGGTCGGCGAAGCGCTCTCCGGCTTCGGCAGTTCCGTTGTCATCCTGGTTGCCTGCCTTCTGGTCGTTGGGGAAATGCTGGAGCGCACCGGTGTCGCCCGTTTTGTCGGCGACCTGATCCTGAAAAAAGGCGGCAGCAACGAAACCCGGCTGCTGGTGCTGCTGATGGTCAGCTCCGGCATTCTCGGCAGTGTCATGAGTTCAACGGCGGTGGTCGCCATCTTCATTCCGATCGTTCTGAAGATTGCGGCCGACACCGGCCTCAACAAGTCGCGCCTGTTGCTGCCGATGTCCTACGCCGCCCTGATCAGCGGCATGCTGACCCTGATCGCAACAACGCCGAACCTCGTGGTCAGCGACGAGCTGGTGGCCCAGGGCTATCAGGCGCTCGGCTTTTTCTCCTTCTTCCCGATCGGTCTTCTGATCCTGGCCGTCACGACCGTCTACATGCTGTTCTGGGGTCAGTCCCTGCTCGGATCCCGTGCACCGCAGGCGCCAACGAAAAAACGCCGCCCTGCCCGCACGGCCGCCGACATGTGGCAGGCGTTTCAGCTGCAGGGCGAGGTCAACGACTTCTGGATCGGCGGCCCGGTGTCCCTGGAAGAAATCCGCGACTTGAAAGCCAGAGGCGTGAAATTCGTGGCGCGGCGCCGCCGCGACCGCAACCGCCAACGGGAGACGGTTCTGTTCAAGGATGGCATGGAGCTTCAGCGCGACGATCTAATCCTGGTGAATGGACCGCTCGAAATTCTTGACGAAATGGCCTCCCGTTCCGATTTCACCCGCCGGTCGGCCACCGGCGTCCGCGCCGAAGACTGGCGCGATGCCCTCGGGCTTGCCGACGTCATGGTCCACCCGGAAGCCTCGGTGATCGGCAATGCGGGCAGCGACGCGCTCGGCCCGGACTATCAGGAACTGCAGACACTCGCCATTTTGCGCAGTGGTGCTCCCCTGGAAGACCTTGCGGATGTGCGCCTGCAGGCGAGCGACCGGCTACTGGTGCTCGGGCCCTGGGACGAACTTGATGATCTCATCAGCCAGCAGGACGATTTTGTGCTCCTTTCCTATCCCAAGGAACGCGAGGACACGGTACCGATGCTGTCGAAATTCTCCGTCGCCATTGCCATTCTTGTCGGCATGGTGGTCCTCAGCGCATTCAACATCGTTCCGGTGACCATTGCGGTGCTCCTGGCAGCCCTTGCCGCCGTCCTGTTCCGGACCATGCCCACGGAAACGGCTTACCGGTCCATCAGCCTGTCGACCCTGGTTCTGATTGCCGGCATGCTGCCTCTGGCCAATGCCCTGGAACAGACCGGCGGCTCGGCGCTGATCGTCGAGCAACTGCTCCACCTGGTCGGCGAAGCCAATCCGCGTGTCATGATGGGGGCCCTGTTCCTGTTGACCGCCGCGCTCGGCCTGGTTCTGTCCAACACGGCCTCGGCCGTTCTCGTGGCGCCGATTGCCATCACGGCGGCCGAAGCCCTCGGTGTCTCGCCCTACCCGCTGGCCATAACCGTCCTGATCGCCGCTTCTGCAGCTTTTTCAACGCCGGTCTCAACGCCCGTCGTCACGCTGGTGGTGACACCGGGCAACTATGTCTTCTCCGACTTCCTGAAACTTGGTGTCCCGCTGACGCTGCTGGTGGGGCTGACGACGGTTCTGGTCACGCCGCTGCTGTTTCCGTTTTGACAGGCTGCATCAACTCGTTTTGAAGGTTGCGAGCCAGCCTTTTCAGTCAACGGCCAATCAAAACGCCTCTGTCCATCGCCGGTGCACCTCTTTGTCGGCAGTCAGCAACAGATTTCGAGAAAAACCTTCGTGGGAGCTCAGGCCGTCACGCCAGATGCCCTTCAAGGCATTGATGCTTGTAATCAGGTCATGTCCTGCAAACTCGTGCCGGCCGGCCACGGGCACCAGTTGAACACCGTCTTCTTTCGAAAAACGCAGAACGGCCACCTCGTCCGCCAGCAGAATGGTCAGGTCTTCACCAGGAGCAAGCATATCATTCATCACCGGCTGCATTTCATTGCCGAGATCCATCAGCCAAGCCCTGGACCAGAGGTGATAGGATTGTCCGGGTTCGGCATCATAGTCCCTTGCGGTGATGACCCCCTCCGTGCGTGCTGCCAATTCAGCCTCGAAAACCACCTTGGCCTCCGGCACCTGCTTGAACAGCATCGCCCAGAGCAAAGGATTGCCGCAGGCCCGGGCAGGAAACGATCCGATCAGCAGAAAGAGTGATACGAACAGAATGCGCATGCTTTTCCTCCCCTCCCAAAATAAGCCTTCTGAGCAAAGGCCGCTGTCGACGCTCCCAACAAGTGCGCACTTGTGAACGCCACCAGTTTTCCAGCGCGCATGACCTATCCTCCCGGGCCAGCTTCGCACCGCGCAACGTTACCAAATAACGTTGCGCCCATAGACACTTAACGACTGAAAAGGTTCCACATAAACGTGTCGCTGTCAGCGTGTAATTTTAACTAAGTCAACCGTCCCTCTTTCCAGAGCCCAGGCCATGAGCGGTTACTGCGCGGCCTTTTTCTGCGTGTTGTAGGCGTGGATCCGCGAAAAGACGACGTAGTAGATATAGATGTTCTTTACGTATTTGACCGGCTCGGCCCCCGCCGCCTTCAGCACCTGCCACTCGACTTCGCCGAACCAGCTGTTCGGGTCCTTTGCCAGCTTGCGCACACGGGCGACCCGGTTCGGACCAGCGTTGTAGGAGGCCAACACGAACAGAATACGATCGAGTTCGGAAATCGCGGGATCGTCGAAATAGGTGTCCGCGACATAGCGGTTGTATTTGGCGCCTGCCTCGATGTTGCCTTCCAGCTCCCGGTAATTCCTGATGCCGACACTTTTGTCCGTTGCCGTTGACGGCAGGAGCTGCATGATGCCGACCGCGCCAACGCGGCTCTTGGCGTTGTTGTCGAACCGCGATTCCTGAAACGCCTGCGCCGCCAGCAGCATCGGGTCGATTTCGTATTTGGTGCCGATCTTTTCGAACAGCGCGACCAGCTCGTCCAGCCTGGCCTGGTAGGCGTCCGCCTTGGCGTTGACGATCCTGGTAGCGTCCCTGGAATAGCGATTTGCCAGAATATTGCCGAGCGTGGTGCCGATGCGTGTCTCGGCCACAAAGGCATTCAGTGTTTTGGCAAGCTCGGGGCTGTCCTTCCGGAACGCCCAGGCAAGCTGCGCTCCTTCCCGCAAGACAACGTCGCGCTGAATGTTCAGATCCTTGAAAACCGGCAGCCAGAGATCTGCCTTGTATTCATCTACGACTGTTGCCGGAATGACCCCGGCGGCAACCATTTCCAGCAGGTCCTCGTCTTCGAGTATCTCGTTGGCAGGCAGAATGCTGACCGGTGTCAGCCCTTGCTCTGCAAGGCGCGCATTCAGCGCTGTCAAACTCTCGAAATAGCTGGACGATGCCCGCGCATGGATCTCAAGTCCCGCAAGGTCTTTCTCTGTGTCGAGACTGTCGGTTTGCGGGCCGGTCACAACGACCTCGCGAACGTTGCCGCGTATGGGCATGCTGAAGTCAACCAGGCTTGCGCGCTGTTCGGTAATCGTAAGGTCAGCCGCCGCAATGTCTCCAATTCCCTCAATCAGTCCGCTCAGCAAGGCATCGCGCCGCGTCGGCAGCAGCACCACGCGAACCTTGTCCGCTTCCTTTATGACACCCTTGTTGAGATGGTCTTCGAACAGCCGCAGATATTCTGCAGCCAGCCCTTTCTCCTGCCCCTTTTCAAGATAGTAGTCCGTGACCGAATACGGGATCAGAACGCGCACGATCTTATCGCGCTTCATCTCATCGTAATCGCCGAAAAAAGGTTCGATGACGGCGCGCTCCAAAGTGCTCGCGTTTTCCTGCGCAGCAACGGGCAGACAGGACATCAGAATGGCAGACAGGACAATCATGAACCGCTTCATCATCAGGTGTTCTCCCTCTCCCTCGTGACGGCGAGACCGGCGGTCCGATCCTCGATCATTTTGGTTTGGTATTCTTGGGCAACCGGCAGGGTTTTGCGTCCTCATTGATGGCGCGCGAGCCTGTGAAGAGGTGACCGATCAGGTTGAGCGGTGTTGCCAGCACTTCTCCGACAGCGCGGCCAGGCCCTGCGTCATGGACAGTCAGTTTCGGAGCCTTCAATGTTCCACCAAGGTCAAAGGGCGATACGATTTCGACAAGCTGCTTGCGCTTGGCGCGGGGCACGAAGGACAGGTTGAGCGCCCCCGACCTGAAATTGACACTGCCTGCCCCGACCACCTGCACATTCGGCGTTTCCACGATCAGGGACTTACCGGAGGCGGACCCGTTCCTGAAATGCAGCGGCAGCACTGCGCAGACAAGTTTTGTGGTTCCGTCCGCATTTCCGGTGACCAGCCAGGTGAAGACGCTGAGACCCGCAAGATCGAGCATTCTGTTGGGCAAGGTGCCGCCCCAGAGCGATGCCGTCAGGTTGCCGGAGAGCGACCTCAAGAACGCCGTCTCCGAGGACGCTGTGCCGCTGACATCGAAACTTGCATAGACCGTGCTGGAAATCGGCGATGACAGGCCGAGTTCGGTCATCAGGCTCTTCAGCGGAAACTTTTCCATGCGGCCATGGGCCGTGGCGACCTCGGGCGAACTGCCCAGGTCAACACCGAAGTCGCCCCGCACGGTGCCGCCCAGAAAGCTCATCCGCAAGTCGCTCACTTTCAGATCATCTGTTTCATAAGTCACATGGCCGGTGAGGTTTCCGGCCTTCTTGCGACCCGCAACGATTTCCTTGACCGCAACCTCAAGGTCCGCCGTCAGCACCGATTGCAGTTCGTCTCGCAGCTCTGATGTGGTGTCGTCCGGTCCCAGCACCTCTCGTGTGAACTCCACAACCTTTGCAACATCGGTCAGGTCCATTTTCGCAGACGAAATGCCACCGCCGAGCGCCAGCGAACGGGTGTCCGGTGGCGCCGAAAGGGTCAACGCGGCCTCGATCTCCGTTGCACCGGATGTCAAGGCCCCGTCAAGTCGAGCGCCTTCAGCCGAAACGGCAACACTTCCTAGGAAACCCATAGCGGAAAACGAGCCATTCGGGACACCAAGAGCTTCAAGCACATTCGCCGGATTTGGCATGGTCAGATCCGTTGAAAACCGAAGTTCGTCGATGACGCGAAACTCCGGAATGGCAAGCTGAAAGCTGAGCGTCAGAAGATCGCTCGCCTCGACGGCCCCTGTCAGCTCCTCCAGGCCGAAGGTCCCGGAGGCATTGTTGAGCGCAACATTGCCGGCGACAAAGCCCAGATCAGGCACTGAGGTAGCCGGGCGCCCGAGAAGAAGGGCCGTTGGAAACCGGTAGCTGCCTTTCAGATCGAGGCCCGAAAAGGCAATCAGGTCGCTCATCTGACCGTGCAGCGTCATATAGGGGGCGTCCAGCGGACCATCCCGGATCACGAGGTCTTCCAGGCCCACGGAATTGTCCGGGTGTTTCACGACACGGCCGACCGAAATCGGCCCGATCTGGTCAAAATCAAGCAGGACCGTATCCGTCCGGATCAGCACATCATCCACCGTCAACGCGGTCAGCGGCCCACTGACGCTGCCCTCAAGGGCTTCGATATTGACGGCGAAGCGATTGTCCGATGTCACGACGGGGGGAGACAGGATGGATTTGAAGTGCAAATCGACTTCAGGGGTCGTCAGGCTTCGGCTGACCGCCCCTGTGATCTTCACCCGGTCCCTGATCTCGTTTTCAAAATCCATCTCGATCCCGGAAAGGCTGAGTTGATCAAGGGGACCTGCAAAATCAGCAGTCAAGGTTCCCTGGCCGGCAAGGTCGCTTTCAAGACCAAGTGATGCCAGGAGGGTCTTGATCGATGCGGAACTGGACGCAAGTTGTCCGTCCAGACCAGCTATTTCCGAAGACGTGTCCACAGTCCCCGAGATCCTGCTTTCCAGACCAGGTATCGTCAGGGTCAGGTCGAAAGGACCGCGATAGGCCTCTTGTGCGATTTTTGAACTGGGAAAGCTGCCAGACACCTGAAAGGGCGTTCCATTAAAGCTGGCATCCAGAACCAGATCGACCTGTTTGGTTTCAGGATCGCCCAGCGACCGGAGCGTGTTGATCACCAGGGTCTCGTTCCAGCCATCTTCATCATCCACCAGGCTGACGGTGACATCACTCAGGTCAAAATTGTCCAGGACGGCACTGTTGATGATCTGGGAGGGCAACCTGGCATAGGAAGGTGTCCCGGCAGAATCCGTGCGCATTGCCCCTGCCCGAAGGACGAGATCCGCGCCGCTCATTTCGTAGTTGGATATGCTGGAGAAGTTTCCGGTCAGAAGGCCGTAGCCCACATCGAAACGGACCTTTTCGAACACCCTGGCCTTACCGCCCTCCGATCCGGTCGATCGCTCCACATAGGCGTCTTCGATCTGAACCTTGATCTGGTGTCCGAGTGTTATCCCGACCGGACCACGAACCTCGACCTGCCGTGACAGGACCGTTCCGACGGCCTGTGCCGCAAGAGATTGTCTGAGCGACAGAAAAACACCTGAATAAAGGACGGCATAAAGAAACGAACCACCTGTCAGGCCAGCGACCGCACACACCAGGAGTGCAATCCGGAGCCTGTTCCAGTTACGGCGCGGTTTCTGCACTGGTGATCGGGGCATGGATCGATCCCTTTGCCTGTGGGAGCTGACAGGATCATAACCTCAAGCCGGCCCGATCCACCAAGGCAAAGTCTCAGACAATATCCCGAACGGGTTGAATAGCGGCAGTCAGCTACAGTCGATAGACGTCTATTTCCTGGCTTCGACCACGCAGCTTGATCTGACCGACATGTCCCAGGACAGACAACACGGCCTTGTTTTCCCGTTCGTTTTCGGCTGCCGCTGCCGCAATTAGCGCCGAGCTTGCAAGCAGGCGGCATCCTACCTTCCGAGTCGCGCCTTCCAGTCGGCTTGCCACGTTCACCGTATCGCCCAGAACCGAGAATTCCAGCCGGGTCTTGCTGCCGACATTGCCGACAACAACCGGTCCATAATGCGCACCGATTGCAAGATCCAGATCTCTGGCCTGCTCCGGGGCGTCAGTCTTTTTCCAGCGCTCGAAGGCTTTTACCATCTCGGTGATTGCAGCCAGAGCGTTGGAGGCATCCCGGCCGGACGGCTCCGGTGTACCGAAGGTCGCCATGAGGCCATCGCCGATAAACTTGTCCAGGGTACCATTGTGACGGAAGACGATATCGGCCAGAAGCCCGTGAACGTCGCGCAGCAGCTCGATGGTCTCCCCTGGAGAGTGCTTCTCCGACCAGGTCGTAAAGGCCACCAGATCGGCAAAGACAACTGCGGCGTTCTGTTCGCTCGGCCGGGAGAACGGATCGGTCCTTTCTGCCAGCATCTGTGCCGTTTTTCGCGGAAAATATCGCGCAAGATTTTCTCGTTCGCGCGCCAGTGTTGCCTGGCGCTGTGCGATCCTTCTCGATCGCCGCACAGCCAGCGCCAGAAGACAGGCGACAATCAGGAGAACGGCAATTTCCTGGGCCCGTTCGCCCAGATCGATGAAGGTCGGCTCGGACACCAGTGCCATCGCGGTGTCGAATGTATATTCGCCGCTGTGCTGATAGATCGTATCCGGCAGGTTGAACAGCCAGCCGACGCCAACAGCCCAGCAGATCGCGCCGGAGAGACCGCCCCACAGGACAAGTTTGGGCTGGTAGACATAGGCAAGCCCAGCCAGCAACACGAAGAAATAGATGAAGGAGCCGTAGCGCAACGAGAACTGCGGAGCATAGTCGAATGGCACAAGCGGGTTCGGATAGACCAGGGTGAAGCTGAGCAACGCAAAATCGGCAAAGACAAACAGGTACTGATGCCAGGGACGGCCCCAATCGGATCTGGCCACATGCCAGGCCGTCCAGCCCAGTCCCACGAAAGTCAGCAGAAGCAGATAGGTGAAAAGAGGTGCCGGCCAGGGCGAAAGAACCGTCACGAGCAAGGCAATGAAGGCCAGCGCGATCGTGCGTCCGATCATGGCGGTTTTCTGAGCCGCGAGTTCTTCCGACCTCAGCGAATGCAGGTTGTCCACCAGATCGGTTTCTGCTTTGTCGCCCGCCACTTGCGCATCCCGCCTCTGCCCCGTTGGCGCGCACTATAGGCCAAACGATGCGGGATTGTCGTGCCACCTTGGTATGACGATCCCCGCAAAGACTTTGACCCGCGGTGGAACGAGGCTTAAACGGTCAGACGTTTCCTGTTCGGCCTTGCCCGATTGGCCTTCCTTCTGGAGAGAGCGACACATTCATGATTTTTGCTCTCACCATCGCCCTCAGCTATGTGCTCACGAACATCGACGGCCTGTTCGCCTTTTTTGCCATCGCGGTCTCGGGCAGACACAGGCAGGCAATTGCCGGTTTTCTGGCCGCACAGGCCATCGTCACCGGGGGCGCCTATGCAACAGGCGCCGGGGTCACCTTCTTCAGCCCCCACCTCATCGGTTATCTCGGTGTCGTGCCGCTCGGCCTTGGCCTATGGGAGTTGCGAAAAACCTATCGCGCTCAGGAAGCCGATGTCGTTTTAACCGGCGAAGGTCACTCGGTCTTGAGCAGCATGACGCTGTTTCTGGCGCTGAGCACCGACACATTTGTGCTGATGGCGGCGTTTATTGCAGATTCCAGCCCCGGCTATGACCGGTTCATTCTTGTCGGGGCGTTGATCGCGGTCGCCAGCCTGTTGCTGGCAGGCACTCTGCTGGCGGCAAGTCTCAAGGACAACCGGACCGTTCAGCGCTTCTTCGAGCGATTGTCCCCTTTCGTGATGATCGCGGCCGGCATCTATATCCTGCTGGACACGGCAACCGATCAGCTCTGAGCAGCCGCTATCCCCGCTGATCAAGCAAGGTTCGGAGATCCGGCTTGGACCGGTGACGTCGGTCCATCGGGATCTCATCGACAACACTGATCTCGAAACGGCCGATCGATCCGGCGCGACTTTGCCAGTCAGGCAAATGGCTTGCGTCTCCGCAGAGGAACAGGACCGGCTCACCAGCATCGTCGACCGCAAAGGCGGCGCCGGTAACGCTGGGCCAGAGCCGCGCGGCGGTTTCAACGGAAAAGGCAAAAAGACCGTCCTTGGCTGCCCCGTGCCGGCCAAGCAGCCAGAGACGGCCGTCTTCATCAAGCCGGCCGGCATCGCCGGTTCGGTGCCAGATGGTGTCGCCGTCGGCAACCTTGGTGTCCCGGTCCTGTGAAGGGTCAAGATACCCGCGGTTGACATGCGGCCCGGCCACCTGGATCTCGTCGTCGACAAAGCGCAGCCGCACCTCGGGCACCGGCACGCCGACCGGCAGCCCCCTGCCGGCAGCTGCAGCGTCCCAGTCGGCGTCAGTCAGCTCCTCCAGATGGGCATGAGAAATCGGTTCTGCCTCCGTGGAGCCATAGACATTGGTCAGGCCAATGCCCCTGTGGGCTGCCAGAAAGGCGCGTGCCACATCCGGATAGAGCGGCCCGCCACCGGTCATCACACGGCTGACGCTGCTTGGCAGGGTGCTGCCGACCAGCCGCGAGACGACCACCGGCGGAACGAGCAGGCGCGTTGCCCCGGTCGTCTCGGCGAGCTCTTTCAGCCTCTCCGGTGGCATCCGGTCATGCCGGCGCAGGTTCCAGTTCGGCATGACCGCCGTTGATCCATGGCCGATGCAGGTCAGGACGAAGGCGGGAAAGGCAACGATATCGATTTCCGGCCCGTGATCCGAACCGATCAGCGAGGCCAATGCCAGATGCTGCGCACGCATCAGACCATGCGTGCGTTCGATGGCTTTCGGTTTTCTGGTACTGCCGCTGGTGAAGGAGATCAGTGCCGGATCGTCTGGCTTGAGAGGAAGACACTGGCCCTCATCCCCGTGGCCGATCGCGCCTGCCGAAAGGCGGGTCGAAATGGACCGGGTTTCGGGAAAGAACCAGGCCAGACACCCGATCGGCCAGGACGCCAGCAGTGCCTTCGGCCGCGTGACCTTTGCCGCGTGCCGAAATCCGGCGAGGCCCATGGCGGGTTCGGGAAAGACGACAACGGCTCCAAGCCGCCAGAGCGCGGCAAGTCCCGCATAGAGCCCGATCCCGGGAAAGGTTCCGATCAGCACCCGGTCGCCCTTGCCAATGCCCTTGGCGGCAAAGGCAGCCGCAAGATCCGCGGACCGTTTGGCCAGCGCCGCATAGCTGATCGACCTGCCTTTCCTGTCGATGATCGCCGTCTGCTGCGGGCGGCGCTCTGCCTCTGACAGGAAATTCTCAATCAGGTTCAAAGCACGCGCCCCATCAGGGCATAGCGCCGAAACACCTTGCCACCGAATTTCCGGCTCTGGGCTTCGGAGGCAATACCGGACCGCATCAGCGCATGCACCACTTCCCGGTAGCCGAGTTCCCCTGCAAGGTCATGGACCCTGTCGGCCATCACCCGTCCGGCACCCGGCACGGAGCCGACATATGTCTTCAGCACAACCGCCCCCCGGCGCATGGGATCCGGAAAGGCCAGGGTCAGGCCGCGCACCACGCCGCCCTCATCAAACGCCTGCAGGATAAAACGCGGGTCGGCATGCGCCAGCAGCGCTGCATAGCGCTCCACGAAGAGAGCTTCGGGCACGGGTGTGAAAAAGGGCGTTTTCTGAAACCCTTCCATGACCATCGCGTATGCTCTCCCAAGGAGTGCCTCTCCGTCCTGACCGTCCCAACTGCTCACTGTCAGACCGGGAACCGCTCCGGCAAAGCCGCGCGATCCGGGGGCCGCGCTTGCGGAGACATGCAGTTCCGCAACATCGAACCCGGCCTGTTCATAGGCTGGCAGATCATGCGGGCCGCCATCCGGCTCCATCAGAAATCCGGGACTGTCATCGGACCAGACCGGCAGGCGGTACTTGCCCCAGGTGGAACCATCCATCGGTCCGACCACCGCCTCGTATCCATCGGCCTTCAAGGCGGCGCAGGTCTCGGCGAGAAAAGCGGCGCCGCTGGCCAAATCCTCAAAGGCGCCACATCCGATCGCCGCTGTCCGGCGCCCGTTCCAGGAAGGCACGTCACGATAAACAGTCGGCAGTTTCATTGCAGCACCTCGTATAGGTAGACGGGAACAAGCAGGACCAGGGCAGTAACGGCGAGCCGCAGGCCCGGATTGCGTGTGCTCCAGTGTTTTGGCCGCAGAACTTCTGTCAGCACTGTTACCGAGGTCACAAAAACCACGAAACCGATCAAGGGAGCCGCCGGCACCCAGCCCATATACTGGATCATGCCAGGAAGCAGCAGCCAGTAGACGAGACAGACAGCTGCTGCGGCAGCAATCCCGCCCACGATCCGGTAGTTCGTTTCACGCAGCGCGTAGCCTGTATAGCCCGCGCCGATGGCGGCAAAGGACGCGGCATAAAAGGCAATCGCGTTCACACCCAGGACATTGCCGGTGATCAGCCAGGCAACTCCGGTAAGCACGAGTGTGGCCACGAAGTCCAGGATCATTTCCGTGTCGTCACCGGAAGGTCTCGCGAGCAGTGCCGCAAAAAATGCCAGAACGGGCATCACCGCGTTGATCGGCTGCACGACGATCACGGTCAGGAACAGGGCGACCGCGGCTGACCGGGCCGCATGCGGGGTCATGCCAAAGCGCGGTGCCGCGACTTCGGCGGCCAGCAAAAACAACAGCCAGCCGACGGTCACCGCCGCCAGGATCAACGGCGGCGAATTCGCCCAGGTGAACAACAGCACGTAGATGCCAACCGGCACAAACAGATTGTCGAGCCCCCGCCAGCTGGCCGCTTCCACATAGGTGGCAAAGGCCCCAACCAGCGTTGCCAGCAACAGCACATTCTGCCGGGGGATTTCCGTTTCCAGGAGGAGAATGATTACACAGGTGATCCAGGTGACCACGAAGAAGGTCGCGCTGCCTTCCACGCTCTTGATCCGGTCGTCTCCACCGAAGCGAAGCTTGCCATATTCGGTTCCGATCAAGGCGGCGGCGGCGTCGGACAGCGTCAGGACCGCGATGGGAAGCGTGTAGAGCGCCGGATTGCCGGGTGTCAGGACAAACAGCAGCGAAACCGCGACCAGAAACAGGAAGTCACCCCAGGAACGGCGCTGCACCGAATGAAGCGATGCCCCGATGCCGTCCGAGGCAATGCCGGGAATGCGCAACACCAGCAGGGCCGCCGCCGCCAGAACCGCAAATATCAGAAACCCGTCACGGGTAAGCAGCAGCGGCAGCGTCATGGCATGAATGCCGACGCCCACATGCACGGCCTTGCGCTGGCTCTCCGCACTTAGCAAGAACCGGTCTGCGATCCTGCGAATGGCCCACGCCAGGGCGAACAGCGCAATAACCGATGCAACAGCGATGACGGACTGGGCAATCAACCAGACGCCTCCTCAATCACCAGGTCGGCGTAGAAGAAGGCCTTGTCCAGTCGCTTCATGCGGTCCTCGAACTCAGCCAAACGCTGCACGCGGTCTTTAAATTGCGCGGGCGCCGAACGCGGCGCCATCATGTTCCAGTAAACCAGGCGCCCCCCCGGCGAGGCACGGTCCAGCAAACGGCCATAGACCCTCGCCGTTTCGTCGAGGGACATGTATTCGAAGATGTCCGAGAGGTTGAACCCGTCAAACCGCCCCTCGCCGGCCTGATCCACAGGCCCTTGGACCAGCGTCAGGCGGTCCAGCCGTTCGGCAATGACAGCGTGATTTTCCGAGCGCCAGGCCGTCGGCAGCGCCGTGTCATTGGTGCCGGTCAGGATCGAGCGCATGTAAGGGTTCTGGCTCGGGTCCTGGTCGACGGCCGCAAACCGCACCTTGCGCCGGACATGCGCCCCGGCACTGCCGTCAACATGATCGAAAAAGGCCGGATCCCGCCCGAGCCAGCCCATGACCGTCCTTGAAAAGAACAGGCTGGTCGCAAGCCGCCAGCGGCGGTTGTTCCAACGCTCCTCAAAGAAACGAATTCGGTCCTCATGGGCTCGTTTCTCGAACACGCTCTCGATTGTCGACCTGGAATGGATCAAGGGCAGAATGTATCGGCGGAACAGGCGGAAGTAGTTTTCGAACTTGCCGACATTGCCGGCTCCGCAGTCAACAACCGCCTGCCTCTGCGCCTGCCAGAAGGACACCGTCTCCGGATCACAGCCCTTCAGCACCTGGTCGAGCAGTTCACCTCTGTTTTCCGCCGGTCTTGCGCCAAAAAGATCCAGAAAGGCGTCATGCGACAGAGATCGGTAAGCTGCGATCCTCAGACGCAGGCAGGCCAGTTGCGCAGGCGAAAGATCAGCCGCAACCACCTCACTCGGGTCGAGCAGCAGAAGCGCGATGGCGTTGTCACCGGCGGCGCAGATCGACAGGAACCGCTGTCCGGGCTCGTTTCGGAAAGCGCCGATGAGCACATCGGCGTCCTCCCAGGCCCGGGCATATCGGATGGCCTCAAAACTGGCACGCTGATCGATCGGTTCGTTCATCGGATTTTCTTCACCCAGCCGTTGGACCCGTCCACTTCAATCCTGTCTCCCGTCCGGATCCAGGAACAGGCGTCATTGACGGCAACCACACAGGGGATGCCGAGTTCGCGGGAAACGATCGCCGAATGAGACAGCACACTGCCCCGCTCACCAACGACAGCTGCCGCATTGGCGAAGTGGGAAATCCAGCCCGGGTCGGTGTGTCGGGCAACCAGGATTTCACCAGCCTGGACCTGTTCTTCCGCCGGATCGTGGATGACACGGGCAATGCCGGTCACGACACCGCCGCCGCAGGCGGTTCCATAGCGCTGCGTTTCATCATCTCCCGCACCGGCAATTCGTACGCTGGCCTGCCGAGTTGCCCTGTCAGTGACCGAACCACGCACCAGGATCCGTTCGGGTGGATCAGGCAGTCGTGCGACGTCTTCCTGTTCCTTGCCTCGCAAAGCGATCAGGCCGCTGATGTCGCCGCCCGAGGCTGATCCTTCGGCAATGCCGAGTAGCTCTTCCAGGCTCAGCAGAAAGACCTCATCCCGGGTTTCGAGCTGACCTGTTGCGGTCAGCGTGGCGCCCATGGCCCGGAAAACCCGGCGCGCGTAACCGAAAATGCGCGTTCGTTCGAACCTCAGGTTCTCCCGGTCACGCACTCTTGCCTTGGCATATCCAAGGGCAAGCCTTGCGGCGAACCTTTTGACAGGCTTGCCGCCGAACAACTTTTTGAGCCTGTCGTCAGGCGGTGTTCGGACCGGTTCAGCAACGTCCCGGTTTGCTGCGGCAGCGACCGCCCGAAACAGCGCTTCCGGCGCTTCGTCCAGTGTCGGCTGTTCGAGTTTCAGTTCGCCGATCCGCCGGTCACCGAAGCGGTTCAGATAATGCTGGAGAAGCGAGGCGAGCCCCGGCACCGCAAAAATCTCGTCTGCCTCTTCCCTCTGCAGAACCTCCACAGCACCGGGTGACTGGCGCACCAGTTCTCCCATTTCGCGGATAAGACGTGCTGGTTCGGCCGAGATAATGTCGCCCTGGCCGATCATGACATCATTGTGCAGCGCCAGCCCTGCCTGGCCTGCCCAGGTCTCCAGCAGCTTGCGCGAGCCGCCAAAGGCCATCATGCAGAGAAAATCGTTGACGATGGGCGCATCCCAGTCATCCAGCAGAGCCAGTTCAACCCGGCGGTATTCGGCGGCCAGTTCGGAAAGGGACTTGGCGCAGAGCCGTTGCCAGTCTTCTCTTGGCGGAATGGTCTCCTCGACACGCTCCATGAAACCCGCATGGGTTTTCTTCAGGCGCACTGCCGCCCAGGCGAGACGCGCAACCATGACAAACCCGGAGAGAAAGCTCCTGGTCGGTTCCGCACCGGCCATGGCTTCATCGGGCAAGGGCTCCGACACCCCCATCATGGTTTCCATGTGCTGGCGGTTGCTGGAAAAAAACGGCAGCAAAGAAAGCAGCCGGTACCAGTTGCCCAGATTGTAGTATAGGCGTCCGTCGATCCGGGCGAGCATATTGGCAAGATCGGTCGAATGCGCCCGGATGACGTCCGGCGGCGTGCCGATCAGGTTCAGGAATGTGCGATAGACCCTGGCATAGGCGGTGACCGCGAAGCTGTAGGTCAACGGCGAGACGATACCCGGATAGCTTTCAACGATGTTGGAATTGTCAAACACCAGCAGTCTGGTTTCGGCCGGAGCCACCGGCAGCAGCTGCGTCGTGATCGGCCGTGCCTGAAGCAGATACGGAGCACCGTCCTCTTGCCCCAGCGCCCACTCGATGTCCTGAGGGGCGCCCTTCTTGCCGGTGACCTCCACACAGAGGCGGGCCACGGCTCGTGCCTCGTCCAGGTCCAGCGCCGCCTCACCGGCCGGTGTTTCGAGCAGTTCCAGCTTTGGCAGTGAAAACCGCCAGGTTTCGCCGTCAACTTCACCCGAGACCAGCGCATCTCCCAAGCCGGCCGTCGCCGACACAAGCACCTGGTCACGCCGGCCGGAAACCGGGTCAGCGGCAAAGGCAACGCCGGCGGCCCTTGCGTTGACCATCGCCTGAACGATCACCGAAGGCATGTCCACCTCGGTCAGTCCCCGGGCGGACCGGTAAGAATCTACGCTCGAACTGAGACCGGATGCAAAGACCTTTTCGGCGGCCGCGCCAACATCCTGCGATGCTACCTCCAGAAGGCTCAGAAACTGTCCGGCATGTGAATCGGCAGCGCCATCTTCCGCACGGCCCGAAGACCGGACGGCATAGAGATCGCCGGGCAGGTCGCCACACGCCGCTTCGATGCGTTTACGTGCGGTTTCCGTCAACCCACCGTTTTCAAACGCCTCGGGCGACAGCACAAAGAACGGCGGGACCTTGAAGCCCTGCGCTGCAAGTTCCGCCAGAACGAAGGCCTTGCCGCCGACAGTCTGCTGGGAGGCGTCTTGCGCCTGTTGCCATGTGACGAGAGCTGTCAAACCGATACTCCAAGGGTCGGCGTGAAGGCCGCTGCGAGATAGCAGGCAAGCACCCAGACGCCGGACAGTGTTTCCAGCCGCTTCTGGCGCTTTTGATCCGGATGACGGGAAAAGGCGATGATGACGTAGATGGTCGGCAGCAGCACAGCCAGTCCGCACAGCGCGGTCTCCACCGGGCGCGCCAGATAGATCCCGCAGATCACGAGGGCTGCAAAGGATGTCAGAACGGCCACGCCGAGTGCCAGAAGAGACGACTTGATGCCCCAGGACGAACTGTAGGTTTCCACGCCCTCACGCTCCTGCTCCGGTGCCCAGATCTTGCGGCCGAATTCGACAACGCAGCCATTGGCAAAGCTCATCAGAAGGAAGGTCCAGAGCCCTGGCGGCATGGTTCCGTAAGGCGCCCATTCGGCACCCGTCAGAACCAGGTCGATCAACGGCATGATCGCCATATGCGACACAAGATAAAGCGCTGGAGACGCATGCAGGAACTTCGGCGCAAAAAACTCGAAGCTCATCAGGGCCAGCCAGCCCCAGGCCAGGATCACCAGCAGCAGCAACAGGGGTGACACCCAATAGGCACCGAGCGCTGCCGGCAGAACCGCAACACCGGCAATCCAGAGGATCAGTCCGAGCGACACCAGCCCGCGCGGGATCGGCCGCTCGGGGCGATAACGCCGGTCGGTTTCCGCGTCCTTGACCTCATCCAGGGCCCGCATCTGGAAGAAGAACACCATCACGATCAGGAAGGCGATGAGGTAAGCACTCAGGTGCGGCAGGGATCGGTCCGCGAGCCGTGCCGACGCCGTCACCGATGCAGCGGAAAAGGCGGCCAGCAGTGGGACTGTCTGGATCAGCGGGAACCGCTCGGCCTGGTACGTCCATAACCGGGCGAGGACCGGCGCATCGGCTTCGGTTTTGGCGCTCATGCCTTTGTTTCCCGTGCAAGGCGCTTGTGGGCACTGCCGAATTGCCCGCCGGCAACCGCCGCAGTCAGGGACAGTTCACCGCACAGGCATAGGGCAGCGGCAACTTCTGCAAGCGCGGGTGCCTTGCCGGAGCCCTTCAGTCCAAGCACATCAAGCCCGGCAGATTGAGACGGCAGACTGGTGCCGCCGCCCACGGTGCCGAGGATCAGGTTCGGCAGGGTCACGGTGACCAGCAGCCCGGTCTCGCTCTGTTCCATGCGGGTGAAGCCAACAGCGGATTCGGCAACACAGGCCACATCCTGCCCCGTCGCCAGGTAGAGCGCGGCAAGGCCGTTGGCGAAATGGGCCTGCGCACCGACCTGCCCGGTCATCAGTGCGCCGAGATTGGCAATCCGGCCATATTCGAGAATGTCTTCGACCGATGCTCCAAGGACGCCTTCGACGACATCGTCCGGCATATCGACCTGCGCGGTGATCCGCCGCCCGCGCCCTAGCATCGTGCCGAGAAAACTGGCCTTCTTGTCGCCGGAGAAATTGGCTTCCAGAAACCAGGACCTGGGCTGAACGGGCGAGGCCTTGAGCGCATGGGCGCAAAGCGCCTCCGTGGCGAAGGTCACCATGTTCTGACCGGCCGCATCTCCGGTTTCATACCGGCACATCAGGAAAACGATCTCGCCATCGATGACCGGATCAATTCCCAGAAGTCGACCATGCCGCGTCGTGGCCTCGGCTGCGGCAATCAGATCGGCAGATGCTGTCACCACCCAATCGACAAACAGCCCCGCTTCGGCAATGGAGGCAAACCGGAATGCCGGTGTGCGGAGCACGCCCTCCCCGAGCGTTGCCACGCTGACCCCACCGGACTTGCCGACGGCCCTGGCGCCGCGCGCATAGGAAGCGACAAGCGCGGCTTCGGTGGTGGCAAGCGGCACGAAAAAGTCACCATGGGCAAACACCCCATTGATCCGCAACGGTCCGACGACCCCGACAGGCACCTTCACGGTGCCGATCATGTTTTCGATGTTTCCGGTATAGGTCTCCGCTTCTGCAACGGTCCGGTCATCGGCCAGCTGACCCTGCGCCGTTTGTGGAACTCCAGCCTTGAGCATGCGTTTCCAGACCCTGGCAATCGCAGCAGCAGACGGTTTCGGCAGGGTCATCAGGGCTGCCGGAGCCCCTTCGCGCGGTGACAGGCGCGCCGCGATTTCCGCCGGATCGGCAGAGGCCTTGAGTTTCTTTAGATAACGGAGGGTCTTGGGGGGAATGGGCATGATCTGGAACTTGTTAAACGAAAGACTGTTGTGAACGCCTGACGGACATTTGAGAATAATCTCACATCAGCCTACAGCGCCTTTGTAAAATTTCCCCAAAGTGAAAATACCAATCTCTGCCAGCCGAACACCACCGTTCAAACCGGGTTTCCTGAAAAGCCGGACCACGAAACTGCCAATTGCTGACGTCAATAGGCCGACAAGCGTCCACCGCGCAGGGTCATCAACAAAGCCCGTTCCGGCCAGGTCTCCCGCCCTCCGCGTGCCCGGATCTGCCAGAGTTGTCTTCGCGCGGCCTCCACGTCGCCCTTTTCAGCCAGCCCCATGCCAAGATAGGACCGTGCCAGCAAATCGTTCGGCTCTTCCTGAAGTGCCCTTGCATAAAATTGTTCGGCCAATGCCCAATCTCCCGATTTGCGCGCCAGAAAGCCGCGATAGGTCAGCACCCTCGACGAGGACTGGTCGGTCATGGCATCGAGAGCCAGTCCTGCCGCTTTCAGGCGGCCTGCGTAAGCCAGTTCACGCGCGGCCCGGTAGCGCTCATCATCGTTGAAACTATTTGCTTTCACATCTGTGCAGCGCTCTGCTTCCTTGTCCCATGCCTGTCCGTCCGGACATTCGGTCGAAGTTTCGGTCGGTTCGGGCGGCCGTTCCCAGTCTTCCGGCGACACAGCCTGCGTAGAGGTGACGCCGAATCCCAGAAAGATTGCGGCAAGAACGGTTTTCATCGGCAAGGTCTTCCTGCACTTTTTCCACTCTGGGAGACCCCAAGCCAAGCATTCAGCAATCATGCCGGTCAAGCGCCTGGTCTGATCCGCTCCCGGGTCTTTACAGGAAGCCGTTTCCCTCTGGTTTTGTCCATCGAGGCAACTACATCTTGCATCAGAGATATGTTAGTGCGAGCCCATGACAGCAAATCCGCCGCTTTTCCAGTTTGACAATTCCTATGCCCGTGACCTGCCTGGCTTCTATGTCGCCTGGGAAGGCGCAAAGGTACCCGCCCCGCAGATGATCCTGTTCAATCAGGCGCTGGCCGAAAGCCTTGGCCTTGAGGCCGATGCGCTCAACTCAGGTCAAGGCGCAGACGTCTTTGCGGGCGTCAGTGCGCCGGACGGGGCGTCCCCGCTGGCCCAGGTCTATGCCGGGCACCAGTTTGGCGGCTTCTCGCCGCAGCTCGGCGACGGGCGTGCGCTCTTGCTGGGAGAAATCCTGGATGCGTCCGGAACGCGCAAGGACATTCAACTGAAGGGCTCCGGACCAACCCCCTTTTCGCGCGGCGGCGACGGCAAGGCCGTGGTTGGCCCCGTTCTGCGGGAATACGTCATGGGCGAGGCAATGCATGCCCTTGGCATTCCGACGACGCGGGCCCTGGCCGCCGTCGCAACAGGCGAAACGATCTACCGCGAAAGCCCGAAACCGGGCGCTGTACTGACACGGGTTGCTGCAAGTCATTTGCGCGTGGGCACGTTTCAGTTCTTCGCGGCCCGGGGCGAGACCGAGAAGGTGCGCCAACTGGCGGATTACGCGATAGCCAGGCACGATCCGGATCTGGCCGAGACGCCAGACCGGTATCTCAGCATGTTCCGGCGCGTGGTCGAACGGCAGGCAGCGCTGGTTGCAAGGTGGGTTCTGGTCGGGTTCGTCCACGGCGTCATGAACACGGACAACACCACGATCTCGGGAGAAACCATCGACTATGGCCCCTGCGCCTTCATCGATGCCTTTGATCCGGCGGCCGTTTTCAGCTCCATCGATCATGGTGGGCGTTACGCCTTTGGCCGTCAGCCCGCGATCCTGCAATGGAACCTGGCGCGCCTTGCTGAAGCGATGCTTGCGCTGTTCAACCCGGACGATCTCGACAACGCCGTGGACCTGGCAAGCGCGGCGCTTGGCAGGTTCCCGGACCTCTACAAGGCGGCCTGGCTGGCCGGCATGCGTGAAAAGCTTGGTCTTGCGACAGTGGCTGAGGAGGACGAAGCCCTGTTTGAAGACCTGCTTGCCCTCATGCAGGCCCAGGGTGCCGATTACACCTTGAGCTTCCGGCACCTCGGAGCCGCTGCCACAGGTTCACCGTCTGCATTCCGGGACCTCTTTGTCGATCCAACGGCCGTTGATCCCTGGCTCGACCAGTGGCGGGAAAGACGTGCGCGCGAAGCGGAGACGGATGACCAGGTCAAAACCCGCATGGACAGCGTCAATCCGCTCTACATTCCCCGGAACCACAAGGTCGAAGAGGCTCTTCAGGCTGCCGAAGACGGTGATTACACCCCCGTCAAGACGCTGCTTGATGTCCTGTCCCGCCCCTTCGACGAGCGGCCCGGACTGGAACGCTATTCCGAACCGGCGCCATCTTCCTTCGGACCTTATCAGACGTTCTGCGGCACCTGATCAAGCCCGCTCTGTCCGGGTGATGGCTTACCCTATCCCGCCAGTCGCTCAACCAGAAAATCCATCTCCCGCGCGAGGCGCTCACCGGTCAGACTGATGAACCTGGTTTCCAGGCTGATGGTCACAAGTCCATGCACGGCTGAGAAACAGGTGCGCGTCCTGTCTTCCAGCTGTTCACCTTCCAGGCCGGGGTTCAACACCTTCAACGGGCCGGCAATAAAGGCCAGAAGGGTGATGTTCTCCTGAATATGCCAATCCGGCACCGCTTTGCCGTCGGGCAAGTGGTGACTGAAAAGTGTCGTCCAGAGATTTTCATTCTTCTGGGCAAACGCCAGATAGGCATGGGCCAGCGCCTTGAGCTGCGCCAGCGGATCTTCAGTGCCGTCAACCGCTGACGCCATGACGTCCTTGATCCGTCCGAGCGAGACGGAATTGACCGCGATCAGCAGCGCATCCTGGTCTTCGAAATGCTTGTAGACCGAGCCGACGGAATAACCGGCCTCACCCGCAATCTTTCGGATGTTTGCGGCTTCCATGCCCCCCTGCTCCACTGCGGCGATCGCCGCCTCCAGCACCTTGCGTCGCGTTTCTTCGCTCTTGGCTTTCTGCACACCCGCCATTGCGGCCTACCTTTACAAAAGTGAACCTGGTTCATTTTTTTCTTGACTTAGCCCGACTCGTGTGGCTTTGTCAAATGGTGAACGTCGTTCACTTTTGTGGAGGTATTATGTTTGAACCATTTGTAGCCCAGTTGAAAGACCTGCTGTCAGGCGGCCTGCCGGATGGCGACAGCCGTCAGTCGCGCGCTGTCCTTTCCGCCAATATACGGGAAGCAGCCGCGGCCGTCCGGACTGCTCAGGTGGCCCTGGCCCGCGCACGCGCCGAACAGCAGCTCGACCGGAAACGGCTTCAGCACATCAAGGCCTCGGTCGAGGATCTGGAAAATCGCGCGCGAAACGCGCTTTTGAAAGGCAACGACCCTCTCGCCCGCGAAGCTGCTGAGGCCATTGCCCTGCTTGAAGACGAAAAGGCTGCCCTTGAAAGCGCCATTGCCAGCTTTGAGCGGGATCTTGCAGGTCTGACGGAAAGCCTGCACCGGGCACAGGGCCGCCTGCGGGCGCTGAAGCGCGGTGAACGCGGCGTCGACGTTCGGGCCCACATTCAAAAGGCCCAGTCGATCGGCGCCGGCAACGGGCATTCCGCGCTCGCGGAGGCGGAGCACCGCCTTGAAGACATCCGGCACCAGCAGGAGCGCGACCAGATCGCGGACCAGGAATTCCTGGCGCTCTCGGTGGCAGAGCAACCCGACGCCCTGATCGAGAAACTCGGCGACGCCGGGTGCGGCGCACCGGTGAAAACCCGTGCCGACGATGTCCTGGCGCGGCTGAAATCCGACCTTCCTCCCCTTCTTGAAAAGTCTGAGTAAAAAAGGAACATCCCATGCAGGAACCTGTGATCAAGCATTCCAACAACTGGATGGTCTTCACCGCCGCCAGTTTCCTGGTTGCCGCCGTCATGATGGCGCTCGGCATCTACAATCTGGAAGCCAGCTTCTCCGCCAAGGGCTTTTACACCATGTCGGCAATCATGCTGGTGCACACGGCGGTTACGCTGACAAAGACGCTTCGCGACCGCGACGAAGCCGAGAAGTTCCACAATCGGCTCGAAGACGCCAAGACCGAGAAATTGCTGATGGATGTCAGCAAGTCGGACGCGGCCTGACCTGATCCCGTTCCATCTCGAACCCCGGTGACACACCGGGGTTCAGCCAGAAGATTTCAACGGCGCCAGCCTTGCGGTGGCACCGAAGGAGACCCTCATGCGCGCATCCCTGATGACAACACGGCGCTTTGCCCCGCTGTTCTGGACGCAGTTCCTGTCAGCCTTCAACGACAATTTCCTCAAAAACACGCTGGTGTTCCTGGTGCTGTTTCAGGTGACGTCGTCGGATGCGGCAGGCAATACCGGCGCCCTGATCGCACTGGCCAGCGCCGTTTTCATTGCACCTTTCCTGGTCTTGTCCGCGCTCGGGGGCGAACTCGCCGACCGCTATGAAAAGGCCCGGCTTGCCCGGATCACCAAGGGCACCGAGATCGGCGGCGCAGCGCTGGCGGTCCTTGGAATGGCGCTCGGGTCGCTGCCGGTTCTGTTCGTGTCCCTGTTCGTCTTCGGCGCCATGTCCGCATTGTTCAGCCCGGTCAAATACGGCCTGTTGCCGGAACTGCTGGCACCTGTTGAATTGCCGCGCGCAAACGCCTGGGTCGAAGCCGGCACGTTTCTCGCCATCCTGGGCGGCACAATTTCAGCGGGCCTGTTGTTTGCAACCGGCACACCGGCGCTCCTGTTTGCCCCGTTCATGATCGCGCTGGCGCTCGGCTGTTATGGTCTCAGCCGCAACATTCCCTCAACGCCAGCCGCGGCTCCAGACCTCAGGATCGACTGGAACATCGCGACCTCGACCTGGCGCGTTCTGGCTGACCTTGTCAAAGACCGCCGCCTGATCCGCGTTGCGCTGATGAACGCCTGGTTCTGGCTTGTCGGTGCCCTGGTCTTGTCCATCCTGCCCTTGCTGGTCAAAACCCACCTGGGCGGCAGCGAGATCGCGGTGACCTATTTCCTGACCATCTTTGCCGTTTCGATCGGCGTCGGTTCGGCACTGGCCGCCTGGCTTGCCGCCGGACGCATCGTGCTGTTGCCGGCCCCGGTCGGCACCGTGATCATGGCCCTGTTCTGTCTCGACGCGGCTGCCGTTGTCGCCGGCATGGACCATGCCGCGACCGCGATCACACTGTCCCAGTTCCTGGCTCAGCAAGGGGTTCTGCGCCTGAGCATCGATATGGCCGGGCTTGCTATTGCAGGTGGCCTGCTCGCCGTTCCGACCTTTACGGCCCTGCAGAGCTGGGCGCCCCCTGCCGTCCGCGCCCGGCGCCTGGCCGCGACCAATGCCCTTGGTGCAGCACTGATGACCATCGGCGGCCTTGTCCTGGCTGCGGCCCAGAAACTAGGTGTCTCGCTGCCTGTCATCCTGACGGCGCTCGCGGCAGCCAACGCCGTCGCTGCACTGTTGATGTTCCGGTTCTTGCCGACCAATCCGTTGCGCGACCTTGTGTCGATGATCTACCGCGCAGCCTTCCGCCTGGAAGTCGAAGGGCTTGAGAACCTGAAGAAGGCCGGCGAGGCACCGATCCTGGCCCTGAATCACGTGAGCTATCTCGACGCCGGGCTCGCACTGACGCTGACGGATCGGGCGCCGACTTTCGCAATCGACTACGATGTGGCGAAACGCTGGTGGGTGAAGCCTTTCCTGCGTCTTGCCAACGCATTGCCCATCAACCCGGCCAAGCCGCTGGCGACCCGTGCCCTGATCAAGGTGGTGCGTTCGGGCGAGCCGATGGTGATCTTCCCCGAGGGCCGCCTGACGGTGACCGGCAGCCTCATGAAGATCTATGACGGCGCCGCCATGGTCGCCGACAAGACCGGCGCGATGATTGTGCCGATCCGCATCGACGGTCTGGAGCGCACGCCCTTCTCCTATCTGAATCCGACCCAGATCCGAAAAAGCCTGTTTCCGAAAGTAAAGGTGACTATCATGGAGCCCAAACGCCTGAGCCTGGATGACACCCTGAAAGGCCGCAAACGCCGCGCTGCGGCCGGAGCGGAACTGTATGGCATCATGTCCGACCTGATGTTTGAGACCAGCCTTGCCAGCGACCGGACCATCCTGGAAACGGTAATCGAGACTGCACGTGACCGTGGCTTTGGAAGCACAGCGCTGGAAGACCCTGTGACGGGCAAGCTGAGCTACGGCAAGCTGCTGGCAGGCGCCGCAGTGCTGGGCCGCAAGATCCGCAAGCTGACACCAGAAGAAAACACGATCGGCCTGCTTTTGCCGAACGCCAACGGCGCTGCAGTGACCTTCCTGGCAGCCCTGTCGGCCGGCAAAGTGCCCGCCATGCTGAACTTCACGGCAGGTGCAAAGAACATCCTGTCGGCCTGCCGCGCCGCTGAGGTGAAAACGGTGTTTTCATCAAAGGCCTTTGTCACCCAGGCCCGGTTGGAGCCACTGATTGAAGAGTTGTCGGGCGAGGTCCGCTTCGTCTGGCTCGACGAACTGCGCAAGGAAATCAGCCTTCTGGACAAGCTGCGGGGTCTTGCCACCCGTAAGCGCCCGCTTGCCCGGCGCCGTGCCGACGATACCGCAGTGATCCTGTTCACTTCCGGTTCGGAAGGCAAACCCAAAGGCGTGGTCCTGACCCATCGCAACATCCTGGCCAATGCTGCGCAGGCGGCGGCCCGCATTGACTTTTCAACTGAAGACAAGGTCTTCAATGTGTTGCCGATGTTCCACTCCTTCGGCCTGACGGCGGGCACCATTCTGCCGCTGGTCTCCGGCGTACCGGTCTATCTCTACCCCTCTCCCCTGCACTACCGCATCGTGCCGGAGCTGATCTATGCCTCCAACGCCACGATCCTGTTCGGAACGGACACATTCCTGAACGGTTATGCCCGCACGGCCCATGCCTACGACTTCCGTTCCCTGCGCTACTGTTTTGCCGGCGCGGAGCCGGTCAAGGCCTCGACGCGCGCGACTTACATGGAGCGGTTCGGGCTGCGGGTTCTGGAAGGCTATGGCGTCACTGAAACGGCCCCGGTCATCGCGCTCAACACGCCGATGTTCAACAAGCCGGGAACCGTCGGCAAGCTGATGCCGGGCATGACGGCACGCCTGGAACCGGTTCCGGGTGTCGACGCCGGTGGCCGCCTTCACGTGGCTGGCCCGAATGTGATGGTTGGATACCTGCGTGAAGAGAACCCCGGCATCGTCGATCCGCTGGTCGACGGCTGGCACGACACCGGCGACATCGTCGACATTGACGCCGACGGCTACATCACCATCAAGGGCCGGGCCAAGCGCTTTGCCAAGATCGGCGGCGAGATGGTCTCGCTGGCAGCTGTCGAAGCCCTCGCCGGACAGATCTGGCCTCAGCACCTTTCCGCCGTGGCCACCGCCAAGGATCCGCGCAAGGGTGAGAAACTCATCCTGGTCACGGAAAACCCGGACGCGGACCGTTCCACCTTCGTCGCAGGCGCAAAGGAACGCGGCGCCCAGGACCTGATGATCCCGGCGGAAGTCCGCATCGTGGACCAGGTTCCGGTTCTGGGATCGGGAAAACTGGACTTCGCAGGTGTCGCAAAGCTTGTGAACCAGACCGACACTAAGCAAAAGGCGGCCTGAACCGGCCTTTGGCCCGCGCTCACCTTCAGACGGCGCGGGCCGTCACTGTCCCCGAAAAGCTGAAAACCCCGGACCGGGTCACAGAATGTCGAGAGACACCTTGACCCGGTCCATGACGATCGAGGTGGTGAAGCGACTGACATTGCTCTCGCCGAAGAAATACTCCTGCGTGAATTCCTCATATTCCTTGATGTCCTTGACCACCAGAATGAGCACGAAGTCGGCTTCACCCGTTGCATAATAGCATTGCTGGACCTCAGGGGCGCGCCGCATCAGTCGCTTGAAATCATCAAGTTTCTGCCGGCTTTCCCGCTCCAGCATCACTTGCACGATCACGGTCATCTCCCGTCCCAGCTTGGACGGCGACAACACGGCGATTTCCTTTTCGATCGCGCCTGTGTCCCTGAGTTTCTTGAGCCGCTTTTGAATGGCCGGTGACGACAGGCCAATGTCTTCTGCAAGGGCATCGGCGGTCAGGCGCGCATTCGACTGAAAACGCCTGAGAATTTCGAGATCGATATCATCCATGAGCTGAATAAGATCAGAACCAGTCGTCCTGGCAATGAAATTCGTTCAGGAACCGGAACTTACGATCAGACATAGCCGTTCACAGGACCGGCAATTCCACCGGAGCCCGACGCGTCAGCAATGCAGCGCCGCCTGGCCGAATGACGATGTCTTCCTCATGCACCATCATGACGCCGTTGCCGTAACTCAGGGACGGTTCAAGGGTAAGCACCATGTTTTCCTCGATCACGCTCTCATCGAAAGCTGCATGGGAGGGCCACTCCGTCAGCTGCATGCCAAGACCGTGCCCGAGCCGGCCGACATCGCCACCGGACGTATCCATCTCGGCAATCACCCTGCCCATTGCCAGAAACAGATCCCGGCAGGTCGCTCCCGGTCTTGCCGCTTCCAGACCGGCCTCAGTTGCCCGCCAGAGCACGTCATACGCCCGGCGTGCCTCATCGTCTGCCCGTCCGACGGCCCAGTTGCGGTCGAAATCGCAGAAATAGCCATCCCAGACCGCACCCGTATCCAGCATGAGAATATCGCCGGTCTTGAGCGGAGCGCGCGACGGCGGCGAGATCACGTCGGCATATCCGCCCTGCTCTGCAGCTCCGACCAGATAAGGCACATCATCTGCCCCGTTCAGCAGAGCGGCGCGCCGAAACGATCGGAAGACGTCTTCCAGCGGATCCCCCTCAGCCACCAACTCCGGCACCTGCTCGAACGTGGCAGAGCCGATGGCGCAAATGTGAGCCAGTTTCTCGATTTCCGCCGGCGATTTCACCATGCGCAGGGATCTGACCAGTGGGGTCGCATCCGCGATTTCTAGTTCAGGCAGTTCTGAAAGAAGCCGTTCCCAGTCCCCAAGAGGCATCCGCAGAGAGGTCTCGTGCCCTTTCAGAACACCCAAACGCTCCTTCCCGGCGGCCAAAGGTGACAGAAGATCGCTCAGGAGGCTGATGCCGTCATCATCCGGTGAAGGCGCACTCCAGGTACGGATGTCTTCCAGCCAGGTCTGGCGCATCAGGGCAGCACCTATCTCGGGGATGACCGCAACCGGCTTGCCGCTGGCAGGAACGAACAGGAACCAGGGCCGGGTCGGACTTTGCCAGAAAAGTGTCTGGAACCCGCTGAAATAGCGAACCTCCGCTTCGCTCATGAGAAGAAGGCCGGCAAGACCCGCCTTCGCCATCAGAGCCTGTGTTTTTTCCGTCCGTGTTTCAAACTCGGATACGGGAAACCCGCGCCCCGGCGCTTCAGGCTGCATCGCGCTCCTCCATGATCGCGTCGAATATGGCCCGATCTGTCACGCCTTCAGAGCCGATCAGAAGGACCCGGGAGGACTCATCCAGTCCAAGCGCTTTTGAAAGCGCCTCATTCTGCCTGGCTGCAATCAGGGCCGAAAGCCCTGCAACCGCGCTCTCGCCCGCCTCGATGACAGGGTCATTGCCAAGCGGACGTGCCAGCAGACGCACTGTCGGCGCAATGGTCGCATCCGGCAAGGTCAGAAAATCCGAAGCCTCTTCGGCCAGGATCTCCCAGGCAAGCTCTGATGGCTCGCCGCAGGAAAGACCAGCCATGATCGTTTCCTCTTCAATGGCGACGGTCGTGGCCTCGCCCCTTCTGGCGCTTTCAAAGAGACAGGCTGCGCGGTCCGGTTCGACGATCACCACACGAGGTGCCTTTTCCCCCCAGCGTTGACGCAAGCCGGCCGCAACACCTGCGGCGAGCCCGCCGACGCCGCCTTGCAGAAAGACGTGACTGGGCGGCGTAGCAAGATCGTCACAGATCTCACGGGTCATGACACCATAGCCGGACATGACGTCCAGCGGGGGAGCGGAATATCCCGGCCAGGATGTGTCCGAGACGACGAACCAACCGTTTTCCTCCGCCTCCTGTTTGGCAAGCGCCACGGAGGCATCATAGTCGCCTTCGATCCGGATGACCTCGGCGCCCAGCGCGCGCATTGCCTCTGCGCGCCCTTCGCTCACCTCGGCATGAATGTAGATACGGCAAGGCGCGCCGAACCGCTTGCAGCCCCAGGCCAGCGAACGGCCATGATTTCCATCGGTTGCCGACACCAGGGTGATCTCGGCGCACTCCCGGGCAAACCGGCCGGCTCGTATTTCTGACAAGGACACCTTCCAGCCCTTGCGAAGCGAGACTTCACGCTGCAGCACACGCTGTGCGGCAAACGCCCCGCCAAGCGCCTTGAAGCTGCCAAGGCCGAACCGCGCGCCCTCGTGTTTGTAAAGAACAGCATCGACACCAATTGCCGTTGCCAGAGCATCGAGCGCGTGAAGCGGTGTCTTTTCGTATCCGGGCCATGCCGTGATTTCCGCACAGGCACGATCAAAAGCGTCTTTGCTCAGAACGCGCTCGGCGGCATTGCCAGGCCGGCGTTCTGCATGAATGTGCCCGAGAGAGGTTTCCGGAATAAGGTCAAACATGGGATTCTCCTCCCTTGAGGGGCAGACGGTCGCGCACAAGCTCCGCCCAGAAGGCGGCACCAAGCGGCAACAATGCATCGTTGAAGTCGTAGTCGGATGCGTGCAGTGGCTGGCCGTGAGCGCCTGTCTCACCATTGCCAAGCAACAGGAAACAGCCTGGAACCGCGTCGGCAAACTGACCGAAGTCTTCGGAAAAGCTCATGGGCTCGCGATCGCCAATGGCCTGAAGTCCGGCCGACGCGGCAGCCCTTAGAACCGCTGCAACAGGTTCGGGAGAATTTATCGTCTCACGGAACTCCGTCCGGAAGGTCATCGTTGCCTCGATACCGTGGGCCTGAGCCACGCCCGTAACGATCCGGCGCATGAAGACCTCAACGGCCGCCCGGTCTTCGGGATCCCGCGCGCGCACATCCCCTTTCAGCGATGCGCGCCCGGGCAAGACATTGCGCTGTCCATCGGTGAGGAACTCCGTGACCGAGACAACCGCGCCCGAGCCCGGTGCAAGCTTGCGTGACACGACGGTTTGCAGGGCGAGCACCAACTCTGATCCGACCGTAATCGCATCGACACCCGTCTGCGGCATGGAGGCATGTCCTCCCTTGCCGGCAATCTCGATCTCAAAGAGGCTCTCGCTTGCGCAGATCTGCCCGACACGGGTCGACACCTGGCCCACCGGCGCTCCCGGAAGATTGTGGATGGCGTAGACTTCCTCGACCGGAAACCGGTCGAGAACGCCCTCGTCGATCATCGCCCTGGCGCCCTGCCCCTGTTCCTCGTCCGGCTGGAACAGGAAAACCACCGTGCCGTCAAATCCGGGGTCTCGAACCAGTTGCTCGGCCGCGCCAAGCAGCATGGCCGTATGTCCATCGTGGCCGCAGGCATGCATCTTTCCCGGTGTTTGTGAAACATAGTCATGCGCACTGCGCTCATGGATGGGCAGCGCATCCATATCGGCGCGCAGACCAATGGCCCGGTTGCCGCCACCAGCACGAAGCACGCCGACAACACCAACGCCGACATGTACCTCGAGGCCGAGCTTGCGCAGCACATCGGCCACCGTCGACCTTGTGCGGTCAAGCTGAAATCCCAGTTCCGGATGGCGGTGAAGATCCCGGCGCAGGCCGACAAGGTCCAGTTTTGTCCTGTCCATACCAATTTCCCTTTGCTTCGGCCAAGCTAGGGAAATTCAATCAGCTGATTGCATCAATGTCATCGCCTGGAGATACGAAAATCATCCCGAAACCGGCAATCCGTTCCGTTTCTCGTAATTCGTTCTGTTCAGGACCACCATGAAGGTCCGAGTGCCGTCAGACGCCCAGGTCCCGCTTGGCCTGCGCAATGGCTGTTATGAGACGAGACACATCGTCATCCGTCGTCGACCAGTTAGACACACTGATCCGGAACCCCTTTTTGCCCTGCCAGGCCGCCTGGCCGAACCAGGCTTCCCCGGACCGCTGCACGTGATCTGCGATTTTGGCACAGGCCTCCTCCGCTGACGGCAGTGTTGTGAACACCTGATTGAAATGGACCTGATGCGGCACCTCGAATCCAAGTGCCCGCAACTCGCTTGCGATCCGCGTGGCATGTCGGTGAAACCGCTCGACCATCTCCGCCACGCCATTGCGCCCAAGAGACAGAAGCGCTGCCCAGGTTTCCGCTCCGCGGGCAGACCGGCTGAACTCCGGCGCCCGATTGGCGGGGTTGCTCTCGGCGGCCGGCAGATAACCGGCCCCGATTGCCATAGAGGCTTCCATCTCCTTCGGATGGCGGCACAGGGCCAGTCCGGCATCATAGGGTGTGTTGAGTGTCTTGTGGCTGTCGACGACCCAGCTGTCGGCCTTCTCCAGTCCTTTGAGCCTGTGCTCGAGCTGCCGCGATGCCCGTGCCCAGAGGCCAAAGGCGCCATCGACATGGAGCCAGGCTCCCGCAGCTTTACAGAGTTCGCCGAGCTCCTCGAAAGGATCGAACGCACCGCTACAGACATTTCCCGCCTGTGCCAGCACGAGCGTGCGGTCATCAAGCACCGGTAGCGCGCCAATATCCATGCGCCCCTCGCGGTCTACAGGCACCCATTCAATGTCATTGCTGGAAAGCCCCGCCATGCGCAAGGACTTCAGAACGGTCGCATGGATCTCTGCACTAGCCACGATCCGAATCTTGGGAGCGCCATGAAGGCCAGCGCCGCGTTCATGCCCCTGCCGGGCAAGCAAGGCATCGCGCGCCGTCACGAGGAGTGTCATGTTCGCCATGGTTGCGCCGGTCGTGAAGGCACCGCTGGTGCCGACCGGCAAACCCAGGAGATCGACCGCCCAGCGGATTGCCGTCTCCTCCATGCGCACAACAGAAGGTCCCGTCAGCGCATCGGCGACCTGGTCCCAGGCCGACAACAGGGCCCGCGCCGCAGATGCCGCAGGCAATGCCCCGCCGATGACATACCCGAAATAGCGGCCGCTTGCGGACGCGACGGTGCCCTCGCCCCCGACCTCTTCCATCAGATCAAGAATGGCCTCGACCGTCATGCCGTCGGTCGCCAACCCGGGATCAAGCCGTGCGAACGCTCCGGTCTCGGCCTTTACCTGCCGCGAAGAGATGGTCTGAAGATAACGCGCGCCCCGCGCAGCACCGTTGGCATAGGCCTGCGCCTGTACATTCTGGAAAGATTTCTGCATAGTCGCCTCACCAACCATATTGAAGAGTTTCTATATAGATGAATATCAATATAGATGTGAAGTCAAGCGCCGCGGCCATGTCCGCGCTTTCAAGCCCTGTCCGGCTTCAGATCCTCTTGTGGCTGTTGGACCCCCGCCCGCACTTCCCGACGCAAAAGGATGGTGATCTTGTCGAGGACGGGGTCTGTGTCGGCTTCATCACCGACAAGGTTGGTCTCACGCAGCCAACGGTCAGCTCGCACATGAAAAAACTGTCCGAAGCAGGCCTGGTCACGGGAAAGAGGATCGGCAACTGGATGTTTTACAAGCCCGAACGGACCCGCCTGGCCGCACTTGGAATGTCCCTGACCAGCGCTTCCACAGTTGCTGCGGAGTAGAATACAGAAAGTCAAAGCGGGACGCGCTGAACCTTCGCAAGGGCATTTGGGGGAATCCAGAACGGCCAGTTGGCCCATTCGGAATTGCAACTTCTTCCAATCGTGTCACAAACCCATTGCGACCTGTGATTTAGCTGTTCCATAGTAGAGTTGTATTTGGGCCGATTGTTTTCCGGAATTTTGAATGCGCTTGTTCCTTTGTTGTTTGGTCAGTTTCTTTGTCGCCCTCGGCAACGCCTATTCGATGGACTTCAGTGAGCCGGATGCGCCTTTCAGTCCGTCAACGCTGACAAGAGAGGAAATCAGGTTTCTCCAGACCGGACTGACCATCAAGCGGCACTATTTCGATGATCTCGATGGTTTGTGGGGGCGCAACAGCCAGGAGGCCCTGGAAAAATTCATCAGCATCGATCTGAACGAAGATCATGCTCCAACCAATCTGGATGTGATGCAGCTGGTCGTAACGACGGTCGTGGAGTTCAGGCTGCTGGGCTGGGGCCAAACCACGTTTCCAGGCGTTGATCAGACCCTTTTGACACCCGAACTGCAGGCAGATGAAAGCAACGGGTCGGACGAAGGTGAAAGTTATTTCATGGGCGACATGGCTCTTCGGAGACTTGTCCTGTCCAGATCGGAAATGCGGGCGACGCACAAAAAGAGCGATCCCAGTGCGGAACTCATTTATAGCATCAGGCAAAAGCGGATCTGGGCCAGTTTCGTCGACTACACTGATGGCGTGGTTTTTGTTTATTCCCGGAACAATCGCGGAAACTGGAATACCATCTTGGTCGCAGCAGAACGAGAAGACGTTGGCAGGCTGCTCGTCGTAATTGCTCCTCTGTTTCGCGGTAATTCCGCAGACATTGAACCTTCGAATCGTTTCAACAGGCTGACAGATCGCTTCCTGGAAGAGTTCGACCAGGCACAGGCGACCGAAGAAGAAAAGAAGCCCCCACGTCAAAACGGGTCGGGAAACGGCAAGACCAGGAAAGAGGACGACCCACGCGGCACGGGAACCGGTTTTGCGGTCAATGCCGAAGGGTACCTGTTGACCAATGCACACGTCGTGAACGAATGCCGGGCCCTCAAGGTCCGTGGAAAACCGGCCTTCATCGTGGACAAGGACGAAAACTTTGATCTCGCACTGGTTCATGTCCCAGATCTTGAACCGGCCGGCATTGCCATCTTCGCGGACACGCCGGCCGCACTCAATTCGGACATCACGACAGCGGGATTCCCGCTCAGCGGACTGCTTGGCGGATTGAATATCACGCGTGGCACTGTTGCTGCCCGCAAGGGCCTCGGCGGCAGCGGTGTCAACATGCAGATCACGGCACCGCTTCAGCCGGGAAATTCCGGCGGCCCTGCGGTCAATGCCTCGGGCCAGGTCGTTGGAGTTGTTGTTGCCAAACTGAATGCCACAGCGATCGCGGAGGCCATCGGCGACATTCCACAAAACGTCAATTTTGCCATCCGCGGCACAAACGCCCAGCTGTTCCTGCATCAAAACGGCATTACGCCCCGGAAAGCCGTCAGCGGGGAGCCGCTCGCACCGGAAGAAATCGCGTCCCGGCTCAGCGCCTACACGTTTCTGATCAACTGCTTCTAGATTTTCCGGACAGGATTCAACAGTGCCGATTGCGAACCGACTTGCCCGCTTTTTCCGCCAGTTCCTCTGCTGCGCCTGTCTTTGTCTCGTGTGGGCCGGCACAGCTGCCGCAGCTGACAAACTTCTGGACCTGGGGGCTCCCTTTCAGCCCGGAGAGCTGACCAGCAACGAGCGAACATTCCTGCAAGCCGGCCTCATCCTTTACGCCGATTATGACGGCCCGCTGAACGGCGACTGGAACCGTGAGACCCAAGCTGCGATGGAGCGTTTTTTCGCAACGTCCAATCTGCCAGGTCCGGTACCGAATTGGGCTGCACTTCTGATGGCCTTTGATACGGATTCCGTGTTTCAGGTCCGTCGCTGGAAAAGCCACCATCTGGACCACATGGGAATTTCCCTTCTGATCCCATTCGCCAACCTTGAAGTGGCGGAAAACAATGTTTCCTTCAAGGATCTGGACAGCTCGCTCGAATACGAGATCTTCAGAAACAGCAAGGCCCGGATGGACAAGTACCATTCACGCGATCCGGCCGATGTGGCCAGCATCGAGAAGCAAAGAGACGAGGCTGTCTGGACGACCACGGCTTCCTACGAAGATCGGCTTGTCTATATCTATTCGCAACGTCTGGATGACGGTCGCTGGGCGACTGTCGGCATTTATGCCAGCCGGGACGACGCACGTGACTTTGCCCTTGTGAAGGCCAGTATCATGCGCGGCTACCGCGAACCGGTCACTGCTTCAGACCGGCTCAACAAGGGGATCGACCATGTTGTGCTGAAACTGGACCGGCTGGCCCGGGCGCAGGAAGCCGCTGCGGAAGAGGGAATACCCGCCGAACCAAATGCCGATGAGGCGGCCAGAAACGCTGTAGCAACAGGGTTCGCCGTATCCTCGCAAGGACATGTCCTGACCAGTTTGCACGCACTGGAAGGCTGCGCCGGCCTGAAGGTTTCCGGACACCCGGCCTCATTGACTGCCAGGGATCCGGAATTCGATCTTGCTCTCCTGGAAGTGCCTGGCCTGACAGTGGAAAATCCTGCCGCCTTCGCCCGCGCTCCGGCGGCACTCAACATGGATGTAACGGTTGCAGGTTATCCCCTGTCAGGGATTCTCGGCGGCTTCAACGTGACCCGCGGTGCAGTCACCTCTCTCAAGGGACTGGCCGGAACGGGGGTAACAGTTCAGATTTCTGCTCCGGTTCAGCAGGGCATGACCGGTGGCCCGGTTGTCAATCACCAGGGTGAAATCATTGGCGTCGTTGCCGCCAAACTGGATGCCAAAAAAGTGGCCGAGATTATCGGCGACGTACCGCAGAACGTGAACTTCGCAGTCAGCGGCGAAATTGCGCAGCTGTTCCTGTTTCAGAACGGCATAACGCCAAGTCGCGCGCCGGAGCAGGCGGTCATGGTTCCGGAACGCATGGCCGACCACTTGTCCGGCTTCACGCTCGCCATCGCTTGCAAGGACGCGGGAAACTGATACCACCTTCAGGTCAAGATATTCGTCTGCCGGACGGCGTCCAGGACATTTGCTGCAACGCCAGGCGACCGGACCAGCACCCGCTACACGAGGAAGAACCAACCATGTCCACTCCTGCCTATGACGACCAGAATGTCTTTGCCAAGATCCTGCGTGGTGAGTTGCCGAGCCACACGGTCTATGAAGACGACAAGACACTGGTGATCATGGACATCATGCCGCGCGGCGACGGTCATATCCTGGTGATTCCCAAGGCACCGTCCCGCAACATCTTCGATATTGCGTCAGAGGACCTCAACGCGGTCATGGCGACGGTCCAGAAGATGGCTCGAACGGTGGTAAAGGCCTTCGGCGCGGACGGCACCACCATTCAGCAGTTCTCTGAACCGGCCGGTGGCCAGGTGGTGTTCCACACCCATGTTCACGTGATCCCGCGCTTTGACGGCGTATCGCTCAAGCCGCACACGGGCGAGATGGCAGATAATGACCTCCTGGCGGGCCATGCGGACAAGATCCGGGCCGCCCTCGCCTGATCGCTCGATCCATTGGCAAAGGCCATGGAGCGTGTGCGCCTGTTCACATTCCAGCGCGCGCTGATCCTGAACCTGTTTGATCCGGTCGGCCTCTATACCCCGACCTGGAACGGCATAGGCGCGACCGGCAATCTCCGGACCGCCTACGCTTATGCCGCTTCACAGCTGGAACGTCTCAACCTGACCGACGGCGCCTCTCCACCGGTCTGGGCCTACGAAGCCCGGCCGGAGCAACTTGCAGATCTTGCCCATATGCTGCTGTCGGAGGTCGAACTGCAGTCGAATGAGTATGTGACCCTGGAACTGAGCGTTCCCGAACCTCAGATCCTGCGTTCGTCATACGATCTTTGGTGCGATCTCTTCTTTGAGTGCCTGGAAAACGGTGAAGTTGTCGATGACGGCACCTGGCTCGACTGGCAGCAGGTCGGTCGGGATGACGGCGACACGGTTCAGGCCATCCTGGCACATCTGAGACGCGACTGGGTGGGCTCCGTCTCTCCCCTGCCAGACCTGGCCTGATCTTTTCGCCGGGATGGGTCAGGCCACTATTGTTCAGGCGACTCCGGCATGAATGGCGGCGTCTTCCTGTTCCTTGACCATGTTCTGGTCCTCCTGCAGCACCTTGACGGGCGCCGGCCGTGAAAAATACCGTTCCGTATAGGCCCTGAACTCGTCGAATTCGGGGACGAGACCAAAGGCCATGCCCCATCGCAGCCCCATCGCCCAGAGCACGTCGACCGCGGTCATCTCGTCGCCCAGCACATAAGGTCCCTTTGCCAGCTGTGCGCGCATGTTCTCCATGACGGTTTCAAAACTGCCATAGGGCGACATGGTTTGCGGCGGTTCCTCCCTCTTCAGCGCTCGGTCGACCAGCGCAGGTTCGAAACACGACGCCATGTGAACGAACCAGCGCAGATAGGGGCCGCGGCGCGCATCCTCCAGGGACGGTGTCAGCCCTTTCTCGGGAAAAAGATCGGCCAGATAAAGATAGATGGCGACCTGCTCTGTGACGACGGAATCACCACGGCGAAGCGCCGGCACCTTGCCCGCCGGGTTGATCGCGAGGTAATCGGAGCGCCGGTTTTCACCGAGCTTGAAATTCAGGACGTTCAGCTTGTACGGGGCATCGAGTTCTTCCAGAAGAACCCGCACCCCTGTCGCGCGGGTTTGAGGGGCATAAAACAGTTCCACCTGATCGGCCATTGTTCTCTCCTCACTCGGAAGTCCGGTTCTCTTCGCCTTCAGGCTACCGCATCGATCCGTCGGCAGCCACAGATTGAACACCTCTTTTTTGCAAGTCTCTATGCATCGCGCTGACGGTGTCTTCACGTCCAATCCGCCAGTTTTCACGCCTGATAACGCCTGCGTTATGCGTGACAGCGATCACGGGCAACGACCGGGCAGACCGGTAGATACGGAGGCACAGCAGAAGGAGTTGAGATCATGTTTCACAGAACATCCTGGCGATTTGACGGCCTGTCACATGCGGATATCGAAGTGGATGTCGGCTTTGGTCTGGAGTCTTCCGTCGGAGCCGGTGCCATCAATCTCTATATCAAGGAAGAAGGAACAGGCCAGCGCGCAAGATTTCTCCTTGGCGGCTTCAATGCAGGCATTTCCCTGGACCTCTATCCGCTTCCCGTGAGCGGCTCCTTCTCGACGGAAACAATGCAGTCCTGGGGCACCCATGTCTACAAGGGTCCCGCCGGTGCCTTTGTGTCGGCTGAAACTTTTGCAGGCCCTGTTGCCGTTTACAGCGGAGCAGCCGGAGTTGGCGCTGATGCCGACGTGATGATCTTCGTGTTTCTGGCGATGAACAGCTTCGCCTCTGTCAGCCGTTTTATGGCTGTCTCGGCCTGTGGTCCGACCGGCCCGGCACTGGGAACCGTCAGCAATATCGAGGCTGCGATGGTCGCAGGTGGTGCCGGGTGCCAGTTCATCGCGGGCGCGGAGCTGCAAGCAGGCCTTTATTATGCGTCATTCCGTGGCATCAGCTATCCGCCAGGCGGTGCGCGCCGGCGGGCGTTCAACGGATTGAGCCAGGAACAGCGGAATCTCGTTTTCATGGACGACTGGCAGATCTGGCGGCAATACGGACGCGGGTCCAGCGACAGGGTCCTGGCCTATCGCGATCATCTGCGCGAACAGTTTCCGAATTACGAGCAATATGGCCGCTAGGCGGCCCCCTCGACAGCCTCAAGCAGAAACCAGCCGGCCAGAAGAAATGCTTCAGCCGCCAGGACACCGACAATCACCCGCTGCCGGCTGAGCAGAAAGGCGGCAAAGCCGAAACCGGCGGCTGCCAGCCTCAAGGCGAGCGGCGTTTCGGCGAGAATGCCCTGCGGAAACAGGATCAGCTTGGAAATAACGCCGGCGACCAGCGCAGTCGCGACACAGCGGACCCAGATCAGCAATTCGCCGTCTTCGCGCAGGCGGCCACCGGCAAACACCCCAAGCCAGCGCCAGACATCGGTCGCCAGCCAGCCGGCCACCAGGATCATGACAAAGGGCCACCACCAGGTGTCGCCAAGCCCCGCATCGGTCATCAGGCCGTCCATCAGAAAAGCCCCCGCCGCATCACCCGCGTCACCAGATAGGCAAGTGTGCCGCCAACCAGACCGGTCCAGAGCAGGTCAAGGCCTTCCAGGTAGAGGAAAAACACCGGTCCCAGGGCCAATCCGGCCACCATGGCCGCCTTGTCCGCATTGACCCGCGCCGCGCCCCACAGGGAACACAGGAAATAGACCGGCGTCAGCAGCACCAGCGCGCCGGCGACCATGTCCGGCAGGCGCTCAACCAGGAGATAGGCAAGGCCTGTCATGCAGAAGACAAAGCAGGTCACGGAGCCGCCAAAGCCGATGAAAAACGGCAGGCGCCCTTCCCGCGTCATCTCCGGCAGGTTCTTCATCGCAAAGACCCAGGCGGTCACGGCAACGAAATGAGAGGCGATCAGCAGCTGCCAGGTCCGGGTCTTGCCCGGCACCTTGATAATCGGCATCAGCGCCATGGTCATGGGCATCAATCGGACGGAGGCCAGCGCAACGGCAATCCCGGCCGGGATCAGGCCCATGCCGGAAGACAGTGCGCCGGTCAAAACGACGATGGACGGCAGCGCCCAGATGAACCCGGTCATGGCCAGCGTTTCGGCAAGGGACAGGCCGGTCTCGCGTGCAAGCCCCGCATAGCCGACAAAGGCCGCTGTCAGGATAAAGGCCGGGATCGACACCGCCGCGCGCGCACCACGTGCCATCCAGACCCTTGCCGGTTCCGGATCAGGAGCTGTCATCTGGTCGGAGGTCTCGTCTCCCATCGGCGCCATGATCTCATTTGAAACTAAATCGTAAGGCAACCTTATAATTCGGCGCCCTGCCTGCTTGTCAATCAACGCACCTTCCAAAAGCAATCCCACATTGACATGGCAGACCTGCACACGTTGCATGACAGGGGAAGCAATGCAAAGCGTTACGGAGACAAGGCATGGCAGATCTCGGCAAGGACCAATGGCTCAACCGTTATCTCAAGGGCCTGCGTCTGGCCGATCACGTTTATTCCGACCTGAGCGTGCGCTGGGGAGAGTTTATCGAACCAAGCACAGACCCAAGGCCCGTTCCGGCCGACGGCACCCTGCGACTGGCGGTCATCGCGAGCCTGCCGGTCGGTTTCCTCATGCTCAAGACGCTGCTCGCGGTGTCCAGGCGGTCTCCGGAAGCGTTCCATATCGTCTGTGTTCTGACCGACGATCCGCTTAATCCGGATGCGAAGGTCAGTGCCAAGAAACGGATCTGGCATCATTTCGAAGAAGACGAACGCCGTCAGATCGAGGCCGAGACCGTGAAACTGGCGCTGTCAGCCGGCATCCCCGTCTTTACCGGCGACATCAAGGATGACTGGTTCCGCTCCACGCTCGCCGAGCTCAAACCGGACTCAGTTCTGTGCTGCGGTTTCGGACAACTGATCGACAAGCCTTTTCTGCAACTTGCCAATCTGGGCGTGATCAACATGCACCCGTCGGATCTCGCCAACGGCTTCGGCGCCGGTCCGGCGCCGTTCGAGGACAGCAGGACGCGGGACGCGCAATCTACGTGCTGGACGGTGCATTTCATGAATGAGGCAATCGACGACGGCCAGATCCTCGGGTCTTCGCCGCCGATCAATATCCGCCAGGCGGATGGCAGTTTCCCGCATGACCCGATCGCCTATTACAGCAAGGTCACCGACGGGCTTGACCATCTTGCCTTTCACACCGTCAACGCGCTGGTCGACTGGCACGAGAGTGGCCAGACGGAGCCCATGAAATCCATCGATTTCGACAGGCTTTTTTCCAGAACCATCAAGCAGCGCATGCTGGAACCCATCCGGGATTTCCCGGTTTATCTTTTTCCGGACCCGGATCTTTTTGCCGCCAGGAGCTCCTAGACCGACCGCGTCAGCCCGCCATCGATCCGGATGTTCTGCCCCGTGACATAGGCCGCCGCGTCGCTGGCGAGGTAGGAAATCAGGCTGGAAATCTCGTCTGAGCGGCCATAGCGCCCCATGGGGATGCGGGATCGCCGGTCTTCCTTTTCCGGCAAGCTGTCGATGAAACCGGGCAGAACGTTGTTCATGCGCACGTTGTCGGCGGCGAACTTGTCGGAGAAGAGCTTGGTAAAGCTGGCAAGCCCTGCCCGAAAGACACCTGAGGTCGGAAACATCGGATCCGGCTCGAACGTGGCGAAAGTGGAAATATTGATGACCGTACCGCCCCCTTGCGCGGCCATGATCGGCGCGACAAGGCGGCTCGGGCGGATGACGTTCATCAGGTAATAATCCATGCCGAGATGCCAGTCCTCGTCGGAGATTTCCAGAATATCCCCTTTTGGACCGTGACCGGACGAGTTGACCAGAACATCAACACGACCAAGCTGTTCCATGGACTTCTTGATAAAAAACTCCAGGTCTTCATTGACCAGATTGGAGCCTGTAAACCCAAAACCGCCCAGCTCGGCTGCCAAGGCCTCGCCTTTGCCGGAAGAGGACAGGATCCCCACCTTGAAGCCATCGGCGGCCAGCCTGCGTGCAGCGTCCGCGCCCATGCCGGACCCCCCGGCCGTGATCAGGGCTACCTTGCTGTCGGTCATCTCGTTTCTCCAATTGAATGCGGTCCGGGAAACCTAGGAAGCCAGGCCGCATTCAGCAAATGATATTGCTGAATGGATTGGATCAATGCTGTGAATGCGTCTCTCGGAACGCTGCGATGCTGCAAAGCACAATTGTCAATTTCAACGGTCGTAAACTGTGATACCCTAAACTCCTAATTGTTGTTTCAGGGATTTTCAAAATGCCGATTGGACTGGTTCTGGGGGGCGGCGCCCCACATCTGCCGCTTATGAGTGGCGCGTTACTGGCCCTTGAGGAAGCCGGGCTTGACTTCAAGGTGATGTCGACAACCGGCGCCGGCATGTTGGCGGGCCTGCTCTATGTGTCGCCAAGTCGCCTGAATCCCGCCGAAAGCCTTGGTGAGGCACGCCGGCGCGCCTTCAGAGCCACCAGCACCATGGGCGTCGAGGACCTGATCTACCAATTTCTGCCCATCAATTACAAAGTCTTCCAGAAGCCGGGCCCGGTCGCCGAAGCACTGGCCCCAGCCTTCAACCTGTTTTTCCAGGCCCCCCGTGACACGCCGGAACAGCGCCTTTTCAGCGACTGGATGGCGCTGATGTCGGCCACCTTCATGCCCTCCAGTCTCACGCCCTGGAGCAAGGGTCTGTGTCAGCCGCCGTCCTGGATCGAAGGGCTCGTCGATTTCGACGCCTTTCTGGACAATCTCGGCGAGGCAGGTTTCCGCCTGGGCGCCTATTGCATCGAGGACCGGGCAGACGTTTCCTTCGACCGGGAAGATCTCAGCCTGGACCACTGCAAGGCGGCGCTCGCGATGCCCTTCATCTACGAGCCCTACAAGCTGTCTGACGGTGCCGGGGGTGAAAAGACCTATCTGGAAGGGTCCGCCTTCGATCCGCTGAAGCTGAACCCGGACGATGTCATGGTCGACGGCGACGTCGATACCATCATCTTCTTCGATATTCTGGGCCATCGCAAACTGGTCGATGAACCCCGGGACCTCACCGATGCCTGGGTCCAGTCGATCATTGCCCCCCTCACCCGGCTGACGGAAAACAGTCTCGAACAATTCAAGGACAGGCGCGCACGGCACGCACAGAACCGGTTTCTGACCGCACTCGACAAGGCCTCTGATCTGGCGGAGACCGACAGCGGCGCCTTCAAGGACAAGCGCGATCTCATTCGGGCCGAACGAGAGCTATACGCGCTGACCGACCTGCTTGGCAGCGCCGATGTCGATCTGGTGGCGTTCCAGACCGCAATGACCATCCACCTGAATGACCAGTCCGACAGCCGGCTGCAGCAACTGGCAGATCTTGCCGGCGCGGATTACGCAGCTTTTGTGCGCGAGCGTGAAATCTACCTGAAAGAGCGCGAACTGGCCGCGGGTGTTCCTTCCACCTGCACCGCTACCCACAGCCGCCGCTCCGAATTGCTACGCATGCCCTTCCGCAGGCATATTCCGGAGGATCACTGGCCGAAGATCCTCGACTGGAGCCACTCGAACCTGTCGTTCCTGTTCGAGGTCGGCTACGAGACCGGCCGCACCTTTCTGGAGAACCACAGGCAGAGACTGGAAAGTAGTCTGGGCCGACCGCTTAAGGAAACTGGAGCTACTGCTGCTGAAGCGGCTGAGTAGCTGGAGAAGATCTTCGACCGTCATCTTCCTCCGATTTGTCATCCCGGGCGCAGCGGAGCGAAGACCGGGAAGAAAGATACTCGGCTCAAGGAAAAAGCCCCGGATCTCTCCGGGGCTTTTGCAGTTTCAGGTTCAGACCTAGTCGGCCAGCGGCACTTTCGGCACCAGGCTTTTCTTGGCGCTGCCACCCTTGCCCGATGACTTGCTGTCCTTGGCAGCTGCCGCCTTGGCCGCCGGTTTGCGCTTCCGCTTCGGCTTGGGTTTGGCCTCCGTCTTGGCCTTCGGCTTCGGCGGCGTGGCACGTTCCTCGATGCTCTCCAGCAACAGGCCCTTGCCGTCTTCGGACACCGACACCTTGACCATGCCGCCCTTCTTGAGCTTGCCGAACAGCACCTCGTCGGCCAATGGCCGCTTGATGTGCTCCTGGATGATCCGGCCGAGTGGCCGGGCCCCCATCTGGCTGTCATAGCCCTTGTCTGCCAGCCACTTGGTGGCATCCTCGGTCAGCTCGAAGGTCACACCACGATCCGCCAGCTGGACTTCCAGCTGCATGACGAACTTGTCGACGACCTTGTAGACGACTTCCATCGGCAGGTTGCCGAACGGAATGATCGCGTCTAGGCGGTTCCGGAACTCCGGCGTGAACAGCTTGTTGATCGCTTCCGCGTCATCGCCTTCCCGCTTTACCCGGTTGAAGCCGACCGGCATCTTCGCCATGTCCGCAGCACCGGCATTGGTGGTCATGATCACAATGACATTGCGGAAATCGACCTGCTTGCCGTTGTGATCGGTCAGCTTGCCGTGATCCATCACCTGCAGAAGGATGTTGAAGAGGTCCGGATGGGCCTTTTCGATTTCATCAAGCAGCAGCACGCAATGCGGATGCTGGTCGACGCCATCGGTCAGTAGACCGCCCTGGTCGAAACCGACATAACCCGGAGGCGCGCCGATCAGACGGGACACCGTGTGCCGTTCCATATATTCCGACATGTCGAAGCGGATCAGCTCGACCCCAAGCGACGACGCCAGCTGACGCGCCACTTCGGTCTTGCCGACGCCGGTCGGGCCGGAGAACAGATAGCTGCCGATCGGCTTGTCCGGCTCGCGCAGGCCTGCCCGGGCCAGCTTGATCGCCGACGCCAGGGTTTCGATGGCCTGGTCCTGACCGTAAACAACCCGTTTCAGTTCCTTGCCGAGATTCTCCAGAACCTCTGCGTCATCCTTGGAAACGGATTTCGGCGGGATCCTTGCCATGGTGGCAATGGTGTTCTCGATTTCCTTGACCCCGATGGTCTTGCGGCGACGGGCTTCCGGCACCAGCATCTGGGACGCGCCGGTCTCGTCGAGAACATCAATTGCCTTATCCGGCAGCTTCCGGTCGGAAATGTATTTTGCCGACAGTTCCACGGCCGTCTTGATGGCATCCTGGGTGTAGCGGACCTTGTGGAAGTCTTCGAAATAGGGCTTCAGGCCCTTCAGAATATCGATTGCGTCCGGGATGGACGGTTCATTGACATCGATCTTCTGGAACCGGCGCACCAGCGCCCGGTCCTTTTCGAAGAACTGGCGGTATTCCTTGTAGGTCGTCGAGCCGATGCAGCGAATCGCACCGGATGCAAGGGCCGGCTTCAACAGGTTCGACGCATCCATCGCGCCGCCCGACGTGGCGCCGGCGCCGATCACCGTGTGGATCTCGTCGATGAACATCACGGCACCGGGATAGTCCTCGACTTCCTTGACCACCTGCTTCAGGCGCTCTTCGAAGTCGCCGCGATACCGCGTTCCGGCGAGCAGCGAGCCCATGTCGAGCGAGAAGATCGTGGCGTCTTCCAGAACATCCGGCACATCGCCATTGACGATCCGGTGCGCCAGGCCTTCCGCGATCGCCGTCTTGCCAACGCCGGGATCACCGACGAAGAGCGGGTTGTTCTTGGACCGCCGGCACAGGATCTGGATCGTGCGCTGGATCTCGCTGTCGCGGCCGATCAACGGATCGATCTTGCCCTTCTCGGCCTTGTCGTTGAGATTGACGCAATAGGCTTCAAGAGCGTCCGTCTTCTGGTTGGACTTCTTGTCGGTTTCCGCGCCGGGCAGCACGTCTTCCTCGTCCGCGCCCTCAACCGGGCGGGCCTCGGACATGCCAGGTCTCTTGGCGATTCCATGCGAGATATAGTTGACCGCGTCGTAGCGGGTCATGTCCTGGTCCTGCAGGAAATAGGCCGCATGGCTTTCGCGCTCGGCGAAGATCGCGACCAACACGTTGGCCCCGGTCACTTCTTCCCGGCCGGAAGACTGAACGTGAATCACCGCGCGCTGAATGACACGCTGGAACCCAGCCGTCGGTTTGGAGTCCTCGTCACTGTCGGTAACCAGATTGTCCAGTTCCGTCTCGATATATTCAATCAGGTTGCGGCGGATCGTATCCAGATCCACATTGCACGCCCGCATGACGGCAGCCGCATCCTGATCATCCAGCAAGGCCAGCAGGAGATGCTCCAGTGTTGCATATTCCTGTTGCCGCTCGTTGGCAAAGGCCAGAGCCTGATGGAGGGCTTTTTCAAGACTGCGTGAGAAGGAAGGCACGTGATTTGGTCCTCACTTTTTTTCCATGACGCATTGCAGCGGGTGCTGATGCTTGCGCGCAAAGTCCATCACCTGGGTGACTTTCGTCTCCGCGACCTCGTAGGAGAAGATCCCGCACTCCCCGACGCCATGATGGTGAACATGCAGCATAATCCGTGTGGCCTCTTCCCGGTTTTTCTGGAAGAAGTTCTCCACAACGTGAATGACGAACTCCATCGGTGTGTAGTCGTCATTCAAGAGCAGCACACGATAGAGATTGGGCCGCTTGGTAACTGTTTTGGTTCGGGTGACGACAACCGTTCCGGCGTCACCACCGTCATTGTCATAATCAGAGCCCGCCGCCATTGCCGTTTCTTTTGCCTCAATCACTCCGGCCATCACCAGTTTCGCATTCCGGTCAGCAGATCACACGCAGCATGTCCGGAGCTTTCTTCCCGCGACACAGCCCGCGCTGCAGACCGATGTTCTTCTCTGGTAATCCTGCCGCGCAAGCCGCGCTCGCGCAATGGTCGATTTCATCAACATTAAGGTGAACGGTGCATTTGCTTAAGAAGCACCGTCGTCAAGGCTGAATGTAGGTTTCTTGAAAGCGATTAAAAGATGGGGCGCTATCGCAATTCAGCGCCAACCCGCAGCGTGCCTCGGCGCGCCGGCAACAGGCATGGTAAATCTGTGCATATAACAAAACCCGGCTCCTGGGAGCCGGGTTCCAAACCTCTCAGCGCCTTTCGGCGGCTCGAAAAGATGCTTACTTGGCCAATTTGCCGAGAACGCCTTCATACGGCTTGTAGGCGTCTTTGGACATGTCGGTGACCATTTCACCGAGCTTGGTCATTTCGCCGACGAAACCCTCGTAAGCGGACTTGGCGTAATCGGCCTGAGCTTCGAATGCCTTGTCGAGAGACTTGGAAGCAACCAGCTTCTCAACGGCGGCCGTGCCTTCTTCGAAGGACTTCTTCTGGTAATCGGCCATTTCGGCGGCGATCGCCTGAAAACCCTTGCTGACGGAACCGAAGGACTCCATGGCCATGTCCATGTTGTCTTTGCTCATCTTCTGGAGTTCATCAAAGTTGTTCATCATTTTCACTGCCCTCATCCCGCGGATTGGCCATCTCAGCGCTTGAGAGAACCGCTCTCGCCAACCTGCGTGCTTGTCGCGTTACCTAACAAGATTTCTTCGTAATGCACTGCACAAAAAGTGTCAAGGCGATTTTGCGGTGCAAAAACAACCATTACGGGTATTTCACATTTCTTACCGCAACGTAAGATTTATACACCCGAACGCGGGACAAAAATGAACCAGATGCTCGACAACTGTTCTCGAGCTCAAGAGCCAGGTAGAGCAAAACGCTTTCTCCGACACTATCGAGATTACATCTGATGCCGAGACAACAACCACACGCAAAGAAATGAAAAATTAACAAATAATACAAGTTAAGGCGAAGCAAATAGAAGAAAAATAGGATTTCTATTTTTCGCACACCCCCCTTAACTATGCATTAACTCTAATAAAAATCTATTTTTTTAAGTGGTTTTTATGTCGATCATTTACACATTCGTAACCGTGATTCCATCAAATGACCTCAAGAGCGATGGGGCGGCGGTTTGAATCGCATGGGGGTTAGATCCACACCGCGCAGCTCCGAACACAAACCGCGTAACCCGGAATGGGATAGTTATAGTGTTTGGGATGCGTTTTTTTCGCAATGCACGGACCCTGGTCCGCACAGCCAAGATCCTGACCCTCGGCGCACTCTTGCTCAGCGTCCCGGCGACAGCGATGGCAAACCCGAAATATGCGGGTATCGTCGTCGACGCCAAGACCGGCAAGACCCTCTACGCGTCTTCGGCCGATGCCTACAGATACCCGGCCTCGCTCACCAAGATCATGACACTCTATGTCGTCTTTGAAGAGCTTGAGGCCGGACGCCTGTCTCTGAATTCCCGGCTGACCGTTTCAAAATATGCCGCTGGCCGGCCGCCCTCCAAGCTTGGACTGAGGGCCGGCAAGACCATCAAGGTCAAGGACGCGATCCTGGCACTGGTCACCAAGTCCGCCAACGACGTTGCGACGGTGGTTGCGGAAAACATCGGTGGATCTGAAAAGAAATTCGCCGAGCGCATGACGCGGACCGCGCGCCAGCTTGGCATGAAAAAGACCACGTTCCGCAATCCGCACGGATTGCCCAATTCGGGTCAGCGCACGACTGCGCGGGACATGGCGCGCCTCGGCATCGCCATCCAGGAGCGGTTTCCGCAATACTACGGCTACTTCAAGACCCGTTCCTACAAATACGGCAAGCGCACGTATGGCAACCACAACAAGCTGCTCGGCCGGGTCAAGGGTGTCGACGGCATCAAGACCGGCTATATCCGGGCCTCCGGCTTCAACCTCGTGACGTCTGTCAACCGGGGTGGCCGCCAGATCGTCGCCGTCGTCATGGGTGGCAGGACCGGTGCGTCCCGCAATGCCCAGATGACCAAGCTGATCGGCCGGTACCTGAAGAAGGCAAGCCGGGGCAAGAAGAGCGCGCCGCTGATCGCCAAGAACAGGGCCGTTCAGCCGACCTTCGTCGCCGCTTCGCTCAAGAACCCGCCGCTTCCGACGGCAAAACCCGGCAGTGAACCCGCGCCGGCGACCGGAGCACCGATGGTTCTGGCCTTCACGTCTTCCAACGGCAAGCAGGCAGTTCCGACACCTGCCCCTGCCCCGGTTCTATCGCAGGCGCAGCCTGTTCTCGCAACGGCCGCAGTTGTGACCGCTGCTCCGGCTCCGGTGCCAGGCTTTGGCGACAATGTTCCGCTGCCGCCAAAGGCCATCAAGCGCCGGTTTGACAGCACCTTTGCCGTCGCCACCGCGCTGCCGCCCATTCCGCGGGAAAGCCCGGACGGCAGTCTGACCACGAACTCCATTTCCAAGACGGCTCTGTTGCAGGCAGCACAATCCAGACGCGCCGACAACCAGGCGGCTCAGCCGCTGCCCGAAGGACCCACCCCGACCCGCAGCGTTCAGGTGGAAACCATTTCGGTTGCCGCAACGCCTGTGGAGACAATCCCGGCCGTCTCGGTCGACAGGACCGAGACCAGGGACGACACCGTGACCGTTGCGACAACCGAGACCATGGAAGCCGAACCCGGCTGGCAGGTTCAGATCGCGGCCACCGAAACCGAAGGCCAGGCAATCACCATGCTGAAGAATGCCAAGGCCAGGACCGGCTCCGCATTGCGCGGCCGTGTTCCCTACACCGAACCAGTTGAATCCGGCGGACAGACCCTTTACCGGGCGCGCTTCGTCGGCTTCGACACCAAATCTGCAGCCTGGAAAGCCTGCAAATCACTCAAAAGGGCAAAATACGCCTGCTTCGCCATCTACCAGTAACTGCGTAAGAGATGCCGTCAATGTCTTCTGAGAAGCGTGTCTTTAGCCTCGTTGATTTTCGCCGCGAGGAAACCGGAGCCTCCCTGGTCGGGATGAACCCGCATCATAAGCCTGCGGTGCGCGGCTCGAATTTCCGCGTCCCCGGCATTGGGCGCAAGCCCCAGGATCTGGTAGGCCTCCTCATCTGTCATGGGGCCCGTGCCAGACGAGCTTCCCTGCCCATCTGTTCCATCCGACTGGAAGTGTTCACGCCAGCCGGCAAGCCTGCGGTCGAGATAAGCTTCGACTAACTGCCGGCTCTGTTCGTCCTGGGCGGCTTCCTTCCAGAATGTCTCCAGTTCGGCATCATCCAGATCGTCCAGCCCGCGGCCCTGAAAGCCGCCGGCCAACACGGTTCCCGACATGACGCCGGTGTCGTGATCCAGCTCCATTTCCACCATCGCCGTGCGTACCCGCGACCTTTGCCCGGCCGTCTTGTTCGGCTTGTAACTGCCCGTCAATCCTCGAAGCCCGGGCACGCCAAGCAGTGAAAGACCGAGGCCGGCAAGAGGAATGGCCAGCAGAAAGCGGCCTGTCAGTGCAAACGCGGCAGAAATCGCCAGCAAAACACCACCTGCGATCGTGCGCAGCGTGCTTGCCAGGGCCGCAGGGCTTGCGGTGACGAAGGTGTTGCCCAGCAGCACCAGAGCCGCCAGCATGATGACGCCGATAAGAAGGTAGATCATGAGCCTGGCTTGAGTTGTTCCAAGAGCAGGCGCGCCCCCTGCCCGCCCTGTTTTTCAAGGGCCTTCAACGCGTCCCGTCCACCTGATGCGTAAACCGCGACGGCCTTCAGGAGTTCTGCCAGCTGTCGCGCCGCACCCGGTTCGAACCGGCAATAGGCACCATTGGTCAACCGGGCCATTTCCCGAAAGGCCCGTTCGGCGACACCATCCTGGCCCTCCTGGAACAGGAACATCGGCACACCCAGCATTCCGAGTTGGCCGGCCTTGTCACACAGCATGTCGACATCTTCTTCCATGCAGTCGCCGACATAGACCAGCGCTGCGATCTTTTCCTCGCCTGCGGCTTTCAGAGCCGCCGTCAGGACCTTGCCGATCTGCGTGCGACCTCCCTGACAGGAAATCCGCCCCATGACGCTGGCCAGTTCGCTGCCGCTGTCAAACCAGCGGGAAGCCCTGCACTCCCCGAAACCGCGGAAATAAACCAACTTGATCTGGAGGCCGGAAATCTTGCCGGCTTCCTGAAACATTTCCGCCTGGATGTGACAGGCCTGGTCCCAGGTCGGCTGGCGGCTCATGGTCGCGTCCAGCGCAAACACCAGCCGTCCCCTTTGTCCCTGCGGCGGCTTCATGTCCTTGGCCTTTTGCAGAAACGCGGATATCTCGGCATCCGCAGAGGCCGGCGCCACATTCTGTTCCTGGCGCACAAGCGGATCGACGCTGTTCTTGCCGGTTCTTGCCACCACGGCCGGGTCCTCCTGACAGTCTCTGCCTTTCAAATTGGGACCCGGAACGCGATTTGGCAAGCGTGGCCGAACGTCTCTGCTTCTGTCAGGTCAGGAGAGTTGTGGGCGGGCCTGCGTAAGAGCCCCTTTCCGCTGACGCTCTGTCCACAGGTAGGCCTCCATGACCAGCGCGTTCGGAACCCAGGCCAGCCACGCAACGAGCTGATAGGCGGTTTCAAACTCGACACCGAGACCGGTCAGGATGCCGAGATAGACCCGCAGGGTGACGGCGGCGAAGGTCAGGGCCGCCGAGCGCAGCATCCAGAAACGGTGCCGGGCAAACTGGCGTCTCAGTGCAAACACCAGGGCCGCCCCTGTTGTGCCCAGCCAGATCACCGCCAGAAGCGCGAAGCCCGTTCCTGCAAAACTGCCGGCCGTCGTGTAAAACGCCAGTTGCAGACCGGACAGGCCGGACACCAGGATCGCTGCAACATAAAGGCGGCCGAGCCAGCGATGCACCGCCGGGCGGCGCGCGCGAAGACCGGACAGAAACTGAAACGGCATCACCGCCAGCGCGATCGGCGCCACACCGATATGGCCGTACAGCGCCAAGGCATTGCCATCCAGATGATGCGCCATGAAGTCCATGGCCCCTTCCACGCCGAGCGGCAAGAACCTGTAGGACACCAGCGCGACCAGTACAGACGACACCGCGGCAAGGCCAAAGGCTGCCCAGCCGGCAGCTTTTCCGATCCTCATCATTCCACCTCCCCTGATACTTGACACTGTCAAGATAGGTATGAACTTGACAGTGTCAAGCAAATCGGGAATGAAGCTTTCATGACGAATTCCTCCCCGCCCCGCCGCAAGCGCGACGGCACCCTCCGAAATGCACTGGTGGACGCCGGCGTCGAGATGCTGCGGGAACGTGGCCCGGACGGATTGTCATTGCGCGAATGTGCAGCTAAGGCCGGTGTTTCGCACGCCGCGCCTGCCTATCATTTCAAGAATATTGCCGGCCTTGCGACCTCCATTGCAGCACGTGGTTACCAGCTTTTTTCAAAGGCCATGACCGACCGGCTTGAAGCGGCCTCTCCCGAGCCCCTGGACCGCCTCAACGCGATCTGTCACGGCTATTTGGATTTTGCGGCCGAGCATCCCGATCTGTTCCTGTTCATTTTTTCAAGCCGTCGGTTTTCCGAAGACGATCAGGATTTCAAAAAGCATGCATCCGGTGCCTATGACATTCTGCGCTCGACATGCGCGCCGTTTGTTCCGGATGGCACTGCGCCCGATGAAATCGAGATCCTCGTATGGTCTCTTGTCCACGGTTATGCCCATCTGGCGATGACACGGAAAAAGGACAATCCGGACCTGGGCCGCAGCTGGCCACCACTTGATGCCCTGCTGAAGCACCTCAACAAGGCGCTGGAAGCTGACAACTGACCCCGCCGGGCGGTGTCCTCAAAGCAGACAGAGTTCGGTCAGGTCGCGGCGCATCTCGTCCGGCATCGCCTGAGCATTGCCACCAAGCTTGAGATCCGCCGGAGCATCTTCGGCTTTGAGATAGCGCCAGCCCTGAAAGGGCCGTTTCGGCTGATAGTGCGTCAGGATCAGCCGCGGTTCCATGACCAGGTCGCAGCGCTTGACGCCAGCTTCATCGGTGAAGGGCCGAATATCGATCAGATGCTGGCGCACCTGGATCTTGCCCTTGATCACCCAGTAGAGCGAGCCGCCGTCCAGGATCTCCGCGCGGCGGGTCGGCACCATGCGCGTTGTGTGAATGGATTCGGCCGGAAGCCCCGCTTTTCGCGCGGTTTCCTGCCGGAAATCCATCCAGGCCTGAAGCGATTCCACGCTGTCGGCCCCGACACACAGTTTCACCAGATGCAACGTCATAATCCTGACCTAACAGCCTTGCAGAAGAGGTCAAGGTCCGGCCGCGAAACGGCAGTGGATTTTGGTATGCCCCCATGAGCTAACGCTTGCATGGTTTCCCGGAAAAAGGTTCTCTCTGGCTATGGATGTGTTTGTAACAGGCGGCACCGGCGGCATTGGCTCGGCGGTGGTTCGAAAGCTGGTCTCGGGCGGCGCGACGGTCATCGGCCTGGCGCGTTCCGAAGGGTCAGCCGCCAGGCTGCGCCAGTTGGGGGCGAACGCCTATCCTGGCGATCTGCGCAACCCGGACAGCTGGGTCTCACGCGCCGCCGCCTGCGACGCCGTGATCCACACCGGGGCAACCTTTTCAGAGGACATGGGACGCGTCGACCGGCAGAGCATGCTCGCCCTGAAGCAGGCCGCCCGGCATCGCCAACAACCGTTGAAAGTTGTCTATACGGGTGGCATCTGGCTGTTTCCTGCCACGGGAAACACAACGAAAATCACCGAAAAAACGCCGTTTGCGCCGCTTCCGGCGTTCCGCTTCATGACGGAGACGATCCGCACCCTGTCGCACGGCACGGATCTCAACCTGGCTGTCGTGCATCCGGCGCTTGCCTGCAGCCGGGACTCAGGCCCCATTGCGGACATGACCCGGGCCCTGAAGGCCGGTCAGCCCTTCGAAACCCGGGCAACAGCTGAGACCCTCTGGCCGCTGGTGGAAATCGAGGACCTGGCCGCGCTTTATGCCGTTGCGCTCAAGCACGCCCGGTTCCGGCTCTCGCTCATCGCCAGCTCCATTTCCGGAATTTCCGTTGGTCACCTGGCAGCCCATATCTCAGCGCGCCACGGCCACCCGCTGGATGTTGTCACGATTGGACCACCGGAAGGCGCCGATCCGGACACGGACTGGAGCGCCGGGTATGCCTTGTCTCAGAGCGTGGACACGGCTCACGCCCAACGCGTCACGGGGTGGCAGCCCGAACAGTCGACAGTCGAAGACCTGATTGTCTCCCTGTCCAGATAGGCAAGTCTCCTGTCGAACAAGACCTCCTGACTGTTTGGTCTGGCAAAGACTTTTTCAATCTCTGCGAAGCTAGAATTGGGCAAAAGCTCAGCTAGGACCGGCTCTTGTCAAAACTGCTCGCAATGATCTTCATGGTTTTTTGCCTTGCAGCCCCTCTCCGGGCTGAAGAGATCGTGCCTGCGGGCACCTACCGGGTTGTAAATACCGAAGGCTTCTCTCAGAAAGACGGCGTGCGCACCGCCCTGGAAAGAGACCATACGGTCGGCACGGCCATAATTGCGCCCCAAGGCGACAACAGTCTCCTGCTCGAGATCAACGGATCCGCTCTCCGGCTGTTCCCGCTGGAAAGAGGCCTTGCCGGCCTGGAGTGGAATGCAGAGGACACCGCGCTGCTGCACGGCAAGGACATTCAGGCTCTCCTGGACAAGGCCAGCCGCGAAGAGGTCCCTGCCTGGGGGGCCGACATCGCGTGGCCACGCCACGGACAGGTGCAATTGGTGCTCTTCCCCCTGGGTGAGCGCGCCCTGACCGGCTTCCTGATCAGCCGGCCCGGTTCCAAGACGGTCGTCCGGCAGATGGAGTTCCGGCAGGTGTTCGGCCCTTCCAACCGGCCCGGCGCTGTCCCGCGGACAGAAAAAAGCGGTAGTTGAACGAAAAAAGGCGCAGCCAGTCGCTGCGCCTTTGATGTTTCGCGTCCCGTGACCTTATTGGGCGACGGCGACGGCCTGTTGTGCACTCTCAACATCGTTGAACAGAAGGACCATCGTCAAGGCGAGGCCCACTGCAGCGACAGTCCAAAGAGTGACGCTCCAACAAGATTTCTGCACGTTTTCGTCCATAAAAACCCTACACATGTTATGCGGCGCCCGTCCCCTGCGAACCCAAATATGGCGCCATTGAGGCGAGGAGGTAAACGATCCCTTACCATTTCGCAAGCGCAAAAATGGAGCAGCTGCTGAGCCATTTTTGCAGAGCTCGGATCTGCGCGGAATTTCAGCAACTTACGTTAACGGAACCATCCTTATGGACGGTGAAAAACTCTGATATGACTCTCACAGGGCCTGGATTCGCCCGCAGCTAGAAGAAGGGATCGCGATGCAGGTGCTGTCGCAATTGGATTTGGCCGCCGCCGCATGGTTTCTCGTCGCCTGGTTCGGGTTCAATTTTCTCGTCGACATCAGCCCCTTGCGCAAGAAGACCCTGTCGAGCGCCATGGACGACTACCGGCGTGGCTGGATGCTGTCCATGTGTTCGCGCGACGTACGCATCATGGACACCTCGATCATGGGCGGCCTGCAGCAGGGCACTGCCTTTTTTGCCTCCACCTCGCTTCTGGCCATAGGTGGCGGCTTTGCCCTGCTGGATGCCACCGACCGCATTCTTCAGGTCGCGGGCGACCTGTCGATCCCGGTCGCCGACAGCCGCGCGCTCTGGGAAATCAAGGTCCTGGGCTTGATGCTGATTTTCGCCTATGGATTTTTCAAGTTCGGCTGGGCCTACCGGCTGTTCAACTATGCCAGCATCATCATGGGGGCCGTGCCGGAAAAGAGCAGAGCCTCCAGGGAGACCATCGAGAAGATGGCGTCTCAGGCGGCCGAACTCAATGTGCTCGCCGGCCGCCATTTCAATCGCGGCCAGCGTGCGTTCTTTTTCTCGATCGGATTTCTTGGCTGGTTTGCCGGACCGTATGTCTTCGCGGCAACCACGCTCGCCGTGCTTCTGGTCCTGATCCGGCGTCAGTTCGCGTCCCGGGCCCGTTCTGCGGTGTTTTCCGGGCAATACCCGACGGCTGCGTCGGCAGACATATCGGGCGAATACACGGACACCGGATCGTCGAACCCTTTCACCTGATACTGGCCAAACAGCCCGGACCGGCATCCCATGATGTCGGCAATGGCATCGGATACGAGCACCTGGCGTTCGAGGTCCTTGGCAAGTTCGGCGATCCTGGCCGCGAGATTGACCGCAGGTCCGACCACCGTGAAGTCCAGCCGCGTTTCGCTGCCGACATTGCCGTAAAAGACATCACCGGCATGCAGCGCGATACCGACGCTCATGTCAGGCGTTTGAACGCAGGACTTCTCGGCATTGATCTCGGCAATCCGCGAAAGCGTGTCCCGGGCGGCCAGCAGTGCGCGCATGGCGGCATCCCGGGCTTCTTCCTCCGTTTCGTAGGGGAAGATCGCCATGACCTCATCGCCGATGAATTTCAGCACCTCTCCGCCATGCGCTTCCACGGCCGCGGTCATCGCTCCAAAATACTTGTTCAGGAACAGAACGATCTTGTCAGCCGGCAGCGTGTTGGACAGGCGCGTGAACCCGCGAATATCAGCAAAGCTGACGATCGCCTTGATCCATTCGCCTTCTCCGCGCCGTGTCGTTCCGTCCAGAACCTTGCCGCCGGCGCGAGGACCGACATAGGTGTCCAGAACCGTCTCGGCGGTGCGCCGCAATGTCTTGAGTTCGCACACAAGGGCAAGCGGCCGGATGAGCGATTCAAACACGCTGATATGGGAGCCAGAAAACCCGCCCGGCGCCTTGGTCGAGAAGCTCGCCACTTTCACAGATCCGTCGGAAAACGGCATCGGCAGGGCAATATAGTCCGTATACCCTTCTTCGCGCAGATCCTCGGAAATCGGATACTGAGCGGCCGCAACCGGGTCACGCTCGATTTCGACCCGAACCGGCTTCTGCGTTTCATGCACCCGCTTGATCGGGCTCTTCTGATAATCATCGGATGTCTTGGCATCGGCCGTGTAAAGAACGAGCTCCGGCGCCTTGCTGCTGGTCCAGATGGATCCTTCGGCGCGCACATTGGGGTGCACCACCCAAATGCCGGTGGTCACCCTGTCGACAGGTACGCTTCCTGCGCGCAAACGCTCTCCCAGCTCGCTGACGATTTCTAGCGTGCCTTTGAGGTGCGGCGCATCGCTGTAAAGCCATTGCACAACGTCTGCCGCAACGAGCGGCGCTTCGAGGACCATCTGCCCACGTCCTTTCAAACCCTGGATACCGATCAGTATATGGGATCGACCGTTTGCCGGTAAAAGAGGTTGGGTTTCAAATGCACAGCAAAGTTGAAAGGGAATTTCGACTTTACGGTCCGGGAAGGAACGCCGTGCTCCGGCCCATCAGCCAGTAGACGGCAAGCCCGGCCCATTCGCGGAACGCAACGTCAAATCGTCTGAGGCCCTTGGAAGCGCCACTGAAACCGAGCGAACGATCTTCCACGCCGCGGGTTCGGTAGTCGACCGGATAGGCGGTCACTCCGGTCCAGCCGGCGGATTCAAAAACGCCCATTGCCCGCGGCATGTGATAGGCCGAGGTCACCAGAAGCCATTTTTGACCAGGTTCGGGTTTGACGAGTTCCTTTGCCAGAACCGCGTTCTGCCAGGTGTTTTTGGAAACGTCCTCCAGGACGACCTTGTCTGCGGGAATGCCGAAGTCGGCGAAAAGCCGCGCGGCGCCTTCCGCTTCTGTCGCCTGCGACGACACGATGATCCCCTGCCCGCCCGTGTGAACAACAATCGCGTCAGGCAGTTGCTTCGCAAGGCGTGCGGTAATGGTGATGCGCTCTGCGGACATGGTCAAAGCGGTGTCGCCGCGCCCACCTGTCACAATCGTATCGACCGCCCCGCCCAGAACGATGATGCCGTCAAAACCGTCAAGCTCGGCAGGCCTTGCATATCGGTCCTCAAGCGGCTGGATCAGCCAGTTTGCGGCAGGCGAGAACCCGCAGATCGCAAGACCGAGCGCTCCCAGCCAGATCAACCGTCGGCCGGTCTTGCGCCAGGAGCTGCGCAGGCCGATCAACAGGCCGATCAGCACGAGGGCAAGCAGGAAATTGGACGGTTGCAGAAAAAAACCGCCGACCTTGGCAACGTAAAAGAACATCAGACAATCCGAATTGAACGCGAATCTGGCCGACCACAGGATGCTGCGAAACAGGCATTTCTGAGGCTCAAATGATCTCCCGGCCACTTGCCGGGCAGGTCAGCGGTATCGCATTGCCGCTCTGCCGGCACAAGCGCAACCGCGAGTCGCCGTCACAATTGCGACCCAATTCTCACGAGAACCGCAAACTGCCCCGCAATCGATTTGCAACGGGTGGCGCAATCGGCCAGTAACTTGAATGTGAACAGGCAATCATGTTACGTTTTTAATAAATAAAACAGATACTTAAACAAAAACTACTCGCAATTCTCGCTGGGCACGGGACTTGCCTCTCTAGATTACAAATCTGTAATGTTGCCGCCACAATTTGCCGACATCTTCCCCTCGCGCCGCCGCTGTCACCCTGTTGTCGGCGCCCGCCGAGCCTGCGCCCTGCAACAAGCACCATTGTTGTTTTTGCAAAGGACAGGACCGTGATCGAAGTCACAGGAGACTGGCTTTGCTTGCGGCAAGGTGTCGGCATCGTTTCGAAGGCAGTATCAAGGATGGCCAGATGACACTCTACATGAAACTCGGCGGTCGCAAGGCGATCATGCGGGCCATGCCACGTCTTCTGACGCGGCTGGAGCAGGACCCGTGTTTCAACCTTGGCAACTTTCGCAGGGAATTTGAACGCTCGGACGATCTGAGCGAATTCCTGATCTTTCTTTCCGGCGGCGCACCCTTTTACGACGGCAAGCCGATCTGCGAGCTTCTGTCACCGATCTGCACCTGCGCCGATGTCTATGAGCGATTTGTGGACCACCTGATTTCGGTGCTGCTGGTCGGACGCCAGGCTGCAACGGCCGATGAGGCCGATTTGCGCGAACTGATGAGCCGGTTGCGACCGCATGTCCTCAACCCGAAGCCCGTTCGGCCGGAACTGGTCTACTCCGTCGAGCCGGACCTTCTCAGCGCCTGACAGAAAAACGCCGGCCAAGTGGCCGGCGTTTTCAATTCAGATCCGTCTGACACTCAGCCGAGTTCATCGACGCTGGTGACGACCTTGCCGACGAGACCGTACTCGATCCCTTCTTCAGGGCTCATCCAGTAGTCACGATCCGTGTCCTTCTCGATCCGCTCGATCGGCTGCCCGGTGGCATCCGCAAAGATCTTGTTGAGACGGTCGCGCATCTTGATGATTTCCTTGGCCTGGATCTCGATATCCGTCGCCATGCCGCCGGCACCACCGGACGGTTGGTGCAACAGGAAGCGCGTGTTCGGGGTGCAGAAACGCTTGTCCTTGGGCACGGACACGTAGATCAGGGCGCCGGCGCTGGCAACCCAGCCCATGCCCAGGATCCGGACTTCCGGAGAAATGAACTTGATGGTGTCATGGATCATGTCGCCCGATTCCACATGCCCGCCCGGGGAGGACACGATGACGGTGATCGGATCGTTGGACACCTGCGCAAGCGCCAGCAGACGTGCGCACACGTCGCGGGCCATGTCCTGGGTCACGGGGCCCGTGATCAGCACCGTGCGCGCTTCAAAAAGGTGTTTGTCAACCTGGATCGACGGCTGGCTCTTGGACTTTTCGTCTTCGTCGTCGTCGAGGTGTGCAGGCACAGGGGTCGAATAGTTTTTCATGCGCAGGATTAAGCTCCCTTGGCTGTTGGACCGGCCGAGCCGGCAGTTTTCACGGCCTGCGAACCACGTTCACAAAGCCGATTTTGAATCATGTGTAAGCGATGTGGCGGGCACTCGCAAATCATGAGGTCCTCCATAGCGCGAAAAGAGTTATCAGATTGGCAACGGACCATGTTGCCGTCAGTCACCTTGCCCGGAGGATTTGGCCAGGGACTTCCCCCTGCGGCCGACAATGAAGTGCCAGACGATCATCATGGCAAAAGGCAGGGACGGCCAGACAAACCAGAGCGTCGACAGACCTGATGTCAGCAAGTTGAGGATGAAGAAGAAACCGATCATGAAGACCGAGCTGCGGATCCGGCGCGGCTGTGCACGCAGCCAGCGGCGTGCCTGCTCGAACCCGTTGGCCACGGCCTGCGTATCCTTGTCCCACTCCGGATGGGTCTTCTGCCCCTTGCTGCTGTTCTCTTTATCCGGATCAGGTCTGGTGAATTGCGGCGCGTTCCGGCCCCCAAGCCGCACGGCATAGGTCTCCACAGGGTCGGAGACATTCTTGACTTGTTGCGGTCCGAGCGGATCGAACCCCAGTGCCATCTTCGCCTTGACCTGGTCATAGACCGACTGCGACAACATGATGCCGCCGCGGGGTGCAATCTCCTGCAGCCGGGCGGCAACATTGACGCCGTCGCCGTAGATATCCTCTCCCTCGACCATGATGTCGCCGAGGTTTATGCCGATCCGGAACTCCATCCGGTTCGCGTCCGGCAGTTCCGCGTTTTTCAGTGACAGTTCATTCTGGATGTCGACCGCGCATTGCACGGCCTCGGTCACGGAGGTGAACTCGATGATCACCGCATCGCCCCACGTGTTGACGATCCGGCCGTTGTGACGTGCTGTCAAAGACGACATAACCGACCGGTAGGCCTTCAACCGGTCGAGCGTGCCATCCTCGTCCTGCTCCATGAGCTTGGAATATTGTGCAACATCCGCGCACATGATCGCGGCCAGACGCCGCTTCACCCGTTGCATGCTCTTACCCCTGATTGCTCATTGTAGGAATGGGAAGGCAGGCCGCAAATTGCAAGGACAAATCCGTCTTTTTGCCAAGTTCTGCCGGTCCGGAGCCACAAAGCTGATCTTGGCCTTAACGGTTTTCCGAAAGCGCCCGCAATGCGCTCAACGCGGCTTCCGCGTGTTCCTCAGGCACAAAGACATGATCGTGGAAATAGGCGGCCACCACATTTGCGGAGATTCCCTTTTCCGTCAGAGCCGCGGAAATGGCGGCCGTCAGGCCGACTGCCTCCAGCGAGGAATGCACGGTGAGCGTGATCCGGCGAAACCATTCGGCCTCGGCAAGGCCAAGTTCGCGGGCCCGTTCCAACGGCAGGATCGCCGTGACGCCTTCGGTCTCCGCGAACAGCCCGATAGGGTCATATTCGGCAAGGTCGACCAGCGTCTTCGTTGCAAAGGTACAAAAGACATAAGGAACCGGATCCAGCATCGGCCGCATCTGGGCAATCAATGTGTTCAGGTCTGTCTCGCCGGTCATGTTCGTCCTGCTGTCATAGTGTTTTACGCATGAGCGGGCGCCTGGGGCTGCGCCGGGCAACCTCTTCAAAGCCACTTCGCCAGAACACGGATGCGATCCCGACGAAGCCCTCGCCCCATTGCAGGGGTTTATCCGATTCGATCGGACAGGCATCGAGGTACGCCGCGCCAGCCTGGCGCGCATACTCGCTGCCGGCATCCAGCAGCTGACCCATCAGAGCGTTTTTGCGAAAGCCCTTGCGGATGAAAAAACACGGCACAACAAAGGTCTTCTGGATCTGCGCATCCGTGTCCTCGTCAAGCGGCCTTGAGGTCTTGGCCAATTGAAAGCGCACATAGGTTGCCCGTGGCCCTAGGGCGATCCATCCAACGGCCAGGTCGTCCTGATAGGCCAGCAGGCCGGGCGCAGGCCCCTGTTCCACTTTGCCCTTCAGCGCATCGCGCCGCGCCTCACGCGGCATTGCCTGCCAATCCCTGCCCCTCAGAAACGGCCACATGCACCAGCAACCGGAGCTGGCGCCCCGCTCCGGACCGAAGAGATCGACCAGATCAGGCCAGCGGTCTGGCGTAAGAGGTTGAAACAAGGTGCTGTCTGCGGACACAATTCGGTTCCTGTCCTTAGGCCTGATCTTGCACGCAGCTCAGCGCCATGTTGCACAGCATCTCGAACATGATCGAAACACCCAGGAAGGCCGTTCCGCCGCTGGCATCGAACGGCGGCGACACCTCGACCAGATCCGCCCCGACGATGGTTACGCCTTTGAGCAGACGGGCGACTTCAAGCGCCTGAAAGGAGTTCGGCCCACCCACTTCCGGTGTCCCGGTCCCCGGTGCGAATGCCGGGTCGACAAAGTCGATGTCATAGGAAACGTAGGTGTCTCCGGACCCTGCAATCTCCCTGGCCTCGACCATCACGTCTTCGACACCGCGCTTGTGGAACTCCTCGATCGGAATGACGCGAATGCCGACACTGTCGGCGAAATCCCGGTCCTCATTGTCATAGGCGGTGCCGCGAATACCGATCTGGACCACCCGCTTCGGATCCAGCAGCCCCTCCTCCACCGCCCGGCGGAACGGCGTTCCGTGCGTGTAGAGCATGCCGCCGAAATAGCTTTTATAGAGGTCGGTGTGGCTGTCGAAATGGATCATTCCGAGCGGTTGTTCTTTTGCCAGGGACCGCAGGATTGGCAGGGTACACAGATGATCGCCACCGGCAGAAAGCGGGCGAATACCGGCCGCAACCACCCTGTCATAGAAGGCCGTCATGCGAACCAGGCTGTCGTCGACACTGGCCGGATTGGGACCGACATCCCCGAGATCGGCGCAATTGACCAGTTCAAACGGCCTGACGCCTGTCGCCCCGTTCTGGGCCCTGATCATGGTCGACATATCGCGGAGCTGCCGCGGACCATGTCTTGGCCCCGGCCGATTGGTCGTGCCGCCGTCCCAGGGTGTTCCGATCAGCCCGATCCGGACGTCCTTCAGCCTGGGATCATCAAGCGCGACATGCGGCAGGCGCATGAAGGTCGGCACGCCGGCGAAACGCGGCAGTTCGAAACCGGAGACCGGATGAAAGAACGGGTCTGACATGCAAAGATCCTTGCTGCGGGCAGATCGAGAAGGCCGGAGCACCATTCAAGCCGCCCGACAGAAAGAATTCAATCTGTCTTGCATCACCAGGGAACGGCTTTGCCGTGATGATCGAAAAAACCACCGGACTGTTCGCTCGTCAGACCATCGCAAACGGCAAGCAGTCTCCGGGACGCCACCTCCGGTTCCTGAACCTCGAGACCTGTCTTGGCAAAACCTTCCGTCAGAGGTGTGCGCACCGTTCCAGGATGAAGTGCAACGCAGATGGCACCCGGTTTCCTGCGCGCCAGTTCGACGGCCGCCGTATGAACAAGCTGGTTGAGCGCGGCCTTTGACGCGCGATAGGCGTACCATCCGCCCAGTCGATTGTCTCCGATGGAGCCGACCCGGGCCGAGAGCGTCGCAAAAACGCTGCGTCCGCTTCTCGGCAGCAGCGGCAGGAAATGCTTCATCAGCAGCGCGGGGCCGATTGCATTGACGGCGAAGCTATTGGCCAGAGCCTCCGGATCAAGATCCCGCAGGCTCTTTTCGGGACGATGGCCATCGAGAACAAGGGCGCCGGTTGCGTCAATAACGAACCGAATCTCTGCGCCCTGTCCCGAAATGCCGCCTGCGCATTGCGCGATGCTGGCTTCATCCAGAAGGTCGAGCTTTGGCTCGGACGACCGGCTTACACCGAGCACCCGTTCAAATTGGCCAGAGCTTTCAAGTTCCCGTTGGATCGCAGCGCCAATACCACCGCCTGACCCGATCACGACCGCAAGTCCTGTCATGTGCATCCTCTTTCATTTGAAAAAGGATACGCACACATACGGTCACGAGATCTGGCTGCGATCTAAATTGTCGGCGCCCAGGGGCCGTCGACATAATCTGCTTCGTCGTCCCCCGGCCAGGGCGGCATCGAGATGCAGATGAACTTGAGTGGCGTGCTGCCAGTGGCCCGGTACTGAAAGGCGGTGCCCACGGGAATATCGATGGAGACACCTGAGACAAGTTTGACAACCGACTGGTCGGTGCCGTCGGACCGCCAGATCTCGCCCTCGCCGTCCAGCACGTGCCAGAATTCGGAAACGGTCTTGTGCCGTGTCGCCCGGTTGATCTGGCCGGGCGGCACGGTCGAATGGATCATGTTGCCGGTCGGGCCATCCATGATGAAGCGGATCGCCGCACCTGCCGGCGACCTGGCATCAGGCTCCTCCGGCAGCATTGTCTGTTTCATGGTGCCCTTCCGATCCGCCCTCAGGCGGTCTTGTTGAAGATTTCCCGGCCGATCAGCATCCGCCGGATTTCAGACGTGCCGGCACCGATCTCGTACAGCTTGGCATCGCGCAGCAGACGGCCGGTCGGATATTCGTTGATATAGCCGTTGCCGCCGAGCAGCTGGATCGCATCGAGCGCCATCTTGGTCGCGTTTTCAGCAGCATAAAGGATCGCACCGGCCGCATCCTCGCGGGTCGTTTCACCGCGATCGCACGCTTTTGCAACGGCATAGACATAGGCCTTTGAGGCATTCATGGAGACATACATGTCTGCCACCTTGCCCTGGACCAGCTGGAAGGTCCCGATCGGCTTGCCGAACTGCTCGCGCTCGTGAACATACGGGATCACCACATCCATGGCCGCCTGCATGATGCCGATGGCACCGGCTGCCAGCACAGCCCGCTCATAGTCGAGACCGGACATCAGAACGTTGACGCCCTTGCCCACTTCGCCCAGCACGTTTTCTTCCGGCACTTCGCAATCCTGGAACACGAGTTCACCTGTCTCGGAGCCACGCATGCCGAGCTTGTCGAGCTTCTGGGCGACAGAAAAGCCCGGAAAATCCTTTTCCACCAGGAACGCCGTGATGCCTTTCGGGCCGGCAGTCGCGTCGGTCTTGGCATAGATGATCATGGTCTCGGCGGAAGGACCGTTGGTGATCCACATTTTCGAGCCGTTGAGGATGTAACGGTCACCCTTCTTGTCGGCACGAAGCTTCATGGAAACAACGTCGGATCCGGCGCCCGGCTCGGACATGGCCAGCGCGCCGAGATGTTCGCCCGTCACCAGTTTTTCCAGATACCGTTTCTTCTGGTCGTCATTGCCCCAGCGGCGCAACTGGTTGACGCACAGGTTGGAATGGGCGCCATAGCTGAGGCCGATGGAGGCCGAAGCCCGGCTGACCTCTTCCATGGCAATGCAATGCTCCAGATACCCGAGCCCGGAACCGCCCCACTCTTCTTCGACCGTGATGCCATGCAGGCCGAGTTCGCCCATTTCGGGCCAGATCTCGCGCGGGAACCAGTCTTCACGGTCGATCTTCTCTGCAAGCGGTGCGATCCGGTCCTGGCTGTAGGAGCGGACCGTGTCGCGCAGCATGTCTGCCGTTTCGCCAAGGTCGAAGTTGAAGGACGGAAAATCATTGCGGATCATTTTGTGAACCTCCCTGGCCCCTGTTTTTATCTGGGGCGGTCATATCGAACAAAATCGCTCAGAACGCCGATCCGGTCGTAAAGTCGCCGGGCGCGCGCGTTGTGATCATGGGTGTGCCAATAGACGTTGCCGCTGGCCGCAGGCTCTGAATCGGCGGCGGCATAGACAGCTTCGATCAGCTTGCGGCCGGCGCCGCCACCGCGCAGCTCCGGGCTGACATAAAGATCTTCCAGGTAGCAGGTAGCATCGATCGACCAGGTGCTGTCGTGAAAGAGATAATGCACGAAACCGACCAGCTCATCGTCCCTGACCGCAACCTGCGCCCTGTGCCCGTTGGCAGACAGCAGCCGGTCAAACAGCCTCTCGGTGACCTCGGCGGCAAGATCCTGTTCGTAGAACGACAGGTAATCCCGCCAAAGACCTAGCCAGGCGGATTTGTCCTGCTGCTGCAGTGACCTGATGATGATGTTCATATCCTTTAGTCCTTCACGCCGGAGACGCTCATGAGCGTGAACAGCCCGGTGGCGACATGCACCTGGCTGCCGTCATCGAGCCCGTAAACATCGGACCGGGCAATGGTCAGCGTCCGCCCCGGCTTGATCACCCTGCCCCGTGCGAGCAGCACCGTCTGGCTTGCCGGATTGAGCAGGTTGATCTTGTATTCTGTGGTCAGCACGCCTGCGCCAGCCTCAAACAGGGACAAGGCGGCATACCCGGCGGCGCTGTCGGCAATGGCCGACGTGGCACCGGCATGGAAAAAGCCGTGCTGCTGGGTCAGTTCAGGCGCCATCTTCAATTCAAGATCGACGGCGCCCGGCGACAGATGCGCGATCTGCGCCCCCAGATGCGCCATGAATTTCTGCGATGCGAAGCTTGCTTTGACCCGGTCGCTCCAGTCCGGATCTCTTGGCGACAGGTCCATCAGGCGTCCTCCGGTTTCGTGGCAGACAATTCGGCAATTCGCTGATGCGCACCAGCTTCCACTTCATCGAGCTCGAGCAAGGTCAGTTCGATGTCACGCTGCTTTTCCAAGAGCTCCCCCCGGCGCGCGGCGATCTTGTCGAGCAGCAGGCGCAACTGGCCCGTCTCGCCCGGCGCGCTGCCATACATCTCGATCATTTCCTTGATTTCATTCAAGGAAAAGCCAAGCCGCTTGCCCCGCAGGATCAGTTTGATGCGCGTTCGGTCACCGGGCGTATAGAGCCGCTGACGGCCCCGCCGCGTCGGCGACACCAGGCCCTGCGCTTCGTAGAACCGAAGCGTGCGGGTGGTGATGTCGAATTCCTGGGTCAGCTGGGTGATTGTGAAATAGCGCTGCATGCCCGCTCCTTGTTGGAGCGCACAGTTCAGTCTTTTTACGTTAAAGTCAATACATCTGTTTTTAAGACGAAAAAACAGTGTGTTAATTGATCACATTTTCAATTCAGGAAGCGACTTTTCCGAATTCAGGACGTTGAGGTCAACATCGGTTTCAATGCCGGTGACCCGTCCTCTGTCATGGTACTGCCAAAGCACCCAGTCCGAAGGATAGTCCGGCGAATGCCAGATGGACCGGGCCCAGAGGCGCCGGTTCAGCCCACTGCCCTTCAAATAGGCCTCATAGAACTCAGCCGGCGCGTAAAAGATCACCTGTTTTCCGCGTGCAGCCTCCACCAGCGTGGTGAAGGCACTGATTTCACGCAGCACTTCGGCCGCGGGCGGACGGCGGGCGCAGTTCCTGGCAAGCTCCAGATCCAGAACCGGCGCCAGCATGTCACTATCCTGCGGCAGCACGCTCAGGAAGTTTTCCGCCTGCTTCTGCCCCGGTTCGCACAGGCTGAAGAAATGGTAGGCACCCCGGGCAAGACCCGCGCTGCCGGCCCCTGCCCAGTTTCGCTCAAAGGCGCTGTCTTTGAAATCACCGCCCTCGCTGGCCTTCATGTAGACAAAGGCGACATCATCGGACGCGACCTCAGCCCAGTCGATATCCCCGAGGTGATGGGAGACATCGATCCCGCGCACGGGAAAATCGTCCCGGTCCGGTTCCCAGTTCATGAAGAAAAACGCAGCTCCGACAATCGAGATGACCCCACCGACCACCACATAGAACATGGTTCGCAAGATTGCTTGCAAGAGATTCATTCCGCCACCCCAAAATCCCCATCTGAGGGGAGACTGCCCCAAATCAGTTAAAAATCACGCCAAGAAATTCGGCCAGAGCGGCGCCGCGGCCAATTCCAGCACGTTGCCGTCCGGATCGTTGAAATAAAGGCTGGTACCACCAGCGGGCCAGGTAACCTCGCTGATGATCGCGATGCCCTGCTCTCCCAGATAGTCCCGCCAGGGCTGTAATTGATCGGCCGAGACACGAAAAGCAAAATGGCTGTGGCCACTGGTGTCATGGCCCGGCACGATGCCCCCGGATGTCGGCACGTCGTCGCCGGTATGGCCTCTGTGAAAGACAAGCAGCGCCTGTGCCGGTCCCGCGTCATAGGCAAAGAGCCGCTCCCCGGCCACCATGCGCTTCAGGCCAAGGATATCGGAGTAGAAAGCATGTGCGGCCTCCATGTCATCGACATAGACGGCCGTTTCCAGGATACCGTCGAGTTTGGGTCGCATTGATCCATCCGTTTGCTACTCAAAACGTCGGCTCAAGCATACCTGCATCAGCGAGCCTGTCGAGGTGAACAACAACACAGGGCCCTTGCCCAAACATGCTCCTCAGAGCGGAAAGCCCGGAACGCTCATCACCGGGTTGAACTCCGTGATCGCATAAGATGCCACGGCCTCAATCTTGAAGGGATCAAGCGCAACCAGGTGCTCGATCTCTGCGCGCGAGGAGCCCTTCGCCAGGATCACGCCCCCGGTGCGCGGGTTCTTGGGGCCCGACGCCAGAAAATGACCGGCCGCATATTGGTCTTTCAGAAAGCTCCGGTGCGCTTCCAGGTGCCGGTCGACGTCGGCAAGGTCTGCTGTGTAGGTCAGGTCGATGACAAAAAGGCTCATGGGATCGGTATACCGCCTGGAGGAATGGCGCCGGCCCGGCCGGTGCAGCCGGGCCGGCTCGGGTTCAGACGACGGTCAGCTTGACGTCGATATTGTTGCGCGTCGCGTTGGAATAAGGGCAGACCTGATGTGCCTTGGCTACCAGATCCTCGGCGACAGCCGTTTCGAGACCCGGCAGCGAGACGTCGAGCGCCACCGTCAGACCGAAACCGCCTTCCGATCGCGGACCGATCCCGACCGTTGAGGTAATGGATGCGTCTACCGGAACAGCGATTTTCTCCTGGCCACCGACAAATTTCATCGCCCCGATGAAACAGGCGGCATAGCCGGCCGCGAACAGTTCTTCCGGATTGTTGCCCGGGCCGCCGGCACCGCCGAGTTCCTTCGGCGTTGAAAGGGCAACCTTGAAAGACCCGCTCAGCGTCTCTGCAGCGCCGTCCCGGCCACCGGTTGCCTTCGCTTTCGTTTCGTAAAGCACGTCTACAGCCATCTTGCTATCCTTCAGCTCAATCTCTTTAAATCGCACAAGATTAAATCGTGCGCGATATACATTACCCACATATAGAAGCTGCACAGAACCGTCAACAGGTTGCGACCATATCGCGCGCGATTTATAACGGACTCATGAACGAGACGACCAATCAGATGTCGCTTCTGGACGCGATCGGTTTGCCCGCGGCAGAAGAGACCAAGAAACAGAAAAAAGACAAGCCGGCGAAAGCCGAAAAGTCTGAGAAAAAACCGCGCAAGAAGAAAGCCGCGGCACCCGATGAGGCGCCTGCGAAAGCCGCAGATCCTGCACCGGTCGCGGCGGCGGCCCCGCAGGAGGACCCACCTGCTGCCGTCACCGTTTCTGCCACCGATAGGGAGGCGGAAGACACAGCGCCTTCAGTGCCGGAAACACCGGCTGCTCCGGGCGATGCGGCCAATCCGGTTTCCCTAGACCAGTATCTCTGTTTTGCGCTCTATTCGGCCAACCACGCGATGCACGGGGTCTACAAGGCCCTCCTGAAGGAAGCCGGCCTCACCTATCCGCAATTCCTGGCCATGACAGTGTTGTGGGAAAACAACAACGTACCGGTCGGCACCATCACCGCAAAGCTGCAGCTCGACACCAACACGCTGACACCGCTGCTGAAACGGCTCGAAGCCATGGGGCTCGTGACCCGGACTCGCAATCCCAAGGACGAGCGTCAGGTCATCCTGAAACTCACCCGCAAGGGCCGCGCGCTGCAGAAAAAGACCGAGCATTTCAGCACCTGCATTCTGTCCTCGACCGGGTTGAAACTCGAGGAAGTCATGACGCTGCAATCCAGGATCATGCAGCTGCGCGACAATCTGCGCGAAGCAGGCCTCGACGCCTGATGCAAAGCGTCAGGACCAAGACCTGTCCTGACGCAACAACGCCTGGCAGATCGTGCGTTTCAGAACTTCCTGCGCCATCTCTTCCGGCCAGCTGCAGTCCCGGGTCAACAGGCCCCAGGTCTGCACGCTGAAGGAGGCCCACAGGTAATCCGCGGCCTGCTTTGCCGTCCAGTCCGGCGCCAGGGCCCCTTCCTTTTCCAGTCCCTGCGTCAGGGTTAAAAGCCAGTCCCGCAATTCACTCATCCGGTCTTCCCAGGCGGCAGAGGCGTCCGCATCGGTGCTTCTGAGCCGGATCAGGTCCGAAGCCACCGGGTAGATTTCCTTCACGAACCGGATCCACACCTCGACCGTCGAAACGAGGCGCACTCGAGGGTCTGTTTCCTCGAAAGCCGCAAACAGCCTGGCCCTGATATCCAGTCGTTCGTCCGTGCGCCGGACCAGCGCCAGGATCATGCCCCCGCGCGAGCCGAAATGATCATAGACCGATTGCCGGCTGATCCCGGCCGCCTTTGCGATCTGGGCCAGGGACACGTCCGCGCCGTGGTCGCAAATCAGGCTCCAGGCCTTGTCCAGGATCTCTGCTCTGGTTTTTTGCAGTCGCCGCTCACTTGACACGTGTAAAGTCATCTCCATATTTGACATGTGTAAAATTATGGAGATCGACAATGACCGTCAACCAGCAAACCCTGCAATTCGCCGATTGGTATGGACCGGGCCTCGACGGCACCAGCCCGACAGAAACACAGTGGGCAGACCTTCTGGGCCGGGCACCCGACAAACCCGTCACCTTGATCAATTTCTTCAAACTCAGGGAAAAAGCGCTCTATCAGGATGACGCCGAGACCGTGTCAGGCCAGGAAGCCTTTTCAAACTATGCCTCTGTCAGCGTACCGGCCATGGAGCGCGCCGGTGGCCGTTTTCTCTATGTCGGTCCGTTTCAGGGCATGTTTCTGGGCGAGACCGAGGACTGGGACCTGATCGCCATCGGCGCCTATCCGGACCTGAAGGCCTTCACGGCCCTTTATTCCGATGAAGCCTATCGGGGTGCGTTTCACCACCGCACGGCTGCCTGTGAACGCCAGAAAGTGATCGTTTGTGGCGATTAAGCCAATGAAACGGAAAGAGATCTAGAACGGCAGGCCGAACCAGAGTGCGGCAATGCCGAGAAAGGCGAAGAAGCCGACCACATCGGTCACCGTCGTCACGAAAACGCTGGAGGCAATGGCCGGATCGACATTCATCCGGTCAAGCGCGATCGGGATCAGCAGGCCGGAGAGACCGGCAAACAGCATGTTGATCACGATCGCCCCGGCGATCACCACGCCAAGGCCCGGACTTGCAAACCAGAGCCAGGCCGTGACCCCGATCAGCACCGCCAGCGCCACACCGTTGAGCACGCTCACCAGCACCTCACGATTGAGGACGCGGAGCATGTTGCGGGCGCCCAGCTCCTGGGTGGCGATACCGCGCACGGCAACCGTCATGGTCTGCGTGCCCGCATTGCCACCCATGGAGGCCACGATGGGCATCAGCACGGCGAGCGCGACCATGGCCTCGATCGTGTCTTCAAAAAGGGCAATCACCACGGACGCCAGAATGGCCGTTCCCAGATTGACGACCAGCCAGGTAAACCGCGAGCGCGCGATGGTGATGACATCGTCGGAGATTTCCTCGTCGCCAACACCGGCCAGCGCGCGAATGTCTTCTTCCGCTTCTTCCTGGATGACATCGACGATGTCATCGACGGTCAGCACACCGACAAGTCGCTCATTTTCGTCAACGACGGCGGCAGAGACCAGATTGTAGCGTTCAAACCGACGGGCGGTCTCTTCCTGGTCTTCCGTTGCCAGGACAGCCTGCCGCGTCTCTTCCATGATGGAAGTGACCTTTTCGTCGCGCCTGGTGCGCAGGATCTTGTCCAGATGCACCGCCCCCAGGAGCTTGAACTTGGGATCCACCACGTAGATTTCGTAGAAACTGTCCGGAAGATCCCGCGCCTCGCGCATGTAGTCGATGGTTTGTCCGACGGTCCAGAAGGGCGCAACGGCGATGAATTCGCTCTGCATGCGCCGGCCGGCGCTGTCTTCCGGATAGTCCAGAGCCTTTTGCAGCTGCGCCCGGTCGGCATAGGGCAGCTCTTCCAGGATCTCGGCCTGATCGTCTTCGTCCAGGTCTTCCAGGATGTAGACGGCGTCATCGGAATCAAGGTCTTCCAGACCTTCGGCGATGACCTCGTTGGGCAGCTCTTCCAGCAGTTCAAGGCGAACCGCCTCGTCGATTTCCGTCAGTGCGGTGTAGTCGAACTCGTCGCCCAGCAACCGGACAAAGGCGGCACGGTCATCCGCATCGAGCGTTTCAAGCAGATCGCCGGTATCGGCCTCGTGCAGGTCGCCGGCCAGTTCGCGAAGCGCAACCGTGTCCTTTGCCTGGATTGCCGCTTCGACGGCGGCAATGAAATCAGGATTGAGGCGCTCTTCTTCGTCACGCACCGGGATCAGCGGTTCGGACGGCACGGCGACATCAAGCTCAGCTGCTTCGCTCATCCGGCACCCTCCTCACCTGCGTGTTGACCCGATCCGGTGAGCCTGCACCGGCGTTCGTCCAGAACTAGCGTTTGCAGGGAAAAAGCGCCACAGGAAAAACGAAACCGGTCCACAGACTTACGCAGATGAAAGCAACTTGAAACCGTGTGCTCCACGCCGGACAATCCAGCTGGTCAGGCGCCGTCAAAAACCTCGGCAACCCTTGGTGCGCGCGGCCGCACGCAGCTGCTCCAGATAGGCTTCCACCTTTGCCGGCAAAATGGTCTCGTCATCGGATATACAGCGCGGCGCCTGCCGAAACGCCCGTCGGGCCCGCTCGCTCTTCAGACACACACGCCCCTCCGCCAGCACTTCCTGTTCGGTATACCAGAGCTGTTGGCAGGTCATCGCCCCGAAGCGACCGGGATTGACCGTGAGCTTCTGGGCCCACGCGATATCTGCGAACGACAACAAGAAAGCCAAAGCGATTATCGGTTTGAGCCTGCTGCTGCGATGGCCTTTCTTCCAGTACCGGAAAACGTCACGCACGGTTTTCAACCTCCACAGTACTGCTTGTCGCCGCCGCCAATCTGGCCAGCAAAAGGAGAAGGACCAACGTCAGGCCCATGCGCAGAAGGGCATAGCCATACCCCAGGATCACAGCAGACTGAAGCTGATCCGGCATGTCCGGTCGCAGGGCCGCAAAAGACAGCAAAGCCGAGATCAGTTCCAGGACAACCAGCGCCAGATAGATTTTCCAGGCCTTGCGCGGTCTCAGAACCACCAGCGTCAGGACCAGCAAAATCACCAGGCATTCAAGTGTTGAAATCAGGATCGACCAGACGCCAGGCGACATCAGTTGAGGCAGAAGCACGTGACGCCACACGGCTGCACTCTGGACTGCAACCAGCCAGAAGTCCTTGATCGAGAAAACGGTCGTGACCAGCTGAAGCAACAAAAGTGCAACAACGGCAATTGCGACACCAAGGAGCGCCGCCCGTTTCAAAATGGTCTTGTCGGTCGAGATCACACGTCACCCAGGTTGGTTTTCAAGGACATAGCAGCGGTGCAAATGCGGCATCAATGAGAGCGTCAGCACTTGCTCCTGACACACGCCGACACGATCACCTGCGTCTATAGCCAACGTCCCAGACGTTCGGCATGAGGACTGAGATCGGCAGAATATGTTTCCATCCTTGCCGTCAACAGGAGCCTGCGCCCTTCCCTGGACCTCACCGAGACAAGATCGACATCCGAAACATGCCGCTGCCAACAGCGCGCCAGGGCTTCCGCCTGGTTTTTCCGGGCCCCGAGGGCATCTGGAACCGGATGATAATCGGTACGCGTCTGCCCATAACCGCGCACCTGCCGCAACAGGATGTATCTTGGGTTCTCCACTGGACTCAAAAGCTGCTCCAGGCATTTCAGGAAAAGCGCCTGTTCCTTGGGCTCTGCGCCATCCAGGCTGCAGAAATGCTCGCCGTGCAGAACATGAACAGCAGGCTTCAACTGATGGACCGGTGTCTTTAGCTGCCCTGTTTCCGACAGCGCCTCAAGCACAGCCTTCCCGATCTGCGACAGATTCTGTTCCACCGACCGGTTGCGTAGCGCCCGCGGAACCGTCTTGAGGAGGTTTTCCTTCTTCGCGAGCAAGAGCGTGAGCAATAGGACGACGGCCGCCCCCAGGGCAGACACCGTTTTTTGTTCCCAGAGGGAATAGGCCAGCGCAGCAACGGCCAGAACCAGCAAGGGCAGGATCACCCCACCCATACGCCTGGCCCTGCGATAGACCCAGCTCTGGGGGGCTCTGCGCACGGCGGCCATGGGGCGCAGTCTTGCACCAGCCGAGCTCTTGAAAAGGGCCAGCTTCCAGCGCTCTGCAAGCCCTGCCCGATCGGCACTTCTGGCAAAGGTTGCCCCGTTGACCTGATCAAGCGCTTCTTCCGACCAGACCGTTTCGGCGAACCCCAGCCGTCCCAACCCTGTTTCGATATAGGGCGGATCGCTCATGCTGAGGCCTTCAAAGGCCTTGAAGCGGCGCACCAGCAGTACGGCATCCTGTCCGAGATCCTCGCGCAGGGGCTCCTGCGATTTGAAGTGTCTTCCCATCTGCCGGCCTGTCTCCAGAACCTTGCCGGCGACGCTGCTGGTGTCCGGCAGATTGACACAAGCCAGATGCCAGACATTTGCCGTTTTCCGGCTGTCCTCCGGGTCCTTCCGGATGGCGCGGCCCCGCATCTGGTTGGACAGCATGAACGATCCGACCGTGCTCGCCAGCACAAGGGAATTGATGCAGGGCGCGTCCCAGCCCTCTCCCAGAAGCGCCTGGGTCCCGACAAGCACGGTCACGCCGCCCTTCCGGAACACTTCGGTCATCAGGGGGACCGTCAGATGACGGACGGCGGCCGTCAGTTCCACCTCAACATAATCGGCATCGTGGGCCAGCGGTCGCAAACGCAGGTCGTCCCGGCTGAGCCCGGCTTTCCCGCAGGCGGCTTGCAACAGTTCCAGTGCCTTGGCCGGCAAGACCACATAGGAACCCGTCAACAGCCCGACTTCGTAGGCATAGTCACCGCGATTGCGCAGGACCTCGAACACCGGCACCGCGCCGATCTTGACCGGTTCATAGTCCGCCTGCTGATCACTGGGCTGAAGATCGCGGTGAATGTGATCGGTCAGGATGACCATGCGCAGACGACTGCCCAAACTGGAGCATTCCGCTGCCACGATGGACCGGATGCTCTGGATCTTGCCCAGGCTGTTGCGCAGCATGCGATCGATCCGGTCCATGTTGGCAAGCGCGACTCTTTTGCCGCGCATTCCGCCAAAGGTCTTGAGCTTCCTGGAAATTTCCTTTCGGAAATCCGGCTCGAACCGGTCGGCCATCTCGCCGTTCAGGACACCGTTCAACAGGCATTCCAGAAACTCCCGATCCAGCCCGGGCAGTTCCCCTTTGTCCAGACTGAAGAGTTCCAGCAGCACCGGGGAAACAGAACGTCCGGCGGCAGTCAGAAACACCAGCGCGGCGAGACAGACGTCTGCCTGACGGAAAAGCTCCTCTTCCCAATCGGCCGGATTGCGAAACCAGGGCAGATTTTCCAGGCGGTCAAGAAATTCCGCGTTCATCAGCAGGTCTTGTGCAAATCCATTGAGATTGTTGGCAAACGCATTGATGAAGCTGGTTTCGTCTGCAGTTGGCGCGGAGAAGCAGACCAGGTCCTGATGCGGACACAGGTCGCCGGTCTTGACCAGCTCCGGCACGGAAATCTCGCAGTCTATCGGACCGCACAGGGCTTCATAATTGTCCCATTCCGCCGCGTCGGTGTCATAAGGCGGCGTCGCGGTCAAAGAAACGGTCGTGGTCTCCTCGGGAAGCGCCTGGCGCAGCTGCATGAGGGACTGGTGCCACTCCTTGCGCAAGTGATGCGCTTCATCGAAAACCAGCGTGCCGATACCAAGGTCTCGAAACTGCTGAACAAGTTTCTCGGCATCTGACCAACCGTTTCCGTCTCCAGCCGCCGGCGGCGTACCCGTCATTGCGGCGTGAAAGCCCTGGTAGGTCACGATCGTGACCGGTTTCACTTCCCGGATGTTCAGCGATATCCAGCTGTCGTCAGCCCCATCCGGCAGAAACAGCTCTGTCAGACGTGACTTCCATTGCTGCCGGATCGTCAGTGTCGGCGCAAAAACGATGGCCGGTTTTCCAAGGCGACGCAGCACCTCCAGGCCGAGCACCGTTTTGCCAGACCCAGGCGCTGCAACGACATGCAACTGAGAATCGTCCAGATGACGATCCAGTTCATCCAGAACCCGCTGTTGATAGTCTCTCCAGGGAAACTTGAAGCGCATGCTTTGCAGGATCTGGTCAAACCGGTGCCGGCTATCGGAGTTACCCGTCATGCCGGACCGCTGGACTTGCGCGCAACGGAGACCGGCCGGAAGGCGAGACCCTGCAAGACTGTCAGTCCCTTGCACATTCCGGTGGCCTGGTCTCCATTGTCCAGTCAGCAACCTTCATGGCAGGAAGTTTCGTCTTGAATTGCCTGTCGTTGTGCACACCCTTGCCGGTCAGCAGATTGACGTCGCATTGGCCGGCGGCATCCGGATCGAGCGTATCGTAGTAGCTGTAGGTATAGCCCGCCACGACAAAGGCGCCACCCCGATAGGCAATGGTCAGGATCTGTTCCCAGCGATCCCGTCCGATGGACGAGTTCTCCGAATAGATTTTCAGCGACCCGTGTTCGGTTTCTTCCATCCACGGTTCCTGGCCATACATGCCGCCCCGCCAGACAATATCCTTGGCATGGACGGCCTGAACCCAGCCCTCGCCCGCATCGGTGAAGACATAGAGGTCGCCGCCGTCTTCCGTTTCGGCGAGCACGGCCCGGTAGCGATAGATGTCGCCGTCAATGGGCACGGTCGCGGAGCCAACCACCGATTGCGGCGAGATCATTGGCTCCTGGGCGAAACCGCTGCCGGTGATCGGCAGCATGGCCACTGCGGCCAACACCGGCAATGTAAGATTTGCTTTGAAAGTCAACATCTTCAGCCCCTGACACGCGTCTCCCGGACAGAAGCTGTTCAGGCAAGACGCTGTGAATCGAACGCCGGGACAAGAAAGCATATTCGGCGCTGCGCCGACAAGCGCATCCATCTGTGCCTTCCAAGCGACCCAAAAACCAAAAAGGCCGCCCCGGGGGCAGCCTTTTGGTGAAGCACTGGTAGCATGCTTCGAATATGGTGCGGTCGAGAAGACTCGAACTTCCACGGGTTTTACCCCACAGCGACCTCAACGCTGCGCGTCTACCAATTCCGCCACGACCGCATATTCGATTGTTCCCGGCGCCTGTCAGCGTCGAGGCGCTCCATGTAGCAAAAGGAATTTGGGGGCGCAAGAGCCCTTTTTGCAATAATTCACAGGCTCACGAGATTTCTTCAAAACAGCTGTGCATTCAGGCTAGAGCGGCCCATCGGTGCGCATCGGCCGGATCTCGGGTGGCCGCATCAGGACTTCTGTGATCGAGATGCCGATCCGCTCGCCAAGCAGCACCACCTGGCCCTTTGCGACCAGGGTGTTGTTGGCGTAGATCCTGACGTCATCGTCCTCGTTGACATCGAGATCGATCACGGCACCACGGCCCATGCGAAGGAGCTGGTGAACGGGCATCTCGTTCTCCCCCAGCACAACGGATATGTCGACTTTGATCTCGTCAAAGGTGGTCATTGGACGCATTGATCCTTAAAAGGGGCATTGCCCGCCAGCGCTCCATCATATCACGGCACGGCCTGCCAGCTCAAAAAACAATGAAGTGTCATCCACATGTCACCAGCCGATAGAGACGACCTTTCTTACAGTTTTCTGCCAAAACCGGGCTCTGCACCGGTGGAATGGCGTATTTCGGACGACCTTGTCGATTATGAGCAGGCGATCGCGGAAATGGATGCGCATGTTGCGAGAATCATAGCGGGTGACGCGGGCGAGCAGGTCTGGCTGCTGGAGCACCCTCCCCTTTATACCGCCGGCAAGCGCGCCGACGATGCCGATCTGGTCGCGCCGGACCGGTTCCCGGTCTATCGCACAGGGCGCGGCGGTCAGCATACCTATCACGGTCCCGGCCAGCGGGTTGCTTACGTGATGCTTGATCTGAAGCGACGCCATCAGGACGTACGCGCCTTTGTCTCCGCACTCGAAGCCTGGCTGATCAACACGCTCTGGCACTACCATATCCGCGGCGAACGGCGAGAGGACCGGGTCGGCGTCTGGGTACGCCGGCCGGATCGCGGCGCGACCGTCGAGGACAAGATCGCCGCCATCGGCATTCGCCTGCGCAAGTGGGTGGCCTTTCACGGCATCAGCTTCAATGTCGAGCCGGAACTGGAGCATTTCTCAGGCATCGTCCCCTGCGGCGTCACCGAGCATGGTGTCACCAGCCTGGTCGACCTCGGCATTCCCGTGACAATGGCTGAAAACGACAGCGTCCTTCGGGGGGAATTTGAGAAAATCTTCGGCCCGACGGAACTGCGCTGACGGGATCCCTGGCGGCCACAACCACGAGAAATGATTCGCTCCTCCAACGCGTTTGCTGCCACCGACAGAGCCCACCCGAAATAATCATTGTCATTATTGCGGGTATTTTTTCAAAATACTGATCTCCTTCATGTATTAACCGGCAACACCCGGCCAGATTTAATATTCCTTCACTCGTTTGCGCCAAGAAAGACACAAACTTTCTCAACGATCGGGACCAGAGTTTGTGACCCAGTCTCCTGCGCAACGCTCATCCAAGAGCGTCATTACCAAGATCCTGCTGGCGGCAGCCGCCGTCATTGTGGCGATTTTCGCCGGCTTCGGCCTCTTCAACGACACCCTGCAGCGCAACGCCAAATCCGACGAAGTGCGCGATTACATGACCGGTGTCGGACAATCCGAAGTCAATATTGTTCGCAACTGGTTCGAGGCACGTCTGCTGCTTGTGGAAACCACGGCCGAACGGATCGCCAAGGCAGACGACGTCACGCCCGAGTTCTTCAACCTGAAGACCCTGACCGACAATTTCAGCGCCACCTATTACGGTGTTGCCGAAGACGGTGCCTTCAACATGTGGCCGGAGGCGGATCTGCCAGAAGGGTATGACCCGCGCAAGCGACCCTGGTACCAGGACGCTGCCGCCAAGGGCAGCTCCACCATTACCGCGCCCTATCAGGATGCCTCTTCAGGCAATCTGATCGTGACGGCCGCCACGCCGGTCAAGGCCGGCGGATCTCTTGCCGGTGTTGTCGGCGGCGACTTTGAAATCACGACCCTGGCCAACATGCTGGCCTCCTCCGACATGGGCGGAATGGGGTATGTTTTCGTAACGGATGCGGATGGCACCATCCTCGTCCACCCCGACAGCGACCTGATCTCCAAGCCCTTGAGCGACCTGTTTCCGGAAAGCACGGTCAAGGTCTCCGCCGAGCCGCAATATGCCTCCAATGCCAATGGCGACCGGATCGTGCAGTTTGTTGCCGTGACCGGCCTTCCGGTTGACTGGCAAATCGGCCTGTCGGTTGACGAGGCCGCGGCCTATGCCAGCCTGACCAGTTTCCGCTATTCGGCCATCATTGCCACGGTGATCGCCACCGTGCTGATGCTGGTCATCCTGGGGACCTTGTTCCAGACCCTGCTTGCCCGCCCGCTGGCCTCCGTGACCCGCTCCATGGCCGAGATCGCCGAAGGTGACCTCGATGCACCGGTTCAGGGCCTGGAGCGCAACGACGAGATCGGATCGATTGCCAACGCGGTTGAAGTCTTCAAGACCAACGGCAAGGCGCAGCGTGAACTGGAGGCGGAACGCGAAGCCGAACAGGAAGCAAAGCAACGCCGTGCCGCCGCTGTCGACGATCTTCTCGGCGGTTTCAACCAGGAAATCCGCAGCGTTCTGGAAACCGTCTCCAACGCCACCGACGAGCTGGAACGCACGGCACGTGAGCTGGCAGAAACGTCCGACAAGAGCTCGACCGATGCGGAAGCAGCCGCCCGCACCACCGGCGACACGGCCGCAAATGTACGCTCGGTTGCAGCCGCCTCCGAAGAGCTGACCTCCTCCATCGCCGAAATCGCACGGCGCGTGGAAGACCAGGCCGGCATCTCCGACAAGGCCTCCAGTGCAGCTTCCCAGACAGATCAGACCGTCCAGAGCCTGGTAGCAACCACGGACCGGATCAGCCAGATCGTCAGTCTGATCAACGACATCGCTGCCCAGACCAACCTCCTTGCCCTGAACGCCACCATCGAGGCAGCCCGGGCCGGGGAAGCCGGCAAGGGCTTTGCGGTCGTGGCGTCGGAAGTGAAATCCCTGGCAACACAGACCGCCCAGGCAACGGAAGAAATCGCCACCCAGATCCAGGCGATGCAGACCGTTTCCAACCAGGCGGCCGATGCCATCAAGGACATTGCCAACGTGATCGCCGAAATGTCGGAGATCTCCAAGGACATCTCGGTCTCGGTCGAACAGCAGAGCCTAGCAACCAACGAGATCTCGAAAAACGTCAACGAGGTCTCCACCGGCACGGATTCGATCTCCGAAACCATCATCCAGGTTTCCAGCGGCGCCCAGTCAACGGGCCGGAATGCGGCCGATGTCCTGTCGACCGCCGAGTCGCTCTCCAGCGAGGCATCGGACCTGCGCTCCAAGGTCGAACGCTTCTTCGACGGCATCCGCGCCGCCTGATTGAAACGGAAGTTTGGAGAAAAGGGCGGACCTGCTGGTCCGCCCTTCTTTTTTGCCTCCCGCCAGCTTCGAGCCAGCGTGCGACGGTGGCGTCCATATCGATCAAACACGGCGGAAAAGGCCTTGCCATTCGGACGTCTCGTGGCGCGGAGTCGCCCGGGCAGAAGATCAGGTCGACGTTTCCTGCCCGGTTATTTCACCACGTCCCGCAAAAACCTTTGCAGTGTTTGTTTGCCACCCGGTCTCCAACCGAGGGCGCGCAGCTTGTCTGTGGCCATGACGCCCGGCACCGTTTCGGCCTCATCCGGCAACTTGCCGGACACTTTGGAAAATTCAGCATAAAGCTCAAGCAGCTCTCGCTGGTCGAGCAACAGATCCGACACGTTGAAGACATCAAAGGGCGACTGGCCGTTTCGTCCCAGCAGCAGGGACACGGCGGCTGCCAGGTCCGCGCCATGAACTTCCGTTGCCCGGCGCGGTGCAATCTCTTCACCACACGCAAAGGCCTCGAACATGGAGGACCATTTGTGTGAACTGAGCCCGGGTGGCAGTCCGTAAATGCCGGTTGCTCTCAGGACGCTGCCACCGAAATGCGCGTCGCTCCGGGCTTCAAGTGCCTGCTCACCGGCCAGCTTGATCTCACCATAAAGCGAATCCGGCCGTGGCTGATCACTTTCTGAAAGCAGGTCGCCGCGCCGGTGATCACCATAGACCGCCCGGCTTGAGAGAAACACGGCATGCCGGCATCCGGCGCGTTTTGCCGCGTCAAACAGGGCTTCCGTGCCCCCGACATTCACCCGGGTGAATGCTTCTGGATCGTCCCCCTCGCCGCCCCGAAACCTCCCGGGTTCATGCAGCAAGGCGCAATGAACCAATGCGTCGGCTTGCGGCAGCTCCGGCTGAGGATCTGCAAGGTCGTACCGGCAAAATCCGGCCGAAAATCCGTCAACCGGCTGGCGCCCAAGACATGTGACACTGTGGCCATCCCTGATCAGCCGATCAAGGATGAACCGCCCGACCGTCCCGCTAGCCCCCGTCAGCAGGACATGCATGTCAGGATGCTTTCCGCGCCGGTCCGTCCAGCGGTCCGGGCAGATCCGAAATCACGTCCGGAATGCCGTCACCGGTCGCATAGGCCTGCCAGAGATCGATCAGGGGCCGCAGGCGTTCAGCCTTGTCGTGACCGGTCTGCCAGGGCTTTTCATACTGGTAGTGCAGAATGTGAACCTGCCGCCAGTCCCAGAGGTCCGGAAGGTTGAACCAGACATATTGCAGCATGTTGTAAAAGACCGGCAGTCCGTGCCAGTCGGGAAAGAAATGCTCCAGAAACGTCTGATCGGTGCGCCGCCAGAACGCTTCCGGCCGATCGAGTCGTTCCAGCATTGCGGCAAAGGTGCCTTCATCCGGCTTCGCCGTGAAAACACCACTGTTCAGGCGGTGAAAATCCATCAGGCTTTCATAGACATTGGGCGCGGCGCAGAACTCCGGATAGCCGAACAGCTTGTCGCAGTTCCGGAGCACCAATGCGTCGGCGTCGATGAAAACAACGCGCTCATAGTCCTTCAGCTGCCAGAGGCGCAGCTTCACGAAATTATCGAGCGGTGTATGAAACACCGGCTTGCCGCCTTTCGTGAACGGGGCCGCCTTGTGCAGGCGGCCACGCTCGTGACGCTCGTTGAAAGTCTCTGACGTCGGCAGGCGTTCGCAACGGCCGAGCCGCGGGGCAAAGGGTGTCAGAACCGACAGGTCGTCTTCTGCGACCGCCGGCGTGAACAGCACCACAAGGTCTGCCTCCGTGTCGGTCCGCCGCAGCGAACGCAATAGCGCGGACGCCCCGAGCACATAGTCCCGGTTGGTCACCAGTGTCACATAGGCGGTCCGGCTGGCCGGTCCCCTGTCAAATTCCGGAGCATCCTGCATGGCCAGACCTCAGGAGACCGATTTCAGACGCGGATGTTCCGGATCGTGCTCGATCTCTTCGGCAATGTCTTTGGTCCAGGCCGAAACCGCCGGAACGCGGCTACGGTCGACGCGGTAGGAGAAGTTTTTCGCAACGTCGACCACTTCCGTCAGAAGTCCGTCTTCCAGCGTGATCGGGTTGAGACCGAGTTCCAGGAACTGCTTGTTTTCAACGACCAGATCGTTTTCAGCCGCTTCCTTGCGCGGGTTCGGCAGGTAGGCCACCTTTGCGCCAGTCAGCCTGGAAATCAGTTCCGCCAGATCGCGCACCCGGTGGGTTTCCGTCATCTGGTTGAAGACCTTGACCCGGTCGCCTTTCTGCGGCGGGTTTCTCAGGGCCAGCTCGACGCAGCGCACCGAATCCTGGATGTGAATGAAGGCCCGCGTCTGGCCACCCGTTCCATGCACCGTCAGCGGGTAACCGATGGCCGCCTGGATCAGGAAGCGGTTCAGAACGGTGCCATAGTCGCCGTCATAGTCGAACCGGTTGATCAGCTGCTTGTGGCGCAGGGTCTGCTCGGTATGGGTGCCCCAGACGATCCCCTGGTGCAGATCGGTGATCCTGAGACCGTCATTCTTGGCATAGAACTGGAACAGAAGCTGATCCAGGCACTTGGTCATGTGATAGATCGAGCCGGGATTGGCCGGATAGAGAATCTCCTGGGCTGCCTTGTCACCGCCCAGCGTTTCCACATCCACGCTGAGATAGCCTTCCGGGATGGCCGCACCGACGCTCGAATAGCCGTAGACACCCATCGTGCCGAGGTGAACCAGATGCGCATCCAGATCGAGCTCCACCATGGCGTTCAGCAGGTGATGCGTGGCATTGACGTTGTTGTTGACCGTGTAATTCTTGTGCTGATCCGATTTCATCGAATAGGGCGCGGCGCGCTGTTCGGCGAAATGGATGATCGCGTCCGGGCGATTGTCGGCGAGCCAGGCCTTGAAAACCTGGTAGTCGGCGGCGATGTCGATCAGGTGGAAATGGATCGTGTTACCGGTTTCCTGTTTCCAGATCCGCGTGCGCTCCTGGATCGAATCCATCGGCGTGAGAGACTGCACGCCAAGTTCGGCGTCGATCCAGCGACGGCTGAGATTGTCGATGATATGAACTTCGTGTCCCTGGTCCGACAGGTGCAGGGACGTGGGCCAACCGACAAAACCATCACCGCCAAGTATCGCAATCTTCACTGAAATTCTCCCTGGATTATCACCACAACGTGAAATGAAACGATCGGACGTCCCGATTGTTTCATCTGAAAGACCAGATCATTGCGATATTTCCGTGACAACTCAACTTCGATTGTCGCAATTGATACATAAAAGACGATTGGTCACAGGAAGAGTGCGGGGCTGATCACTCGGTCGGCCGGATCTCGAATGCGCCGGAAGCAGGGTCCGCCGTTTCCAGGTTGGTGACCGTGTTGACGCGCGCCAATGCAGGCCCCTGCCAAAGCGCATCCAGCATGTCGACCACCGTGTCGGCGGGGCCGGAGATTACGGCCTCGACGGCCCCGGTCTGCAGGTTGCGCACCCATCCCGACAAGGCCCTTGCTTCGGCCTCTTCGGCGCACCAGGCCCGATAGCCCACACCTTGCACACGGCCTTCGATCAGAACATGCATGGTCAATGGATCTGCCGTCATCAAGCGCTCCTTCGCGTCGGCTTTGCCGAAAGCTTAGAGCGCTTCGTCATCGCTTGCTAGAGGCTGTGGGCTTTTGGGATCTGCAACCAGACCAGGGCCCGATCGCGAAAGCGGGACCGATCCCTGGTCGCTCCTAAGCCTTGACGAGAGCCGCGTCCCGGGCCGACCGCTTTTGCTCGTCCAGCATGACGACCAGCGAGGCCCCGACAATCACCAGCGCGCCTGGCCAGAAGGCACCGGAAGGCGCAAAGCCAAAGGCAAAAAAGCCAACCGCGATGTTGAGCGGCAGCTTCAGGTGATCGAACGGCTGGACGAAGGTCGCATCTGCCTTCTGATAGGCCAGCGTCAACAGATAATTGGCTAGAACCGTAAGCACGCCTGCGCCGACGAGCAGCCACATCGCCTGACCGGACGGAACAATTCCACCATCGCCCAGCGCCAGCAGCGCGTTCACGGGCGTCAGCAGAAGCAGGAGATAGATTGTGATGGAATCGGCCTGTTCGGTTGCAGTCAGCTTCTTCGTCACCAGAGAGGTACCGGCCCAGAAGGCCGCCGCGCCGACCGGGAGCAGAGCTGCCCAGCTGAATGCCTCTGTCCACGGTTCGAGAATCACCATGCCGCCACCAAAACCGGCAATGGTGGCAAGCCAGCGCACCAGACCGACCCGTTCACTGAAAAACAGTTTGGCCCCGACAATCACGAAAAACGGCGAGGTCATCACCAGGGCGATTGCCTGCCAGATTTCCACCCGCGCCAGACCGGCCACCCAGAGCTGAATGCCGATGACGGCCAGGGCACCGCGGGCCAGGTGCCAGCCAAGCTGTTTGGTCCTGAGTGCCGAAAAACCGCGCCGCAAGACAAAGGGCAGCCCCACCAGCAATCCCAGCGCATATTGCCAGAAGGCTGCCGAGGTCGACGGCACGCCGAGCTGCATGGTCGAGGCCTGCAGGGCGCCATTGACCAGCGCAAAGGAGGCCCCTGCCCCGATCATGGCAAGCGCAGCAAAAAGTGATGTCCGGGATCCGTTTGTCATGACGGTGTCCTTTCTGATCCGTTCGGTTGTCGTCCTGAACAGCCTCAAAAAGACACGTGACCGGGCCCCGAAACGGGACCACGGCCAAGTTCTCTCTCATCCGGACTTTCAGACATCGCCGCAAAACGTTGCCATAACCGTCGGCTCCGGCTTCTCACCGGATCTGCTGACCCTTGCTGAAACCATCAGCAAGGCGCTCGCGGGCTCCAGGTCTCCCTGATACCGCCGGTGGGGACTCTCACCCCGCCCCGAGAACTGTTCTCAAGGCGATCCTTACGCCTGAAAGGGACACCATGCAATGGACACGGCCAAAAAATTTCAGTGATACTGAAACATGTCCCGGATCAGGCAACTGCCTTTCCCCGGGTCGTGGCAGAGCCGGACAGCGCCCGGCTCTGCAATGGTGTCAAAGTGTTCACCCTTGCACGACATGGGTGACCTTGTGTGCCTCCCAGCGACCCGGTGGTTCGAGCTTCCGCACCAGATCATCGATGACCGCCTCCGGCACGACTGCGTCCCTGCTCCTGTTCTGGGCATGCAAGGCAGCTTGTGACGGCTCCAGATAGACGATTTCGACCCGGGCGCCATAGTCACGCAGCAATCTGAGCGGCTTGCCCCGGAGCTGCGCGGATATGTTGGTCGCGTTCCAGACAAAGTCCTGCCCCTTGCGCAGGTGTTGACGCGCCGCCTCATAGGCAGCCTGGATCACCCTGCCCTGGTTCCCCGTTGCCGATTCCCCAAGTTCCTCGCGCACCGCATCGAGACTGACGACAGGCAGTTCCGGTCGGTTCCGCGCAATCCAGGTGTCCTTGCCCGCCCCCGGAAGACCTGACATCACGGTCACACGGCAACGAAAGTCTTCAAAGGCCACGTAACGCGGATCCCTCTCCGGCCGTTCAAAAAAAGCAACCCTGCTTTCGTCATTGGCAAAGGCAAAGGGCTCTGTCCTGCAGCCGGCGTCTTCAAAGACCTGCCGTGCCAGTCCGACATTCACCAGAATGCCGTCCTGGTCGTCACAGATCCGCCCCATCGCGTCGGCTTCGGCATGAAGACACAGGAGATCCGGCCGGCACTTCCAGGAGGTCTCAATGGCAAGACGCTCCGGGTCGTCCCGCTCAATCAGCCAGAAGGGAAGCTGATGCGCGACAATGAGACCGCACAGCTGTTCCCGCCAGGCAAAGGGCGCGCCCGCATGCCACAGAAGTCGCCTCGCGATGCTTGCGCCAACCCTGGAATGCCCACGAGAGGTTATGCGCCCGTCATCCTCAGCCCGCGTTGTCGCCGGCTTGCCGACATCATGCAAGACCGCTGCCCAGAACAGACAGGATCTGCTCCCTGGGTCCAGCTGTCGCCAGTCCGGCAGCGACACCAGCTCCTCCACCACCATGCGGGTGTGCCGGCCGACATCACCTTCCGCATGATGGACCGGATCCTGCGGGCAGCTGTCGAGGAGTGCCAGTTCCGGCCAGAGTGGCCAGACACGGTCCCAGGCAACCCGCCAATCTGGAGCAGCCGGCACCAGTTGCTGCAGCGCTTCAAAAGTCACCTGATCAGATGGCATCCGGATCATCATAGGCTCCTTTCACGGCAAGCTCGGGTGCGAAGATATCGATTCCCTCCGCCAGACGGTTGGGCAGGATCGGACGGGACTGCCAGTGCCCGTCTGCTTCCGTGATCGCCTGGATGAAATCAGCGCGCACGAATTTGAACCGCCCGGTTACCGCCTCACCCACCTCCTGTTTGACATAAAGCCCCTCCGCCAGATCGGAATCCTCCGTCTGCCGGTCGACCATATCAGGGCGATTGCCGGAGGCCAGCGCGGCCTCCCGGAGTGCCTTTCGCCAGTCCGGCGACTTGTAGAGGGACGGTTTCACGAGGCCTTCAATCTGTTCGACCGAACCAACTTCCCCCTCGAAAACAACGGGAACGGGCATGACCGGCAGACCGAACAGGATGTCCCGGCGCGCAGCCGTGCTCAGAAAACGACCCGTCTCCCGGTCGAGAAGGTCGAATTCGAGGAAGAAATGCGGCAGCCGATCGTAAAACACCGTGTGTTTGGCATAAAGCCATTCGCCATACATGACATAGCGCATGCCAAGCACCTCCCGAAACCTGTGAGCATGCGCAGACGCCCAGGTCTTCAGCAGGTCGAAATGGCGCTCCCGGTGCCCACCCACAAGAAAGTGGCCACGGCTTTGCAGCTGCAGTTGCCCCTCCTGGTCGAAAGACACGGCACAGTTGGCTCCATCGATTTTCTCTTCAATGACAAGGTTCCTTCCGGCCAGGCCGGATACCGGCTGATCGTCGGACAGGTCCCCTTGTTGCAAGCGCGATCCTTCCAGATGGCGCGTGCGCGGATATTTTATCAGTTCCATGGTTTTGCTCGAATTGGCCCGTGCCCCGGATGGACGCAGCACTGCTTTCACGGTCTTTCAAACCGCGTTCAGTCGGCAATCGGAGATGGGGTCACGGGAATGCACATCGAAAAGCCCCGGGAAACGGGGCCGATTGAACAAGGACAATGTGCAATTACGGATTACATGGAACCGGCCATCGGGCGTTCGAGTGACAATGGCGGAACTATACGCCAATCGGCGACAAGGGCAACGTCGCTTGCCTCAGCCTCAAGACATTGGCTGACGCTGTTGCCGGCAGACAACACGCTCCCTGTCCTTGAGCCCTTTTGATGGCACCCCGGATCTGACGGGTTCAGGGATTGTCCACCTGTTGTCAGGCCTCGAGCAAAGACCCTAAATCGGCGGGTTTTTCGGCGATCAACATCGGCTTCTCGGCGGCCAGCTCTTCCCGGCTGCCATAGCCCCACAGCACACCGACGCCTTTAACGCCATTGGCATTGGCCCCGATGAGGTCGTGTTTTCGGTCGCCGATCATTACGGTTTCCCCTGCCGCAAGCCCTTCCTCGGAAAGGACATAAGCAATCAGGTCTGTCTTGGCGGATCGCGTCCCGTCCAGCTCGGACCCATAAACCTTGCCGAAATGCGGCATCAGGCCGAAATGCTCGACAATCTTGCCGGCATAGGCGTGGGGCTTGGAGGTGCAGACATGAAGCTTGACGCCAGCCGAGGACAGTTCGGCAAGCACGTCCGGGATGCCCTCGATCAGGGAATTCTCATAGAGACCGGTGACGGTGTAGCGCTCCCGGTAATGCGCAACAGCTTCATCCAGCCGGGCCTTGTCATCGGTCTCAAGCAGCACCCGGAAACTGTCCCAGAGCGGCGGCCCGATGCACCAGCGCAGATCGGCCGCGGCGACCACCTTGGCCGACATTTTCTCCAGGGCGTACTGGATGGAGCGCGTAATGCCGTCGAACGGGTCTGTCAGGGTTCCGTCGAGATCAAACAAAACCGCAGAAACCGTCATGCGCGCACCCTAACCTGCAAGAGAAAACGGCCTGCAGATGATCGCAGGCCGCTGCACTATCGCCGGATTCGATTTGCTGTCAATCAGCGCCCTCAGGCAAATTCCATGATCACGGCATCCACTGCCAGGCTGTCGCCAGGCTCGGCCTTGATCGCGGAAACCGTGCAATCGCGTTCAGCCCGCAATACGTTCTCCATCTTCATGGCCTCGACAACGGCAAGCTGTTCGCCCGCCTTGACTTCCTGCCCTTCGGCGACCGCGATCGACACCACAAGGCCCGGCATCGGGCAAAGCAGCATCTTGGACGTGTCCGGGGGCAGTTTCTCCGGCATCAACTGATCGAGTTCGGCAACCCGCGGTGTCAGCACGCTGGCCACAACGGAATAGCCCTGCCAGTCGAGACGATACCCGCCCCTGACCGGGCGAACCTGAACCGTGACATCACGGCCACCGACCTGACCGGACCACATCGGATCGCCGGGAGACCAGTCGGATTCCACATTCATCACCGGGCCATCGCCGATCGCGACGTCGATTTCCACGGGCGTGCCCGGATAACCGGCCGCCAGACGGATCGGCACGTAGGTCTTGTCGAGCTTGACCACCCAGTCTTCCCGGATTGCGCCGGAATGCGGCCGCAGGCGTCCCGGAAGATGGTCGAGCCGTTCCCGTTGCAAGGCGCCCATGGACAGGGAGACAGCAGCCAGCACCGCATGAGCCTCCGCGTCCGGAACCGCCGGGGCAAAACCGTCCGGATATTCATCGGCAATGAAACTGGTGGCGAGCTCTCCGGAGCGCCAGCGTGGGTGGTTCATCAGGGCCGTCAGGAACGGCACATTGTGCTGGATGCCATCGACGTAAAACGCATCCAGCGCCTGGCTCATAGCATCAATGGCTTCCTCACGGCTGGGTGCATGCGTGATCAGCTTGGCGATCATCGGGTCGTAGAACATGGAGATCTCCGACCCTTCGACCACGCCCGTGTCATTGCGGACCGTGATGCCGTCGGAGGTCATCTCTTCCGGCGGCTGATAGCGCACGAGCCGTCCGATCGACGGCAGGAAGTTCCGGTAAGGGTCCTCCGCATAAATGCGGCTTTCCACAGACCAGCCATTCAGCTTGACGTCTTCCTGCTTCAGTTCAAGGGCTTCCCCGGCGGCCACGCGGATCATCTGCTCGACCAGATCAACTCCCGTGATCAGCTCCGTTACCGGATGCTCCACCTGCAGGCGGGTGTTCATTTCCAGGAAGAAGAAGCTCTTGTCCTGTCCGGCAACGAATTCGACGGTGCCGGCGCTGTCGTAATCCACGGCCTTGGCCAGCGCGACGGCCTGTTCGCCCATCAGGCGACGGGTTTCCTCGTCCAGAAGCGGCGACGGCGCTTCCTCGATGACCTTCTGGTTGCGCCGCTGGATCGAACATTCGCGTTCGCCCAGATAGATGGCATTGCCGTGCTTGTCGCCGAGCACCTGGATCTCGATGTGGCGCGGGTTCTCGATGAATTTCTCGATAAACACCCGGTCATCGCCGAAGGAAGAAGCGGCTTCAGATTTGGAGCGCGTATATCCGTCGCGCACTTCATCGGCGTTCCAGGCGATGCGCATGCCCTTGCCGCCACCGCCGGCCGAAGCCTTGATCATCACCGGATAACCGATGTCCTCGGCGATCTCCACCGCCTGATCCGGGCTTTCGATTACCCCGAGATAACCAGGGACGGTGCTGACCTTTGCCTCGTTTGCGAATTTCTTGGATTCGATCTTGTCGCCCATGGCCTCGATGGCACGCGGGTTCGGACCGATCCAGACAATGCCTTCCTTCTTCAGCGCTTCGGGAAAACTGGCACGCTCAGACAGGAAACCATATCCCGGATGCACGGCTTCTGCGCCAGTTTCCTTGCAGGCGGCGATGATCTTGTCCGCGATCAGATAGGATTCTGCGGCCGCAGCCGGACCGATATGGACCGCCTCATCTGCCATCTCCACATGAAGGGCATCCCGGTCGGCATCGGAATAGACCGCAACGGTCTTGATGCCCATGCGGCGGGCTGTCTTGATAACCCGGCAAGCGATTTCACCCCGGTTGGCGACAAGTATTTTCGAGAACATGGATTTCCACCCGACTGGATCGTTTTGCTTTTTGTAAGGCGCGCCAAAGAGGCACGCAACTTATCCAAAGGGCGAGACGTGTTTGTGCGGAGGCGGATCCAGTCTGCAGATCTTTTTCTCTGCCTGACGCATGCGTGACCAGAACATCTTTCGTATCGAGCGTCGTTCAGCACCGTTTATCTGAATATTAACACTCCTATTGCAGAAATTACGGAGGGAAAAGGAAACACTGAATGATGAAACGCCTTCAAGGTGCCATTCTCGTTGGACTGTTGCTGTCGGGTACTGCGTCCGCTGCCAGCATTGGCAAGTGGAACAGCGGCGAAATCAACGGCTTTACGCGATATTGGACCACCAATAATGTCGGCGACAATTTCGTGATCTGGTGTCATCCGGAACGCAAGGTCAACGGCACGCTGCTGCATATCGAAGTCGACGGTCAAACGCCGACACCCAACACGCGGATCAAGCTGATCATGGATCAGGAGATCCTCGAGTTGCCTGTCAACGAGCAGGGCTATATCGACAGCGGTTGTGCCACCTGCTCGGACAGTTTCGGTTATGTCTGGCACCGGTTGAGAGCAGCTCACACGATGGCGGTCAAGTTCCATGACAATCGCTATGCCGGTTTCTCGCTGAAGGGCGCGAAGGAGATCCTTCCTGGTCCCGTCTGTCCGACCGATTGGCAGAAGAAAAATCCCAACAGTTAAGGGCATGCCGGACCGTGGCCTTCACGCTGCAGGCTGCAATTTTGCTTAAAATTTTACGAAAACTTTAGACACCATCAGCAATTGTGCCAAGGACGGTATTGGTAGGACAAATGCTGAGAACCTTTCTAATTCTGACGGCCTTTCTGACCACTGCGTTCTCTTCGCAGGCTGCGGAGTTTGGCAGATGGCACAGCGACAGGGCCCATGGGTATGACCGCTACTGGACCGTCAACACGACCGGTGCACGTTTCACCATATGGTGCCCACCCAACCATAATCCTCGCGGTGTTCTGATCAGCGTCGATATCAAGGGAAAGCCCCCAACTCCCGACACGCTTGTCAGGATCGAACTCGACCACAAGCTCGTCAAGTTCAGGGCTGGCTCCGACGGATACATCCGCAACGATTGCCCTGCCTGCGCAGACAATCTGACCTACTTCTGGCATCGCCTCCGAACCTCGTTCCGGTTCAAGGTGCAACTGGAGGACAGGCGCTATGCCGGCTTCTCCCTGCGCGGTGTCCGCGAAGCCATGCCGCATTCGGTGTGCGCCAGCCAGGTCGCGCAAAACAGCCAATAAATGCAGATCCTCCTGCCTGACCGGCATTTTGGTGTTGCCGGTCACACTTCCACGAGCCTGATCGCGGCATACTGGCGCTCGAGTATCTGTGCGGAGTAAGATCATTCCGGCCAATGCTGGCGTGATCGCTCCCAGCGCACTCTGATTGCGAAGCCCCCCCTGTCAGGAGGTAGACATGCGGAAATTTTTGACTTGTTCGGCGGCCGGATTGTTCGCGGGCCTTGCCATGACGTCCGTTGCCGAAGCGCGGCCGGACTTGCGGCAGATGACCTGCGCACAGGCTCAGCAGATGGTTCTCCAGCACGGCGCCGTTGTGTTCACCACAGGTCAGCACACCTATTCGATGTTCGTCTCCAACCTGAGCTATTGCGACAGAAACCAGGTTCTCTTCACGCAGTATGGCCAGACCCGGGATGCCCGCAAATGCCCGGTTGCCTATGAATGCAAGGAGCCCCTGTTCCCGCGCGGCGGCTTCAATCGCTGGAACTGACCGGGCGCCATCAATAGATCCCGACGGCTTCTTCGATCTGGTCGGTCCAGGATTTTCTTGCCTCGTCCTGCAAGGTCCTGAGCAGCTCCGGTTGCAGCAAGGTACGGGCCGCCGATGCGCCAACCCGCACCGGTCGGGGCTCGGTTCCCGGCGCGATGTTTTCAAACCGCTGCCGAAAGGACGGGTGCGATGCGTCTTCATCGACCGTTTCTGCCCAGGCTTCCGGCAGAAAACGTTCCTGTGTGGCTTCTGACACAAGAGAAATGCGTTTGCCCAGGACCCGCTCATGAGGCGGTTCAGGCGCCCGTATCGCGCTGACGAGTTCTTTTTCCAGAGGATCATAGATCTCCGTCTGGAGCGCCTTCGTCACGGTCGCCATGAAAACTTCTGAATCGGCCGCAGCGTCACGACCGCACAGTTTGGCTGCAACACGGTCCGCCTCAAGTTCGTTTTTCCGCGACAGGCGCATCTGTTCACCGTTTGCGCGGTCAAGCCAGGCACCAACGCCCAAGTTGGCAAGGCGTCCGACGATCGTCGTCTCCGGATCGGCAAACTCGAACAGCGTGTCGAAAGTCTGCAGAAACTCCGCCAGATTGGTGGCACCGGTCGTGTGCTGGTGACGCGCATGTCCTACTTCATGGGCAATCACCGTTTTCAGAAGCCGTTCATCTGCAAGAAGCAGCAATTCAAGACCGATTGTCATCGTCGTCTGGCGACCGAACAGCCCAAACCATCGTCTCCGCTCGGAAATCGAAGCATTCAGCGGATCGTCGATGCACAGGACCCTTTGGCCGGTGGTATCGGGATCAAATGCGTCCCAGATTGCCCAGATCAACGGCGCCTCGGACCTGCTCAGCTCGCGGCCGGAAGGGGCTGGTGCCTTCACGAAAAGCATGCCCGCCAGAAGCGCAAAGGACGCGCAAAACACCAGGATCGCGACCGGAGCCAGTACAAGACAGACGATTGGCGCCAGCTCCAGTAACTGAAGCCATAAGGCCAGGATCACAAAAGCCGCGGCGAACACAAATATGCTGGTGAACCGGCCGAAGCGCTTAGCCAGACGAATCAATAAAAAAGCCTCAAACAGGAACGGCGTTTCCTTCAGTGCCGAAAGAAACGCCGTTCCCTGAGAAATGCAGGCTCAAAGCGGAATGTTGTCGTGCTTTTTCCAGGGCGTTTCCGCCTGTTTCGAGCGCAGCAGAGCCAGTGCCTTGGCGACCCGCCTGCGGGTCGAATGCGGCCGGATGACATCGTCGATGTAACCGCGTTCGGCCGCGACAAAGGGATTGGCGAACCGGTCTTCGTAATCCTTGGTGCGCTGAGCGATCTTGTCCGGATCGCCCAGTTCCGACCGGTACAGGATTTCAACGGCGCCCTTCGCGCCCATGACAGCAATCTCCGCACTCGGCCAGGCATAGTTGATGTCACCGCGGATATGCTTGGAGCTCATCACATCATAGGCGCCGCCATAGGCCTTGCGGGTGATCACGGTGATCTTCGGGACGGTTGCCTCGGCATAGGCAAAGAGCAGCTTGGCTCCGTGCTTGATCAGGCCGCCATATTCCTGCGCCGTCCCGGGCAGGAAACCTGGAACATCGACGAAGGTCACGATCGGAATACCGAAACAGTCACAGAAGCGAACGAACCGCGCCGCCTTGCGGCTGGCGTCTGAGTCCAGAACCCCTGCGAGCACCATCGGCTGGTTGGCAACAATGCCGACCGTACGCCCCTCGATGCGGCCAAATCCGGTGAGGATATTGCCGGCAAAGCTGCCCTGGATCTCGTAGAAATCACCTTCGTCGACGGTCTTCAGAACAAGTTCCTTCATGTCGTAGGGCTTGTTCGGGTTGTCCGGGATCAGCGTGTCCAGGCTGGTGTCGATCCGGTCGGGATCGTCATAGTTGGTCAGCTCAGGCAGGTTGGCCTGATTGTTCATCGGCAGGAAGTCGATCAGCCGACGCATTTCCTGGAGCGCTTCGACATCATTGTCGAAGGCACCATCGGCGATGGACGATTTGGTGGTGTGAATGGAGGCACCACCCAGTTCTTCCGCCGTGACGGTTTCGTTGGTCACCGTCTTCACGACATCAGGGCCCGTCACAAACATGTAGGACGTGTCGCGCACCATGAAGATGAAATCGGTCATGGCGGGCGAATAGACGTCGCCGCCGGCACAGGGCCCCATGATCAGCGAGATCTGCGGAATGACGCCGGAGGCCAGCACATTGCGCTGAAACACCTCGCCATAACCGCCCAGCGCCGCGACCCCTTCCTGGATGCGGGCACCGCCGGCATCGAACAGGCCGATGATCGGCGCACGGTTCTGCAACGCCATGTCCTGAAGCTTGGTGATCTTTTCCGCATGCGTTTCCGACAGGGAACCGCCAAAGACAGTGAAGTCCTTTGAGAAGACGTAAATGGTGCGGCCATTGACCGTGCCCCAGCCGGTGACAACACCATCGCCCGGAATGTGCTGGTCTTCCATGCCAAAATCGGTGCAACGATGCTGCTTGAACATGTCGAACTCCTCGAAAGAGCCCTCATCCAGCAACACTTCGATCCGCTCACGCGCGGTCAGCTTGCCCTTGCCATGCTGTGCATCGATACGGCGCTGCCCACCGCCCAGCCGGGCCGTTTCCCGGCGTTGTTCCAATTCGGCCAGAACTTCTTTCATCGGGACCTCCCAAATCTCACTTGGTGACGGCGTATCATGATCCGACCCCGGAAGCCTAGTCAGCACATGGGCTTATGGGAAAACCTCCAGACCTCCTGGAAGATCCCGCGCACCCTGTTCTGGAACTCCGTCTGACGACGACGCCGGGTGATCTTCATCACACTCCTGCCAAATTCTTCCGGATGTGAACCAGGATGTGCTTTGCCTCGCCATCGTTCTGACGTAGCGTTACGGCGTTACGATACCTGTCGATTTAGTTGCGGGAACCTTTGCATTTCGGCCGTTTCGGCCAGACTTCTCAAACGCGCCGCATCAAGGACGGTTCCCGTTTTTTCAGTCGGAGTAAATCATGTCCGAAAAGTTCGTTGTAGAACACAGTGAAGGCCCTGTCACACTCGCACGCCTCCAGTTTTTTGACATCAGCCAGTCAAGCCTCAAGGAAGAGCACAAGGCCTGGCTCCGGCGCCACGTCGTTCCACTGCTGCGCGGCAATGGCAGCATCAGCGTGGTCGGCCTGTCCAGCAGAAGCGGCAAGGCCGCCTTCAACAAGGCGCTGTCCAAGAAAAGGGCCACCGCGGTCCAGCTCTTCCTTGAAGAGGCCCTGCAGAAAAGTTTTCCGTTCGACCTGGTCGATGGTCTCGGGGAATCGCTGGCCGAGGAAATGGGCCAGGAAGACGGCGTCGAGGACGGCCAGTTCCGGGCGGTCATGATCTACGTGCATTCCATTCCGACACCGCCCAATCCCAAGGTCATCAAGACCCCGAAAAAGATGAAGCCGAAGCCGAAAAAGGCCTCCACCATGTGGGTCGGCATCGGTGAAAGCCACTCTGGAGATCTGGTCGCGGTCGGTCGCTACAACTGGAATGGGCGTATCTACCGGGCAAGCGCGGATGATGGCGGTTTTGTCGACTATGTCGACCTGATGGCCGATGGCTGGAAAATCGGTGGCGGTCTGGGTGGCAGCGTCGGGGCGATTGTCATCGTGGCCCATGGTGTGAAGTCACCGCATGAGTTCAACAAGAAGGGTGAATGGTCGGACTGGGACCTCGACCTGGCGATCGGCGGCAAGCTAGGCGATGTGCTGAAGGGCCTGAAAGGGATCGGCAAGATCGTCTCGACCATGGAGAAATACGAAGAACTGAGCCATGCGGCGATCGAGATCACCAAGAACAAGGGATTCGTGAAAAAGGGCCTTTACACGATCCCCATGCTGGGTGTCGGCACTGGCCTCCACGTCTGGACGGGTCGAAAATACGGTGACGTGACGGTCATCTCGACCGGCCGCACCAAGATGACCTAGGCTATCGGACATCGGGCAAGACGTGCACCACAGATCTTGCCCATCGCCGGACTGCTGACAAACTGAACAGCAAGGCCCACCGTCCGCCAGCCGGCCGGTGCCCGTATGCCGTGCAACTTGCAAAGCCGTTCACCTCAAGGGGCGTGTTTGATTGGGAAACCGATTGGTTTGCCGCAATTTTTTGTATCCGCCTAAATTCTAGGCAGCAACGCCGCGACATTGCACTTTGACACCCTTCAGAATTTTGTCATGATTGCTCAAGAAGGTAGCAGTGACAAAGGGGAGGCAATGTCGAACGACCGCACGTTTTTTAACGAAATGCTCGACGAGACCGGGGGGCCACGCCAGTGCTACTCCAGGCTTGCCAGGTGGCTGGAAGACAAACCCTCCAATTTTCTCTCCCGCAAAAGCAAAGATGCTGAAACGATTTTTCGACGCCTCGGCATCACCTTCGCCGTCTATGGCGCCGATGAGGCCACCGAACGGCTGATCCCCTTCGATCCGATCCCGCGCATCATTTCCGCGTCCGAATGGCGCCGCCTGTCGGCGGGCATTGACCAGCGGGTGCGCGCACTCAATGCCTTCCTTCATGACATCTACCATCGCCAGGAAATCCTGCGCGCCGGCAGAATCCCTGCTGACCTCGTCCTGCAGAACGAAGCTTTCCTGCCGGAAATGGCTGGGTTCACCCCGGCCCGCAAAGTCTATTCGCACATCATCGGAACGGACCTGGTGCGGGTCTCCGAGAACGAATTCTACGTTCTGGAGGACAACACCCGCACGCCGTCCGGCGTCTCCTACATGATGGAAAACCGCGAAACGATGATGCGGCTGTTTCCGGAACTCTTTCAGACCCATCACGTCGCCCCGGTCGAACAATATCCGGAGAACCTCCTGCAGACCCTGGAGAGCGTTGCCCCGGATCCGGCCAAGTCCAGCCAGACCATCGTTGTGCTGACGCCCGGAATTTACAACTCCGCCTATTTCGAACATGCGTTCCTGGCCGATTCCATGGGCGTGGAACTGGTGGAGGGCCGCGACCTGTTCGTGGATGCCGGGCATGTCTACATGCGCACGACGCGGGAACCGAAGCAGGTCGATGTCATCTATCGGCGCATCGACGACGCGTTTCTCGATCCCCTCACCTTCAATCCGGACAGCATGCTCGGTGTGCCCGGCCTGTTCGATGCCTATCGTGCCGGCAATGTCACCATCTGCAACGCACCGGGCACCGGCATTGCCGACGACAAGGCCATCTATGCCTATGTCCCGGACATCATCGAGTTCTACACCGGCCAGAAACCGATCCTGAACAATGTGCCGACCTGGAACTGCTCGCGTAGCGACGATCTGGCCTATGTGCTCGATAATCTCGAAGACATTGTTGTCAAGGAAGTCCACGGTTCAGGCGGCTATGGAATGCTGATCGGCCCGACGGCCTCCAAGCGGGAGATAGCGGAGTTCCGCAAGGTGCTTGAGGCCAATCCGTCCAACTATATTGCGCAGCCGACCCTGGCACTGTCGGCCTGTCCGACGCATGTCAATTCGGGGGTCGCCCCCCGCCATGTCGATTTGCGTCCGTTCGTTTTGATCGGCGACCAGGTGCGCATCACGCCGGGCGGCCTCACCCGCGTTGCCCTCAAGAAAGGCTCGCTCGTCGTCAATTCCAGTCAGGGCGGCGGCACCAAAGACACCTGGGTTCTGGAGGACTGAAAGACAGATGCTCGGAAGAACCGCCTCGTCCCTGTTCTGGATGTCCCGCTATCACGAGCGCGCCCAGAACATCACGCGCCTTTTGGAAGTCGCCTATCGCGGCGCCATCATGTCCCACTCCGGACAGGAACACGGCACCCATTGGACCTTCGCCCTCGCAAACACAGGATCAGAAGCCGGCTACAGGGAAAAATACGACGAACTGCAGCTTCGTCATGTCACGTCCTACATGATTTTTTCCAAGGACAATCCGACCAGCATCCGCTCCTGCCTGGAACTGGCGCGCAACAACGCACGCGCTGTGCGCACCGGGATCACGGCTGAACTCTGGGAAGCGATCAACACCACCTGGATCGAATTTGCCGAAGCCAGCCCGCAGTCGATCACCCAGGACAAGCTGCCGGATTTCCTGGCCTGGGTGAACCAGCGGGCCCATCTGTTCCGCGGTGCCTTGCTGAACACGATCTTGCGCGACGACGGCTATTTCTTCAGCCAGCTGGGCAATTTTGTGGAGCGTGCCGACAACACCGCCCGGATCCTCGACACCCAGTACTGGGCGCTTCTGCCCGATAACGACATCGTGGATGACGGCGCCATGGAGCGCTACCACTGGTCTGCGATCCTGCGCGCGCTTGGTGGCCGCCGCAGCTATCGCTTCGCTTATCCGAACTCCAGGCTCAAGGCTCACAACATCGCCGAGTTCCTGATCCTGCGAACCGAAATGCCCCGGTCCCTTGCCCATTGTTACGACTGGATCGCGGAGACGGCAGAAGACCTTGCCCAGTTCTACGGCTCAAGAGAACCCAGTCTCGATCTCGCAGCCGATCTCTCCCGGGAACTCACCGAAAAGCAGATGCGTGAAATCTATCAAATGGGTCTGCATGACTTCCTGAACGACTTCATTGGAAAGAACAACGCCTTCGCAAGACAGCTCTCCGAAGACTATAATTTTGCCTGACCCTTCAACCCGACCCGGTGCCTCATGCGACTGACCGTCCGACACACCACCCGATACCGTTATGAAACGCCGCTGGCCAACGCCATGCAGCAATTGCGGCTGACGCCGGAGAACGGTCCGACGCAAACCATCGTCAACTGGACGATCGAAGCCCCCGGGATCGAACGTGCGACCACATACAAGGATGCTTTCGACAACCAGGTTCACATGGTCTCACGCAGCGAGCCCGTCGAAGACGTTGAAATCACGGCGACTGGGACCGTCGACACGGTCGATACCAGCGGCGTCATCGGCCATGATCCCGGTGCAAGTGCCCCCAACAGGATCTACACGCGTGTCACCCCCCTCACCCAGGCCAATCAGGCAATCCGGAAGCTTGCCTCGCTCGCCGATGTCCATGACAAGATTGCCGGCTTCCATGCCCTGATGCATGCCATCCGCGACAAGGTCGACTACAAGGTGGGCGTGACGGAAACTCATGCGCCGGCCGCGTCCGTTCTGGCGGCAGGCGAAGGCGTCTGCCAGGATCACGCCCATATTTTCATCGCGGCCGCCCGCTCGCTTTCCATTCCCGCACGTTACGTGTCGGGTTACATGCTGCTGGAAGATGAACAGGCCTCCGAAGCACACCACGCCTGGGTCGAGGTGATGATCAACGGCCTCGGCTGGACCGGCTTCGACATATCCAACACAATGTGCCCCACGGATCGATATATTCGCTTGACGGTCGGCCTGGATTCCCGTTCTGCTGCGCCGATCAGGGGGATCCGTTTCGGCGGGCTGGAGGAAAACCTGCAAGTTGAGGTCGACGTGGCGCAGGCCGCGTTTCAGCAGCAACAGCAGTGACCGTCATGCTCCGGACGCCACAAACCGTTTATCTCCTGATCCAGACTGACTGAACGGTTCCCGAAGGGCATTTGCATGACATACTGCGTTGGCTTGAAACTGGATCGCGGCCTCGTGTTCGCCGCCGATACCCGCACGAATGCCGGCGTCGACAACATCGCCACTTTCAAGAAGCTGCATGTCTGGGAAGAGCCCGGGGAGCGGGTCATCACGCTGATGTCCGCCGGCAATCTGGCCGTGACCCAGGCCGTCATCTCGCTGCTGACGGAGCATATTTCCTCTGCGGAGAAAGACCGCACAACCCTGATGACCGCAAAGACGATGTTCCAGGTGGCGCGGCTGGTCGGCAGCGCCGTGCGCGAGGTCAAGGCGATTGACGGCGAGGCCCTGGCCACAAGTGCAGAGAGTTTCTTCGTCACCTTCATTCTCGGCGGCCAGATCAAGGGCGAGGAACCGCGCCTGTTCCAGGTCTACGCGGCCGGAAACTTCATCGAGGTGGGCAGCGACACGCCCTTCCTGCAGATCGGCGAGCACAAATACGGCAAGCCCATTCTGGACCGCGTGACACGGGCCGACATGCGCCTCGGAGAAGCGGCCAAGCTCGTCTTGCTGTCCTTCGACAGCACGCTCCGGTCCAACCTCTCGGTCGGCATGCCGATCGACATGCTGCTTTACAACACCGATAGCTATTCCACGGACCGTCAGGTCCGGATCGAGCAGGATGATCCCTATTTCAGGAAGCTCTCCCAGGGCTGGTCCGACAAGCTGCGCGAGGCCTTTGCCGACATCGACGAATTCGAGGTCTGAGCAACGCGCGCGCTGTCAGCGGATCGTCACAATGCGGCAGTAGAAGCGGTTCGATCAAACGGTAAGGTGCGTATCCATGAACAGTTCAGGCACTGTCACTGACCTACAGGATCTGTCCTGGACCCGCGAACCTGCACAGGAACCGCTCGAGGAGAACGACGCGGTCCAGACTGCGGTGCGCGAACTGATCAAGGCCGGCAAGCGCAATCAGGTGGTCGAGCTTCTCAAGCGCTGGGACCCGATTGACGTCATGCAGCTGATCACAAGGCTGCGCCTCAAACATGCCCGCAAACTGTTCCAGTGGCTGCCGGCAAACCCGTCCATCAAGGTGGTTGCGGAGCTGCGACCGGAATTTCGCTCCATTCTCATGGAGGAATCCACGCTTGAACAGTTTCACGACATCCTGGACGGACTGGATCCGGAAGACGCCGTCGAAATTCTGAACGAGTTTCCGGACGACGTCGCCGACGAACTGATCGCCCGCCTGAAGGACATTGACGAGATCGGCACGCGCGGCAGCTATGCCGACGACACGGCCGGCCGCGTGATGGCCCGGAAATTCGTTGCCCTGCCCGAAGATTGCACAACCGGTGAGGCCGTTGCCCAGATGCGCGCGGAAGCAGACCGCATCCGCCGCGTGTTCACCGTCTATGTCACCGACCGGGAAGGCAAGCTGACCGGGACCATCGAAGTCGGCCGGCTGCTTCTTGCCCCTGCCGACACACCACTTCGGGACATCATGAACAGGGACGTCCTGACGGTTTCTGCCGACACCGACCAGGAGGAAGTTCTGCGTGTGGCGCGAAAACGCGACATGCGCACCGTTCCGGTGGTCAGCCCGGAAGGACATCTGATCGGGCGCGTGACCCCCAAGCAGCTTACGCGCATTGCCTCGGACGAGGCCAATGAAGACATGCTGCTGATGAGCGGTGTCTCAGGGGAATCGCGGGCGGACGACACGGTTCTGAGAATCGTCCGCCGGCGCCTGCCCTGGCTGCTCGCCGGCCTGGTCGGCGCCAGTGTTGCCGCGACTGTCGTCGGTTCCTACGAGGATCAGCTGGCGGAGGCGGCGATCCTCGCCGCCTTCATCCCGGTGACCATGTCCATGGCCGGCAATGCCGGTCTTCAGGCCTCTGCCGTTGCCGTTCAGGGCATTGCCACCGGGGCCCTCTGGTCCGGCGACATTTTCTTCCGTCTGATGAAGGAACTGGCGGCAGCGTTGTTCAACGGCGCCATTGCGGGCACGATCCTGGGCTGCCTGGTGCTGATCGCCTCCTTTGTGGTTCCCTTGGAAGAGCCCATGCGCCTCGCGCTAGCAACATCCCTGTCGCTCCTGTGCGTCACCACCCTCGCCGCCATGGTCGGTGCCACGGTTCCGATCATACTCGACAAGATCGGCATCGACCCCGCCATGGCCATCGGCGTCTTCATCACCTCGTCAAACGACGTGCTCGGTGTGCTGATCTTCTTCCTGATGGCGACAACGTTCTATCTGGGGTGAGACAGGACTATTTTGCCAGCCACCAGTTCAAGCTGTTGAAATGATGAGGTCTCCTGGATCCCCGACCCTGGTGTCTTCATCATCAGCGGAATTTCGCCGAAAGGCAGCGCCCCTTGGTCATTCAATCGGACCGACAGACCGCAAGCAGAACAACCGGCAAATTCGCTTGCACGGTCCGAAGGATGAATTCAAAATCGGTGAATGAGCAAATCAGATTATGGGCTTTTATTCCCAAAGGCCGACGCGACCTGCCAGTCCTATTGCAAACGGTTGGAAGACGACGGCCATGCTGAATTGTTCATTCGCAAAGCACTGCGGGTTCACTGGAGCATGGCACTCAGCGAGTTCGGTGCCTTCTTTGAGGATTTTCCGGAAGCAAGAATGCGAGAGGTAGCGGCGCTTTACGAAAAAAAGCACCCCAACCGGACCGATCACTCATTCGCTCTCAGCCTAAGCAAAAATCTTGGAATTTCACAGAGCCAGGCAAGTGACTGGATTGGACGGTTTCACAAGCGCGGCAATGCCGGCCATCACTGTGACAGCTGAGGTCTTCGACCGATCATCTCGCGTTATGCCCATCGCACTTCACGGTGAAACCGTTTCACGCGCTGGAACAGGAACGGTGGTTCAACTGCTCTTTCTAGCTGACAGACACCTCATTGAGATTGGATCAAATGGACACGAAAATTGCGTGCGTAGAAGCAACTTCGCAGTACCCTTTCCTGCTTTTCTTTTTTGGAGTGATTGCGACTGCGGCCTACATCAAGTTGAACGAAAAACTGACGTTATTCCAGGTACTGGCGGCAGTGGTTGGCCTCAGATCGATCCGCCGTAACTGGAAAATTAACCTGATGCACGCAGCAACAATTCTCGTGCCAGGCATGCTCTGGGTCTACTTGTCTGGGAATTGCCTTGAACTGCTTAAGTGATGAGCTTTCCTGGATCCCCGCGAAAGCGGGGACCCAGGACTCTTCATCATCAACCGAATTTCCTCGAAAGGCAGTGCCCTTCACCCTTCCCTGAGAACAAGCGCGGCGGCGGCGAACTCGGTCCGCTTGTAGGCACGGATCTGGGTGGCTTCGGCGTCTTCGCCCCAACGTTCGATGTTGAAGTCCTCTTCCACGTGTGCCGCTGCCCAGACGGCATCTGCCTCCAGCCGGCCTTCCTTTAGCGCCAGCGCCAGCAAGGCCGATCCTGTCAGGCTGGTCGCCGTGTGCAAGGCGGCAAGGCGGAGCGGTGTCTCGTCGGCAATGCGGGCCCGATAAGCAGCCAGCAGCTGTTCGGATTGCGGTGCATGGATCAGGCCCTCGATCAGAACGAACCGGCCGCCCAGCAGATCCCCGGCCCAGTCCACGACCGGGTCCCAGAGGCGCCGCTGTGTCTCCACCAGGCTTTCCGGATCGTCTGCGCGATAGCAGAGCGCGTCATTGCCGGCAAACTTCGTGATATCGTCCGCGACTTCGTCAAACCGGACACTGACGGCATCCTGCGCCGAGTTGGCAATCCGCGTCAGCGGCATGTTTGCCGGATTGATTTCCTTTTCCTGCGCCTGCCACTCGGCGGCAACGGCAGATCCCAGCACCTGGTTCGGCAGCAGGAGCAGCGTTTTGCCTGGCGTCTTGACCGGGCGGCCATCCAGGTGAATGGCGTAGCCGCCGTCGACGGCAACATGCGCTGCGTCCTTGTAGAACCGCTTGGGCAATTCGCGCCGGGACAGTTCCCGGGCACGCTGTTCCGGATCCTTCGCCGCGTCTTCCTGCAAAACTTCAAGAAAGTCACGCATCAGATTGTTTCCTTGTCGAATTTCAGAATGTCCCTCAGAGCCTCATCCAGGTCTGAGTAAGAGCTGATAATGCGGTCAGCACCATTTTCCCGAAGGCGGGAATGATCGTGATAGCCCCAGGTCACCCCAAGTGCATGCGCCCCGGCAGCCTTTGCCATGGCCATGTCAAAACCGGTGTCACCAATCATTACGGTGTGCTCAGGTGCAACAGCTGTCTCCGCCATCGCCTGGTGCACCATGTCCGGATGTGGCTTCGACGGCGAGGTGTCCGCCGTCTGGATCGTTGCAAAGCGTCCATGCAGATCATGCTTGTCGAACATGTGCCGTACCCCGCGCATGGCTTTTCCGGTGGCAATCCCCAAGAGGATCTCGTCACGGCCATGCAGCCTGTCAACCGCCTCGCGCGCACCCGGATAAAGCGGATCCAGATCCAGTCCCTGTTGCCGCCGGCTGACTTTGGCCTGCCGGTAAGCGGCTGCCATGGCGGGCACCTTGTCCGCCTGCTCCGGACCGACCAGATCCAGAAAGGCTTCCTCCAGCGACCGGCCGACAATGGACAAAGCCGTTTTCCTGTCCGGCATCTCCAGACCGACCGCTTCAAATCCCACCTCAAGGCCGTGCAGGATCGTGTTCTGGCTGTCTACCAGCGTGCCGTCGACATCAAACAGGATCAGATACATGAAGGACCTGGCTTTGGGGCTGTTGCGGCCCGCATGTGCAGGGTTTCGCGGGAAACGTCAAGATCTGCCTGTGAAAGTTCACCTGTTGAAACAAGGAGCGCCCTCCCCGCATATCCAAACACGCAGATCATGCTCCAACGCCAAAACGGTGACCAACAGGAAATCGGTCGCCCAAAACATCTACGGGGCAATTCTCGTCAGACGATCGTTCCAATTCACGCCTGATCCTAGTACTTTTAACAATAGGCAAAGATTACCGGCATTAACCTTCAATTAACCGCCAATCTTTGGATATCGACTATTTTGGGCAGGCGCCCGAAAATTGCCTCTTTATCTTGGGAAACGAACACACGATCCGGCGCTTCAGGATTGGTTAACCACGTTTCTAAACGCACTGGTTACCTTAACGGCTGATAATCATAAGCGCGGGTGGGCACGATCGTTTGGGGCAAGCTTGTCACCAAAACATACGAATTGACACACGCGGCCATGACAGGCTGCGCGACAGAATGGTTTTGTCTGAATGCTAGGGAAAAAACGGGAAACCAGCCGGCAAAAAGGTCACGCGATGCGCAAGGGCGACCGGACCTTCTATGCTGTGCTTGCAGGCGCAACCCTGCTCATGTCCGGCCTTGCGGCCACGGTTGTCGGGATCGGAGCAACCCTGTCTCCGACACATCTGTCGGCCGACAAGGCCCCTTCCCGCAGCCTGACACTCACGCAGATTGAAACGCCCCCCTTCAACGCCGGCTCAGAGACGCTGCAGGTGCAGGTCGCCGCAGCCGCAAGGGCGCCCCTTGCCGGCGGAGGCCTGGCGCAAGCCTCCATCGATCTCCTGGAGGTCGAGCGGCAGAAGGCGGACGCAGCCCGGCAGGCAGCCAAGTCTGCCCTGGCGGTGAAACTTGCCAGATTGAAGCTGGCGCGGTCCCTGCTTGCTGCCCAGGCTCGCACACAAGCAGAACAGCCTAATCAGTTCGCTGAGACAGAACACAATCTGCCGGCGCCGACGATAACGGTCGCGGCGCTGCAAACGGTCGGCACCGCCGCCTCGGCGACAGTTAACGTGAAAGCCGCCCCGGCAACGAACCTGGTCGCCGGCCTTTCCACATCGGTTCCGGACAAACCGGGCGCAATTGTTCCACCGCCACCAGGTGCCAAACCGGCCGCGCCGCGCCGTGTGGCCAGCGCAGACAAGCCGCGCCGCACAGCCAAGCCGGAAGATGCGTCTCCTGTTCTGGCCTATGCCCGCCCGGGTAACCCGGAAGACGACGAAAACGGCGTTTTTGGCGGCCTCGGAAAACTGTTCAGCGGACCGAAGGGTATGCCGGGTCCCGCCAGCAAGGTCGCTGTCTACGACATCAGCGCCGCGACGGTGCATATGCCCGACGGCACCAAGCTGAAGGCACATTCCGGCATTGGTCACCGGATGGACAATCCGAAATACGCCTATGTGAAAAATCTCGGCCCGACCCCGCCGAATATCTATCGCCTGCGCATGCGGGAACGGCGGTTCCATGGCGTTGAGGCCATCCGCATGCTGCCCCAGGACCGGGCTGCCATGAAAGGGCGCGACGGCATGCTCGCCCACACTCCCCTGCTCCGCAATTCCAAGGGCTCTCATGGCTGCGTTGCCTTCCGCGACTACAACAAGTTCCTGAAAGCGTTCAAGGCCGGCAAGGTCAAGACCATGATCGTTGTGCCGTCCATGGAAAAGCTGCCCACCTATCTGGCCAAGCTGAACCGGGGCGCAGGCGCCTAATCGCCTTGCGGCGGCGGCCCGGATTGGCTATGCCCGAAAGGCACATGCCATTCCTGCCCCGCCGGAGGTCTTCTTGACCAAGATCCTTATCTTTCTGCTGTTTCTGGTCGCCGCCGTTCAGGTCATCAAACCGATCGGCTGGCCGGGCCTCAAACAGCGAAAGGACGCCTGGAAGCTTGTCGCCGGGGTCGTTGGGGTGACCATAGCTTCCGTGATCCTGACCGCCCTGTTTCAGGGTCTCTGAGAGCCGACCAGGAGCTGGTATCCCACGCCATGACCACGCCTATCCTTCACCTGTTGTGCGGCAAGGTTGCCTCCGGAAAGTCAACGCTGGCCGACAGGCTTGGCGATGCGCCCGGCACCATGGTGCTGCGCGAGGACGCCTGGCTCGCAGGTCTCTTCGGCGAGGAGATGCGCACGCTCAGGGATTTCGTGACCTATTCCAGCCGGCTCCGGCGCACCATGGCGCCTCACATCATCGCGCTGCTGGAAAACGGCACATCAGTCGTGCTCGATTTTCAGGCCAACACGATTGAGGCGAGGCTCTGGATGAAGGAACTGATCGAAAAGTCGGGATGCACGCACCGGCTCCACGTTCTCGACATTCCGGACGCGGTCTGCAAGGAGCGGCTCAGGCAGCGGAACGCTGCCGGCACACACCAGTTTTCGGTGACAGAAGACCAGTTCGACCGGATCAGCGCCCATTTCCAGCGCCCGACGGACGACGAGGGTTTCACCCTCGAAATCCATCACATCGCGGATTAGGGCTCTGACCCTATTCCTTACCGCTTGTTGAGCGCATCGTCCGGATCATCGACTTCCGGATCGTAGTCCGTTGCATCGAACCCGAGCAGGTTCCAGGTCTGCTGCATATGCGGCGGCAGAGGCGCGGACACATCGATCTGGCCATGACCGGAGGGATGCGGGATCACGATCCGGCGGGCGAGCAGATGCAGCCGGTTCTGAATGCCGCCCGGCAGCTCCCAGTTCTCGATGTTGAAATACTTGTCGTCGCCAATGATCGGGTGACCGATATGCGCGGCATGGGCCCTGAGCTGGTGGGTCCGGCCGGTGACAGGCTTCATCGTTACCCAGGACAGCTTCTGTCCGGATTTCTCAAACACCGAATAAAGCGAGACGGCGTGCTGGGCATCGTCGTCGCCCTGACGCACGACCTGCATGCGTTCATCGCCTTCATTGCGGGCCAGGAAGGTCGAGATGCGGCCCTGGAACGGCTTCGGCACGCCGGCCAGCATGGCCCAGTAGATCTTGCGCGTGTTGCGGTGACGGAACGCCTTGGTGAGTTCCTGCGCCGCCTGGCGTGTGCGCGCCACCAGAATGATGCCGGAGGTCTCCTTGTCGAGCCGGTGCACAAGGCGCGGCTTGTTGCCCTTGCGGTCGGCAAAGGCTTCCAGCATGCCGTCCAGATGACGCTTCAGGCCGGAACCGCCCTGGACTGCCAGACCTGCCGGCTTGTTCAGGACCATCACCTGATTGTCTTCAAACAGCAGCATGTCCTCGATGGCCTTGCGGTCATCGGCAATCAGCTTAGTCGATTTCGGACGGGCGTTTTTCTTGTCATCCGCAGGCAGATCGACGCCGAGCGGCGGAATGCGGATCAACTGGCCCTTGGCGATGCGGGTGTTGGTCTCGGCACGCTTGCCATCGACGCGCACCTGACCGGTGCGCAGCAGCTTCTGCAGTCGGCCGAAGGCGAGCCCCGGATAGTGGGACTTGAACCAACGGTCGAGGCGCATGCCCGCCTCGTCGGCGGTCACTTTGATCTGTTCAATCGCGGACATATTGTTCTCAGTCTTGGCTTGCGGGCCTGTCGCCGCGCAAATCCCCGGCCACCGCGGACATGCGGGGCAAAATCATTCCGCTGCGTATAGGCGGAATCGCTGCGGAAAGAAAGCAGTTCTTAGCTAGCAACGTGCCGCATGATCATGAGACCGGCGAAAACAGCCCCGATGGAGAGGAGAACAGAAGCCAGAACATAGACCAGGGCCAAATGGGTGTCGCCCCGTTCCCAAAGGACCGACGTGTCCAGGGAAAACGCCGAGAAGGTGGTGAAGCCTCCCAGGAAACCGGTGGCGAAGAAGTACCGCAAGGATTGCAGGTTTCCGGTTTCATGTTTCACCAGCCAGCCGATGAACAGGCCCATCAGCAGAGAACCGACCACGTTGACGGTGAACGTACCGACCGGAAACCCCAGGCCGAACAGCCGCACCGAAAGCAGCGACACCAGATGGCGCCCCCCTGCCCCGAGACCGCCGCCAAGCATGACCAGAAGGAGATGTTTCAAACCCGCGCCCCATATCCGTTGAATTTGTCATCCCGGCCAAGCGCAACGCAGAGCCGGGATCCAGTATTCACTTGATTATCGAGTCGGACAACAAAAGCGTCGGGGTACCGGATCCCGGTCTTGCTGCTGCGCGTCAGACCGGGATGACAAGAGTAGGCTATTCGCCCGGCGCAGCGGGCTTCTGCTCAACCGGCTGTCCCAGCTTCTCGAACACCTTGACCTGCTCGTCATATTTCGGGTCGATCGTGCCGCAGACCCGGTCCCAGAACGAGAAGAAATTGGCGAAATTGTACTTGAACCGGGAATGATGCTGGTCGTGGAAGGTGACGCAGACCATGGGCGACGGCATGCGCGACATGGGCGAGGCCCAGAACTCGAAACCCGAGTGACCGATGGTGCCGTTGAAATGATCCCACAGGCGGTGAACGATCAGCACCGGGATCGGAATCGGCAGGAAGATCACGGCCCACAGGTAATAGCTCTGCATCACGAAGGCATCGACCAGATCGTCGGAATAGGTGCTCCAGACGGTCGGGGCGACCGAGCGGTGATGTTCGGCGTGAAAGCGGTAGAGCCACTTGGTGTGCATCAGCCGATGGCCCCAGTAGAACCAGGTGTCGAAGGCAATGATGGACACCACGAACATCAGGATGGCCGACCACCAGGTCAGTTCCAGCGGTGCTACCAGCGTCCAGCCTTTCATCGACAGGAAAATCCCGCCTGCCAGGCAGCCGGCGGTCACCGTCAACGACCAGACGCTCGCGCGGATTTCCTTCCACATGCGCTTTTCGCCGCGCCGGTTCTGCTGAATACGCCGCTCCGGGTGGCGGTTCTGGATCTGCACCAGCACCCAGCCGGTCGCAAAATACAGAAACACGTTCACGCCGTAGCAAGCCGCATAGATCGGCAAAAACTCAAGCAATACTGTCAGCGCTTGATCAAGCATGTCTTGTCTTACATCCAGTTGGTCGGTTGGCTGACACGGCCAAAAGCGTGCGGGCTACCCGGTTGTCTTGAGGTCAGGCCTTGACCTTGGTTTCTTCCGTGTCCGGAATCTCGCCGGTCTCTTCCATCGACTTCACCAGCGCATCATATTTCGGATGCACCGTGCCGCAGACCCGGTCCCAGAACGAAAAGAAGTTACCGTAATTGTAGTGGAACTGCGAATGATGCAGATCATGGAAGGTCGTGCAAATCAGCGGTGACGGGAAACGCGACGATTTCGACGCGAAATATTCAAACCCCGAATGACCGACCATTCCGGAAATCTGGTCGAACAGCCGCAGCGCGAACACGCTCAGGGCCGGCACCGGCAGCACGAACCAGACCAGAAAATAGAAAAAGTGCTCAATCAGAGTATCCACCGTGGTGGAGGAGTCGTTGCTCCAGGCGGTCGGGGCGATCGAGCGGTGATGCGGCACATGAAACTTGTAAAGCGCCGGCACATGCAGCAGCCGGTGTCCCCAGTAGAACCAGGCATCGAACAGAACGAAGCAGACCGCGAACATCAGCGGAAACGACCACCAGCTGAGCTCCAGCGGCGCGAACAGTACCCAGCCTCGCAGCTGCGCAAAAAAGCCGGCGGACATCAGCACGGAGGATGTTGCCAGCGCCGACAGCGATGCCTTGATCTCCTCCGCCTGGCGTTTCATCCCATCGCGGTGTTTCTGGATGCGCCGTTCCGGATGGCGCGCATTGATCGCCAGCAACGTGAACCCGGTCGCGAAATAAACCGCCACCATCGCAAGGTAGGTCAGCGCGAACACGACCAGATAGTCAACCAGAAGCTCCATCACGCCTGATCCCTCTTGCCGGCATACAGCTCCTCAAAGCCTTCGACCCGATCGTCATAAGTGGGGTGAATGGTGCCGCAGAACCTGTCCCAGAAGGAAAAATAGTTGGCGTAATTATAGACGAAATACTGGTGATGCTGGTCGTGGTAGAGCGTGCACAGCAAAGGCCAGGGTTTGCGCGCGCTCGGGCTTGCAAAATGCTCATAGCCGCAATGACCGATCGCCGCGGAGACCTGGTCGAAGAGCCGGTGCCCCAGGAACACCAGCGGCGGCATTGGAACAACGAACAGCACCAGCGCGTAATAGGAATGCGCAAACAGCGTATCGACGCTCGAGCCGGCATCATTGGACCAGACCGTCGGTGTGACTGTCATGTGATGCGGTTTGTGGAACCGATAGAACAGCTTGGTGTGCAGGATCCTGTGTCCCCAGTAGAACCAGGTGTCGTGCAGCATCAGGGACAAGACGAAGAACAGCGGCACCGACCACCAGGACAGCGCGACCGGCTCAAACAGCGTCCAGCCGCGCATCTGGGCATAGAGACCGATCGACAGACAGCAACTGGTGATCGACAGCTGCACCATGGAGGAGCGGATATCTCTCAGCGCATCATGGGTCGGCTCGCGCTTCTGGATCTTTCTGTCCGGGTGCCGGCGGTTGAGCAGCGTCATCGTGATCCCGGTGGTGAAAAGGATCACCAGGCTTGCGGCATAGAGACAGCCGAAAAGGGCCAGAAAGGCCAGCGGGCCACGCCCGACACTATCGAAGAAAAAATCCATTCAACTGACAATCCGTGGCTACTGCACTCTTGTCATCAGTGGGTAGCCAACCTGCAGACCTCACGTCAAGGAATCCCTTGCCGATTTTGGCTCATGTTGCGCTAGACCTCCTCAGCGACATGGGCAAAATCGGGAAAGATCGATCGGACCAGAGCATCGATGCGCTCAATTTCCTCTGGTATTTCAGTGAGTTTACCGCGCTCTTCCTCAAGAACAGCCAAAAAGATCCGTGCCCTTGCCTGATTGACCTGCGGCTGCGGCAAAGTGCCCTCTCCAGCAGCTGACAACACGATGCTGACCAGCCGGTCTGCTGCATTGAGCCGTCCCCAGAGGTAATCATGCTCGCGCCAGCCCCGGTTGAAGAAGGCCCCGAAGGTGTTGAGCGACTTGCCTTTCAGATCAAAGCCTTCCGTATAAAGGCTGGTCGCATCGCGCGGGCTGATCCGGTCGACCAGGATTTCGGTGACTTCCGAAAAGTCGTTGCGCTGCAAGACCGGGAACGTGATCAGGTCGAAGAAACCAAAGCCGATATAGGACCGCATCAGGGACATGTGCCGGTCCTTGTCGAGCAGATCTCGCGCCCTTTCCGAGAAGAGCTCATCCTGGAGCCGGTCGAGATCGGCAAGTCCCATCATCTGGACATAGGAATTCAGCAGCGGTTCAACATGTTCGTGTGCTGCACTCGACCCCGCTTCCAGGTCTGCGAGAAAGGTCTTGGCCAGTTCCCGGCTGGCACCGCCGAAGAAGCGATCGTTCCAGCGCCAGCCCAGATGATCGATCTGTTCGTAAAGAAGCGCCTTCATCTGGTCGAGCGACGCCGTGTCCGGCGGTGGCAGATCTTCTCCCGGGCGATAGTGGTAGAAACCGTTCAGCTTGCGGATGGCAACACGAAGCCGCCGGATCCGGTAGTCGACATCCAGACCGCGCAACAGCGCGACAATGTGAGGATCGGTGCGACCGAGCAGGTCCTTACTGGCTGCGGTCATCTGGTTGAAATGGTCCGAGATCAGCCCGAGCAGCGCCTCTTCCTGACCGCGCGCATGCTCAAGACCACTTAGCCTTGCCGTCAGCTGCGCAAGCCTGTCCGCAAGCGAGTGCAGTTTCAACGACTGGTAGTTCAGAAACGCAAAGCCCGCCTGCTCGAACGCTGCCACCGTGGCCTGCCTTCGGCATTTCGACAGCAGGTCCGTGGTCACCTGGCGCCGCTTGGGCAAAAGGCCGAACACCGCCTGGTCGACCATCGGGCTGGCGCTGTCGATGAGCTGGGAGAGCCAGCGGCTGCGCCGGTTGTTCCGTTCCAGTTCCATCAGGTCGTCGCCAATCGGCTCGTTGCGCGGAATATGGGCCAGAGACGCAAGGATGACCCGGAAGAAGCCGGGAAGCTCTGCGCCGCCTTGTCCTGCCCTGGCGGTCTCAACGGGAGCAGGATCCACATAGATCAGCCTGCGCGCGACTTCCCTAGCAGCCGGCCGGTCCTGGATCACATCGATGACCGGAGCAAACGGCTTGTTCATCACCACGCTGCCATCGACAAAACAATGCTGGCCCATGGTGTCTTTGGTGAGGTTCAGACCGCGCGCCAGAAAGGCGTCCTTGTGACGCCAGTTCAGGTTCTGATCCGCAAGCACCCGCTCCATTTCAGCCACCGTTGCCGGCGGAAACGCGCCAGGAAATGACGAAGTCGCACGGGCAGCGAAGACAAGTTCCGGAATGTTTTCCCTGTCAAACTGACTGTCGACATAACCTGGCGTGCGATGCGCTGCGTGAAACTTCAGGATCCGCCGGTGATCCCATTCCTCAACATAGTCCGGGTCATCCAGATGGATCCTGCGCTTGACGCCGTTGTAGTCGGTGATGGTGACAAAAAGGTCCAGTGTCTGGCCGCGCGGAATGAGGCTCCGACCCGGCTTCGCCTCCTGTTCCATCTTCTGGCACGCATCCAGCATCCAGCCAATGAACCGCTCGCCGGAAAACGGCGGTGAAAACCAGCGCGCCTGCATGAACAGGCGCAGTTTTTCGCGCGTTTCGGCGCTTTCGATCTGCTTGTCCAGCCGCGAAGAGATCAGCTGGTCGAGCACCGGGGAAATCGAGATCTTCAGATAGCGGGAAAGACCGTTTTGCGGACGCGCCAGGCGCGTGACATCGGCATTCTTGAGCCACATCTCACTGTGGCTGTCGAGCGGCAGGTCATGTGCCAACGCCCGCGCCAGCATGATGCCATTGACGCCGCCTGCGGACGCACCGGCAATGGAATCGACGACGACCCTGATATCGGCGACGGAGGACAGGAGATCGAGCAGGTCACGATAGGCGCTCTGCACGGGAGGCAGCTCCTGAGAATCCGCCCGCTGTACCTGGTTGGTGCTCTTGCGGTCCAGCCGGAAACTTGAGGCCCGCACAAGGTTCAGGATCTCGCGGCTGACCCCATGCATGTAGATGGCCAGCGAAACACCGCCATAGAGCACAAGCGCCAGTCTGAGTTCGATTTCCTTCATGCAATCACCATGACAGCCAGGGTGCGATTCTGGATCAAAAAAATGGTTACATTCTTTATCTGGCTATCAAATTGGAGCACCAAAGAGGCACGTTCTCCAACAGCGATCATTTCCGATCACTTTACTGGTGGGGAAAAGTGTAAAACATCGTCGCGAGAAACCAACGCGATACAAAAGATTACAAATTTCGCAGTCCTGCCAGTCGTCTTCCGCTAAGATGCTCCTAGATTTCCAAGGTGATTCTGATTTCTTCACTTTACTGGAACCACATCGACGCCCCGATGACGACCACGCAGACCGATATGGCCAAGGCAAGCAAGACAAAAGCGCAGACCTCCGATGCGAAAGCAGACGGCGCGGACTCTTCTGTTCTTCTTGATCTGCGCGAGGAAAACGAAAATCTGCGATCCGAGCTGGAAGATCTGCGTGTCCTTTACGAGGCGACGATCGAGCATGGTGAAGCGGTCGAGGACCAGTTGGCCGATCAGTCCATCCGGCTGGAAAATCTCTCCCAGCAACTGGCCAAATACCTGTCGCCGCAGGTGTATCAATCGATTTTCGAAGGCCGCCAGGAAGTCAAGATCGAGTCGAGCCGCAAGAAACTAACCGTGTTTTTCTCCGATATCGCGGATTTCACGGAGACTGCCGACCGGCTTGAATCGGAAGAACTGACCTCCGTCCTCAATCAATACCTGACGGAGATGTCGAATATCGCGCTCAAACATGGCGCCACCATCGACAAGTATGTCGGCGATGCGATTCTGATTTTCTTCGGTGATCCGGAAACCCGTGGCGTGACGGAAGACGCCCTCGCCTGCGTGCGCATGGCGATCGAGATGCAGGCGCGCATGAAAGACCTTCAGGCGGTCTGGCAGGAAGCCGGCATTGCAAAACCGCTGAAATGCCGCATGGGCATCCACACGGACTATTGCACGGTCGGCAATTTCGGCAGCGACAACAGGCTCGATTACACGATCATTGGCCGCGGGGTGAACACGGCGTCCCGTCTGGAAAGCCTGGCAATGCCCGGTTCGGTCCTGATCTCCTTCGAGACCTATTCCCAGGTCAAGGACCACATCAAATGCGCCGAGAACGGTGAAGTCACAGTCAAGGGCATTGCCTATCCGGTGACCACCTATGAAGTGATTGGATTAAAGGAACCGGTGAGCGAACAGCGCGTTCTCGACCTCTCCGCCGTCACCCAGCAACTGTCCGACCTTGCCCAGGGGCTGCCTGACACCATCAGTCCCGATGTGCGTGACAATCTCATTGCGTCCCTCAAGACGGCGCTCGACCGGCTCAGCACCGACAAGTCCTGATGGAACGGACCTGACTGTGTCCTGCGGGGCGAAGCCACGCGGGTCGGCATCGTTGATTGCGAGGCGATCTCAGCCGCGTTCCTTGCGGAGCTTGTCCCAGTAGTCCAGCCGCTTCCGCAGTTCACGTTCAAACCCGCGCTGCGGCGGGTCGTAGTAGCTCTTGCGGCCCATCTGTTCCGGGAAGTAGTCCTGACCGGAAAAACCGTCCGGCGCATCGTGATCATATTGGTAGCCCGTACCGTAGCCTTCCTCTTTCATCAGCTTGGTCGGCGCGTTCAGGATGTGTTTTGGGGGCAGCAGCGAACCGCTGGATTTGGCATCGCGCATCGCGGCCTTGTAAGCGACATAGGCCCCGTTGGACTTGGGCGCTGTTGCCAGATAGATGACCGTCTGCGCCAGGGCCAGCTCTCCTTCTGGAGATCCCAGCATCTGATAGGCATCGCGCGAGGCATTTGCCTGTACCAGCGCATTCGGATCCGCTAGACCGATATCCTCCACGGCCATTCGGATGAGACGCCGGGCGAGAAACATCGGATCCTCACCGCCATCCAGCATGCGGCAGAACCAGTAAAGCGCGGCATCCGGGTCTGAGCCGCGAACAGACTTGTGCAAGGCCGAGATCAGATTGTAGTGACCGTCGGCGCCCTTGTCGTAGATCGGTGCCCGCCGCTGCACGATTTCCTGCAGGCGCTCGGCATCAAACACCTCGCCCTCATCGGCGGCCCGCCAGACATCCTCGGCCAGTGTCAACGAAGACCGGCCGTCTCCGTCCGCCATGCGGATCAGAACCTGCCGCGCTTCCTCGTCCAGCGGAAGGGACTTGCCTTCTTCTTCCTCGGCCCGGCCGAGCAGCTTTTCAATCGCTTCCAGCGACAGGGACTGAAAGGTCATCACATGTGACCGTGACAGCAAGGCCGCATTGAGTTCGAAGGACGGATTTTCCGTGGTTGCTCCGACCAGCGTGATCGTGCCGTCTTCCATCACCGGCAGGAAACTGTCCTGTTGCGCCCGGTTGAAACGATGGATCTCGTCGACAAAGAGCAGCGTCGCCCGGCCGCCCATGCGCCGCGCCCGCGCTCCCTCGAAAACCTTCTTGAGATCCGCAACGCCCGAAAAGATCGCGGAGATCTGCTCGAACGCCAGATCCGTCTCATTGGCCAGGAGCCGGGCAATCGTGGTTTTGCCTGTCCCAGGTGGCCCCCAGAAGATCAGCGACCCGAGCGACCGCGTTTTCAGCATGCGCGTCAGAGTGCCATCCGGTCCAAGCAGGTGATCCTGCCCGACCACGTCGGCAAGCTGCGTCGGCCGCATCCGGTCAGCAAGCGGACGCGGACCGGCCTGGCTCAATCCGGACGCTTCAAAAAGGTCGCTCACGGGGTAATCCTAGCGCAGAACGAGTTGGGACACCTTGCCGTCGCGCTCGATCTCCAGCCGCCAGACGCGCGGAGGTGTCTTGGTCACGGTTTCCAGCATGCGCGTCGTCTTGATCTGCTGATCATTCACGGCGCGCACGATGTCGCCCGGCCGCAGACCGACCTGATTCGCCGTGCTGCCCCGGTTGACCGCGGCAATCACGACACCTTCAAACAGGCCGTCCAGTCCGAGCTCGGTGGACACGGCCGGAGACAGGTTCATGACGGTCGCCCCCTCAAAGGGCGAGAACTCAAGCAGCTCCCGCGTGTCACGCGGCACGGTTTCCGGTGCGGGTTTCAGGGAAACGGGCAGAACCACTTCCTTGCCGCTCCGGACAACAAGAAATTCCGTTTCCTCACCAATCATCTTGGTGGCAAACCGGTAGCCGAAGGAATTCGGGTCTGTGACCTCCTTGCCTTCAATCGCAATCACCAGATCGCTGACCCGCAACCCTGCCTCATGCGCAGGCGAACCTTCGAAAACGGCGGTGACGAGAACGCCCTGCGGCCTGTCGAGAGACAGGGCCTCTGCAATTTCGGCATTGACCTGCTGCACCGTTGCGCCAAGCCACGGCCGCTGCACCTTGCCGCCCTGATCGGCCGCACGGGCCACAAACCGGGCCATATGCGCCGGGATTGCAAAACCGATGCCGTTGGAGCCGCCGGAGCGCGAGAAGATCGCCGTGTTGATGCCAACCAACCGACCGGTCATGTCGACCAGGGCACCACCGGAATTGCCTGGATTGATGGCCGCGTCGGTCTGGATGAAGAACTGAAAGTCGGTTACGCCCACCTGTGTCCGTGCGGTTGCAGAAACAATGCCCTGGGTCACCGTCTGCCCGACACCGAACGGGTTGCCAATCGCCAGCACGATGTCGCCAACTTCCAGGCTGTCGGAAGCGGCAAATGCCACGTGCTCGAAAGGGCCCTCCCCGCGGATCTTCAGAACCGCAAGGTCGGTGCGCTCGTCCAGCAGAACGATGTCGGCATCAAACTCCCGCCGATCGTTCAGCGCCACACGGACCTCGTCCGCATCCTTGATGACGTGGTGGTTGGTGATCACGGTGCCGTCCGCCGAGATGATCACACCGGATCCGAGCGAGGATTCAACGCGTTCCCGCGGGCGGTCGAAGCGACCTCCCGGCTGGCCGAAGAAACGGCGAAAGAACGGGTCATCGAAAAACGGCGACACACGCTGTCGCTGCACGACCTTGCGGCTCGCATAGACATTGACCACGGCCGGTGCGACCTGTTTCACGATCGGTGCAAAGGACAATTTAATCTGGGCATCGCTCTGGGGAACCAGGCGCAGATCCGCAGCGGAGGGTTGGGCCGTCTGTGCTGAGACCGAAGACACGCCGATCAGGCCTGCCAGGAGCAAGGTCGTCAGCGAGCGGACGGAGCCGGAGAGTGTCAGGCGCATGGGGGGTGCCTCTTTTTCGATTCTTTCGTGACCATGGCGATACATGGCAGATAGGGTGGAAGAGAGGCAAATACAAAAGCGAAAGGCCGCCGGGTTTCCGGCGGCCTTCACGGTCTTTTGTGCCTGGCTCTGGCCGTTGGCCGTCAGGCGGAGCGAACCTGGGACAGGAAACTGCGCACTTCGCGGTCAAGCTCGTCAGCCTGGTTGGCCATATCGGCAGCTTCTTCGGAGAAGTTCTGCGCCGCCATGTTGGTGTCGTTGGACAGCGACGACACGTTGCGGATGTCTTCGGTCACCTTGGAGGTGCCGCCGGCTGCCCGCTGGGTGTTTTCCGCAATGCCCTGGGTCGCATAACTCTGCTCTGTCACCGCTGCCGCGACCTCGCTCACCGACTGCGTGATGTCGTCGATGGTTTTCTGGATGTCGCCGATAGCACCCACGGCATCGTCCGTCGCACCGCGGATTGCATCGATCTGCTGCTGGATTTCGCCGGTCGCCTTGCCGGTCTGTGCTGCCAGGTCCTTGACCTCGGAAGCAACAACCGCGAAGCCCTTGCCCGCTTCACCGGCTCTGGCCGCCTCGATGGTGGCATTGAGCGCAAGCAGGTTGGTCTGATCGGCAATGTCGGAGATCAACGTCACAACTTCACCGATCCGGTTGGCGGCTTCCGCGAGCGACTTGACGGTTTCGTTGGTCGTCTCGGCCCGCTTGGTGGCTTCCGCTGCCACGCCCGAGGAGCGTTCGATCAGGGTGGAGATTTCCTGGATCGAGCTGGACAACTGATCGGACGCGGCGGCGATGGATTCCACTTCCGCCAGCGTCTCTTCCGACATGGTCGCCGCATTGGCTGACGTTTCGCCGGCACTGTCGGTCATGCTGCGCATGTTGTTGGCCGATTCGCGCAGTTTGCCGGCCGATTGTGCAACACGATCAACAACGGTGCCGACGGTCGCTTCGAAATCGCCCGCAAGGCTCGCCAGCATTTCCTGGCGTTGCTCTGCCTGCCGCTGCGCTTCTTCAGATTCTTCAGCGGCACGGCGTTCGTTTTCCTCAGCCGCATTCTGGCGGATCTGCAGAACGGCACGGCCAATGTCACCGATTTCGTCCTTGCGGTTTGCCGCCTTGATTTCCGCACCGAGATCACCGGATGCAATCGCATTCAAGGCACCGACAAGCGTTGTCAGCGGTCCGGTGATGGAACGCGAGAACAGGAGCGCGATAACCGTCGCCACGGCAATAGTGGCCAGCGACCACATGAACATCTGGTCACGCATGTTGGTGACGGCAGAGAGTGTCTCCTCGACACTCTTCTCGGCCACGATCGCCCAGCTCTGCCCCTGGAAGGACAGCGGCCGCGCCACCATCAGGTCGGCCACACCGTCGGCGCCGGTGACAATCTCTGCTGTTTCCAGACCGCCGGTCGCCGCCAGAACGGGTGCTGCGTCCGTGGTTGCCACGAGCGCCGTCGGTGCGTCCGCGAGCGGCATGTCGCTCAAGACGAGGCCCTCGCCGTCAACCACATAGACCTGGCCGGTTTCGCCCAGGTCATCCCGATTGGCAACGACGTTGTTCAGGAAGCCGGCATCGAGGCGCATCACGGCAACGCCGCTCAGGCTGACTGCACCAAATGAATTCATGAAAACCGGAGAAGCGATGAACAGGGACCCTTCGTCACCAGCCGGGCCATACTGTTCAAAGCTGCTGGAGGCGATCTCGCCCTCTCCCAGTTCCTTGGCTGCGTTGAAAACGGTCTGAAGACCTGTGTTGTCGGCGGCGCTGCCCTCACCCAGCTTGGACAGGAATTCATCGCCCTTTGTCACGGAATAGAGAACCAGCCCTGCCGGGTCGAGCAGGTAGATATCCGCGTAACCGCCATTCTTCCAGACGTTGTAGAAGGCCGGGTGCGCTTCGGAGTGGCGCCAGGCATACATGGTCTTCTGCTCGGTTCCCGTAACGGCCGCACGTTCTTCCGGTGTCGTTGGGGCGTGGAACAGGCTCAGAATCTCTTCCTTTTCCTTGGAGAGATTCATCGTGGCGTTGCCGAGATTGCTGAGCGGATCAGCAACACTGGAGGCAAGATTCACAATCTCGGATTCGGCCGCATGCAGGCGGGATTCCAACAGCGCACTGCGCGCCGTAATGACCATGCCAAGTTCCGCTTCGGCCGCTTTTTGCAAGCCGTCACGCCCGGTCATGTAACCGATAACGCCGACCGCCGTGCAAGCCGCAACGGTTACAACGATCATCAATGCCGGAATGACAAATGAAAGACGAAGAGAAGGCGAGCTTTTCTTCGCACCAGAATTCTTTGAGCCGATCACAGTAGTTCTCCCCAGCCTCTCGCACATCTCCACGAGGCATGCTTTCAGGTTAGGCAGTTTTCCTTAAATCATTGATAATCGGCGGTCTCACTATCCGGCACAGCGCGGCAGATCGGGCACTATACCGGCAAAACAAAAAGGCGGGCATAGCGCCCGCCTTTTCAGATACTTGCGATGTGGAGAAACTTACGCTGCGTTTTCAGCAGCTTCTTCAGCTTCTACACGTGCACGGTCTTCAGCACCGCGTGCTTCCGGATCGCGATCGACCAGCTCGATGACAGCCATCGGAGCGTTGTCGCCATAGCGGAAGCCGGCTTTCAGAACGCGGGAATAGCCGCCGTTGCGGTCCTTGTAACGCTCGCCGAGCGTTTCAAAGAGCTTGGCAACCATGGCCGTGTCGCGAATCTGCGAAATGGCCTGGCGACGTGCATGGAGATCACCGCGCTTGCCCAGGGTGATGAGCTTGTCGATGATCGGCTTCATTTCTTTAGCCTTCGGCAGGGTCGTGACGATCTGTTCGTGTTTGATCAGCGACGCTGCCATGTTTGCGAACATAGCCTTGCGGTGGCTAGAGGTCCGGTTGAGCTTGCGGCCGGATTTACCGTGGCGCATGGCCCTCTCCTTTTCCTTTCGGGAAGTCTGCCTGAAGCACTTTCCCGGTTGATCCTAACAGGGACGCGTGCGCCCCTTAGTACTGATGGTCTTCGTAGCGCTTGGCGAGATCGTCGATGTTCTCCGGCGGCCAGTTGGCGACTTCCATGCCGAGATGGAGACCCATCTGGGCGAGAACTTCCTTGATCTCGTTGAGCGACTTGCGGCCGAAATTCGGGGTCCGCAGCATTTCCGCTTCGGTCTTCTGAATGAGATCGCCAATATACACGATATTGTCGTTCTTCAGGCAGTTTGCAGACCGGACAGACAGTTCCAGTTCGTCGACCTTCTTGAGAAGGGCCGGGTTGAACGCAAGTTCCGGGACAGTGTCCTCGGCGACTTCGCGCTGCGGCTCTTCGAAGTTGACGAAGATGGACAGCTGATCCTGCAGAATGCGAGCAGCGAACGCCACGGCATCATCCGGCTTGACGGAACCATCGGTTTCGACGGTCAGGGTCAGCTTATCATAGTCAAGAACCTGGCCTTCACGGGTGTTTTCCACCTTGTAGGAGACCTTCTTGACCGGGGAGTACAGGCTGTCGACCGGGATCAGGCCGATCGGCGCATCTTCCGGACGGTTCCGGTCGGAAGAATGGTAGCCCTTGCCGGTGTTGACGGTGAATTCCATGCGGATTTCAGCGCCTTCATCGAGCGTGCAGAGCACCAGTTCCGGGTTGAGAACCTCGACATCGCCAACGGTCTGGATGTCACCTGCGGTCACAACACCAGGGCCCTGCTTGCGCACGACCATGCGCTTCGGACCTTCACCTTCCATGCGGATGGCGATTTCCTTGATGTTGAGCACGATGTCGGTGACATCTTCCCGGACACCCGGGATCGACGAGAACTCGTGGAGAACGCCATCGATCTGAACCGCGGTCACTGCTGCGCCCTGAAGCGAGGACAGCAGGATACGGCGCAGGGCATTGCCCAGTGTCAGCCCGTAGCCACGCTCGAGCGGCTCGGCAACAACAGTTGCCAAGAAGCGCGGATCTTCACCCGGCTTGATCTCGAGTTTGGTCGGCTTGATCAGTTCTTGCCAGTTTTTCTGAATGGTCACGTTTTCGTCCCTTCGGCTATCCCGCCCGGCTGATCAAGGCCGAGCCATTCTTTGCCATTTGGAGAAACAGGTACCTAAAGCCGAAGAGCCTTAGACGCGGCGACGCTTACGCGGACGGCAGCCATTGTGCGGAATCGGCGTCACGTCACGGATGGACGTAATCAGGAAACCGGCAGCCTGCAGGGCGCGCAGAGCAGATTCACGGCCAGAACCGGGACCACGGACTTCAACTTCCAGAGTGCGCATGCCGTGTTCGGCAGCTTTCTTGGCAGCGTCTTCAGCAGCAACCTGGGCGGCATACGGCGTGGACTTACGGGAGCCCTTGAAGCCGAGTGCACCAGCGGACGACCAGGAGATCGCGTTGCCCTGGGCATCGGTGATCGTGATCATGGTGTTGTTGAACGTGGAGTTCACATGCGCAACGCCAGAAGAGATGTTCTTGCGTTCGCGGCGACGCACGCGCGTCGTGTCTTTAGCCATTCTGTTATCCTTGTATTGATCTCGTCACTGCCGTAATGCCGGCAGCTCCACCACCAATCGCGGGGCGATGATTATTTCTTCTTACCAGCGATCGGTTTCGCCGGACCCTTGCGGGTACGGGCGTTCGTGTGCGTCCGCTGACCGCGAACCGGCAGGCCGCGGCGGTGACGCAGGCCGCGGTAGCAGCCAAGGTCCATCAGACGCTTGATGTTCATGGCGGTGTCGCGGCGAAGATCACCTTCCACGAGGTAGTCGCGGTCGATGGTTTCACGGATGGACAGCACTTCTGCGTCGGAAAGCTCGTTCACACGGCGGGCAGCATCGATGTTGTTCTTTTCGATGATTTCCTGGGCATATTTCTTGCCAATGCCGTGGATATACTGAAGCGCGATGACAACGCGCTTGTTCGTCGGGATGTTAACGCCAGCAATACGTGCCACGTTCGTCTCCATGTTATGCGTCGGGCCAAGGCCTGATCGCAGTGGGTAATGCCCGCGTCCGGTGGAGTCCGGCCCTTGCGGGTACGAAAATGCCGGGTTAGCCCCGGCACAGAGAATGCCGGTCCCACTTACATGGAACCGGCTCAACTGTTAGGTAGAGCGCGTCGTTTAACGGCTCTAAACCTTTTCGTCAAGTCCTTGAAGAACGGATTCTATCGAGGCCGTTACTTGTTCAATGGACTGCATGCCATCGATTACGGAAAGCAGACCTGCCTTCTCGTAATAGGGCACCACATCTGCGGTGTAGCGGTTGTATTCCTCAAGACGTTGCTTGAACACTTCCGGGTCGTCGTCCTTGCGCACCGGCTGACCGGCTGCCTTGGCATCTTCTGCCCGCTTGATGATCCGGTCGACCAGGTTGTTCTGGTCGACACGCAGCTCGAGAACCGCGTTGATCTTCACGTTGCCCTGCTGAAGCATCTGCGCAAGCGCATCGGCCTGAGCCACGGTCCGCGGGAAACCATCCAGGATAAAACCGCCCTTGGCGTCGTCTTCGGCAATCCGGTCCCGGATAATGCCGACCACGATCTCGTCGGAGACAAGGCCACCGGAATCCATTGCTTCCTTGGCCTTGAGGCCGACCGGGGTCTGGGCCGCAACCGCCGCCCGCAGCATGTCTCCGGTGGAGAGCTGCGGGATGCCGTATTTGGCAACAAGATGCGCTGCCTGCGTCCCCTTCCCCGCTCCTGGCGGTCCTACCAGAATTAGCCTCATCGACGTTTCCCCCTGAGCTTCGCTTTTTTCACCAGACCTTCATACTGATGCGCAAGCAGGTGACCCTGGATCTGTGACACGGTATCCATTGTCACACTTACGACAATCAGCAGAGAGGTTCCCCCGAAATAGAACGGAACGCCTGTCGCCGAAATGAGGAATTCGGGTAATAGACAAACGATGGTGATGTAAATGGCACCTACCACCGTAATGCGCGTGAGAACGAAGTCAATGTACTGCGCCGTACGCTCACCCGGGCGGATACCCGGAATGAAACCGCCATGTTTCTTCAGGTTGTCCGCGGTGTCGCTCGGATTGAAGACAATCGCGGTGTAGAAGAAACAGAAGAAGATGATCATGGCTGCGTAAAAGACCATGAACAGCGGTTGCCCGTGACCAAGCGCCGCAGTGATGTAGGTCAGCCATTCATTGCCGCCGCCCTGGCCGAACCCGGACAAGGTCGCAGGCACCAGCAGCAGAGACGAAGCAAAGATCGGCGGAATCACACCGGCGGTGTTCAGCTTGAGCGGCAGGAACGAGGTATTGCCCTCGAACATGCGGTTGCCCATCTGGCGCTTCGGATACTGGATCAGAAGCCGGCGCTGCGCGCGTTCCATGAACACGATAAAGCCGATGACGACCACTGCCAGGATGATGACGGCCAAAATGATCCAGGTCGCAAGAGAGCCCTGACGGCCAAGTTCAAGCGTCTGCACCACCGCCGACGGCAGACCGGCGACAATGCCGGCAAAGATGATCAGCGAGATACCGTTACCGATGCCGCGCGACGTGATCTGCTCACCCAGCCACATCAGGAACATGGTTCCGCCGACCAGCGTGATCACCGTGGACGCCCGGAAGAACCAGCCCGGATCGGTGACGACGTTGGTCGCGCTTTCCAGTCCGACCGCAATGCCGTAGGCCTGGAATGCTGCCAGGATGACAGTTCCGTAGCGGGTGTACTGGTTGATGACTTTCCGGCCCTGCTCGCCTTCCTTCTTCATCTGCTCAAGCGTCGGGACGACAGTCGTCATGAGCTGCATGATAATGGAGGCGGAAATATACGGCATGATGCCGAGGGCGAAGATCGCCATGCGCTCGACCGCACCACCGGCAAACATGTTGAACATGCCGATAATGCCGGACTGGGCCTGGCTGAAGGCCTGCGCGAAAGCTTCAGGATTGATGCCGGGCAGCGGAATGTAAGTGCCCAGTCGATAAACCAAAAGCGCCCCCAGTGTGAACCAGATGCGCTTTTTGAGTTCTTCAGCCTTGGCGAAAGCTGAGAAATTGAGATTTGACGCCAGTTGCTCGGCGGCGGATGCCATGCCCTACTCCGGTATGCTTGCCCAGGAAATGGGTGAAGCCCAGGCTGTTAAGCCTGAGCTCCCAGGACGGCTACCTTGCCGCCTGCTTTTTCGATCGCTGCAACAGCGCCCTTGGAGGCACCGGCAACTTCGAAGGTCACTGCAGCGGTGAGTTCACCGTTGGCAACGATGCGCACACCGTCGCGGACCCGCTTGACTACACCTGCAGCCTTCAGCGCTTCGACGGTAACCGTCTCGGACGCGTTCAGCTTGCCTGCGTCGATCGCCTTCTGAACACGGCCGACGGACACAGTGTTGTAGTCCTTGGCAAAAATGTTCGTGAAGCCGCGCTTCGGCAGACGGCGGTGAAGCGGCATCTGACCGCCTTCAAAGCCTTTGATGGCAACGCCGGAACGGGACTTCTGACCCTTGACACCACGGCCACCAGTCTTGCCCTTGCCGGACCCGATGCCGCGACCGACACGCATGCGGTCTTTTACGGCACCTTCATTGTCACGAAGTTCGTTGAGCTTCATGTTCTTATCTCCTCACCCCGTTCTTATGCGTTGTCTTCGACGACGCGAACGAGATGCTGGACCTTATTGATCATGCCGCGCACTTCAGGAGTGTCCTTCAGTGTGGAACGGCGGTGCATCTTGTTCAGGCCGAGACCGACAAGCGTCGCGCGCTGGTCCTTAGGACGGCGCAGCGGGCTGCCGATCTGTTCGACCGTTACAGTCTTTTCGGTGTTCGCCATGGAACCTACCCTCTATCAGCTGGGGACCGGAGCCGCCGAGATCAAGCCTCGGCAGCAGCCGGAGCCGCATCATCGGTGTTGTCACGACGCCGGGACTGCAGAACCGAGACCTTGAGGCCACGGCGGGCAGCGACGGAGCGCGGGCTGTCTTCCTTGGTCAGTGCGTCAAAGGTTGCACGAACCATGTTGTAGGGGTTGGAAGTCCCCAGCGACTTGGCCACAACGTCCTGAACACCGAGCGTTTCGAAAACGGCACGCATCGGGCCGCCTGCGATGATACCGGTACCGGCCGGAGCCGCACGCAGCAGAACCTTGCCAGCGCCGTGACGGCCTTCCACATCGTGGTGAAGGGTCCGGCCCTCGCGCAGCGGCACACGGATCATGGTGCGCTTTGCAGCTTCAGTTGCTTTCCGGATGGCTTCCGGCACTTCACGTGCCTTGCCATGACCGAAGCCGACACGGCCCTTCTGATCACCAACCACTACCAGTGCGGCAAAGCCGAAACGACGGCCACCCTTGACCACCTTGGCAACGCGGTTGATGTGAACGAGCTTGTCGACGAATTCGCTGTCTCGCTCGTCGCGATCGCGATTTTCCTGTCTCGCCATTTTATTTGTCTTCCGTTCTTAAGAGCGCTTCAAGAGCGCTGATCAGAATTCAAGTCCACCTTCGCGGGCCGCATCAGCAAGCGCCTTGACGCGCCCGTGAAACATGTACCCGCCACGGTCAAACACGACTTGCTTGACGCCGGCAGCGACTGCGCGCTCGGCAACAAGCTTGCCAACGGCAGCAGCAGCTGCAACGTCGGCGCCTGTTTTCAGGCTGCCCTTGAGATCCGACTCGATCGTAGAAGCAGAGGCAATGGTGTGCCCCTTCGCATCGTCGATGATCTGGGCATAGATCTGCTTGGACGAGCGGAAGACAGAAAGGCGCGGACGACCGTTCGCGGCTTTCTGGATCGAACGACGCACGCGATCGCGGCGGCGCTCGAAAGCTTGTTTGCTATTCGCCATGATCTAAGGTCCGTTACTTCTTCTTGCCTTCTTTGCGGACGATGAACTCGTCTGCATAACGAACGCCTTTGCCTTTGTACGGCTCCGGCGGGCGGAATTCGCGGATTTCAGCAGCCACCTGGCCGACACGCTGTTTGTCGGTGCCGGTGATGTTGATTTCCGTCGGTTTCGGGCACTTGATTTCGATGCCTTCCGGAATCGGATAGACAACATCGTGCGAGAAACCCAGCGCCAGCTGAAGATTTTGACCCTGGACCTGTGCGCGGTAACCGACACCGGTGATGGCGAGGTCTTTCTTGAAGCCCTCGGTGACACCCGTGATCAGGTTCTGCACCATGGTCCGGCTCATGCCCCACATGGAGCGGGCCGGCTTGGAGTTGTTGACCGGATCGACTTTGATCCCATCATCCGTCATTTCGGCCAGAACGAGATCATTAAGCACGAAAGACTTTTCGCCTTTCGGGCCCTTGATCACAACTGTCTGACCGTCGATCGATGCCGTTACCCCGCTCGGCACGGGGACTGGCTTTTTGCCAATACGAGACATTTGACCAACCTTGTCGTTGTTTCAAAAGCGAGGATGCCGCGTCAGAAGACGCGGCAAAGAACCTCACCACCTACGTTTTCATCACGCGCCTGATGGTCGCTCATGACACCGCGCGGGGTCGAAATGATCGACACGCCCAGGCCATTAGAGACATGCGGGATGTTTTTCACCGACGAGTACACGCGGCGACCCGGCTTGGATACCCGCTCAATCGTGCGGATAACCGGCTCACCGTCGAAATACTTCAGTTCGATTTCCAACTCGGACTTACCGCCCTCGTATTCCACCGTGGTGTAGCCACGGATGTAACCCTCTTTTGCCAGCACATCAAGTACATGTGCACGCAATTTGGATTTTGGTGAACTGACCTTGTTCTTGCGACGCATCTGCGCGTTGCGAATCCGGGTCAGCATATCCCCCAACGGATCAGAAATTGCCATCGGAGTTTCTCCTTACCAGCTCGACTTGACCAGGCCCGGGATCTTGCCCAGGGAGCCCAGTTCACGAAGCGCAATACGCGACATCTTCAGCTTGCGGTAGAAACCGCGCGGACGGCCGGACACTTCGCAACGGTTGCGAACGCGGTTCGGCGCGGAGTTCCGCGGCAGTTTCGCCAGCTTCAGGCGGGCGTTGTAGCGCTCTTCCAGGGACAGGCTTTCATCTTTAGCCATTGCCTTCAGAGCAGCGCGCTTCTCAGCGTATTTCTTGACAAGCTTCTCGCGGCGCTTGTTTTTTTCGACTGCGCTTTTCTTCGCCATCGTCGTTCCCTTCCTTGCCCGTTACTTCGTGAACGGGAAGTTGAACGCGCGCAGAAGCTCGCGCGCCTCGTCATCCGTCGGCGCCGTGGTGCAAACGATCACGTCCATACCCCAGATCTGGTCGACCTTGTCGTACTCGATTTCCGGGAACACGATGTGTTCTTTGATGCCCATGGCGTAGTTGCCGCGACCGTCGAAGCTCTTCGGATTCAGACCACGGAAGTCACGAACGCGCGGCAGCGCGATGGTGATCAGGCGATCCATGAATTCGAACATCTGCTGGCGGCGCAGGGTCACCTTGGCACCCAGCGGCATGCCTTCGCGGACCTTGAAGGTCGCGATGGATTTCTTGGCCTTGGTGATGACCGGCTTCTGACCGGCGATTGCCGCAAGGTCTTCAGCAGCGGTGCGCGCCTTCTTGGAATCGCCAACTGCCTCACCGACACCGATGTTCAGGACGATTTTTTCCAGCTGCGGAACCTGCATGACGTTCTTGTACTGGAACTTCTCAAGAAGCTGCTTGCGCACGACTTCATCATAATGCGTCTTGAGACGCGGCACGTAAGTGGTCTCAGCCATCGATCAGGTCTCCCGAGCGCTTGGCCACACGAACCTTGGTGCCGTCTTCCTGCACCTTGAAGCCGACGCGGGTCGCCTTGCCGTCCTTCGGATCGGCCAGCGCGATGTTGGACAGGTGGATCGGAGCTTCCTTGGCCACGATGCCAGCTTCCTGCGTCTGGGTTTGCTTCTGGTGACGGCGGACCATGTTGATTCCGCGGACCAGGGCCTTGTTGTCGGCCGGCAGCATCTGAACGACTTCGCCGGATTTACCCTTGTCACGGCCGGTCAGCACGACCACCGTGTCGCCTTTTTTAATTTTCGCAGCCATCAGAGCACCTCCGGCGCGAGCGAAATGATCTTCATGTGGTTCTTTGCGCGGAGTTCACGCGGCACCGGACCAAAGATACGGGTGCCGACAGGCTCCTTGTTGTTGTTGACCAGCACGGCCGCATTGCGGTCGAACCGGATCACGCTGCCATCGGGACGGCGGATATCCTTTGCCGTGCGCACGACGACAGCCTTCATCACGTCGCCCTTCTTGACGCGGCCCCGCGGAATAGCCTCTTTGACGGAGACGACGATGATGTCGCCTACCTGGGCATATTTACGCTTGGAGCCGCCGAGCACTTTGATGCACATGACACGACGGGCGCCGGAATTGTCGGCGACGTCGAGGTTTGTTTGCATCTGAATCATGACTGGCTGCCTTGTTCTTTTCTTGGCGCTCGGGTCACGAGCGCCTGATGCTCACTATTGAACAGCGGTCACTGAGTGACCACGGTCCAACGCTTGTTTTTCGAGATCGGCGAGCACTCTTCAATCTGAACAGAATCGCCAACCTTGTACTGGTTGTTTTCGTCATGTGCGCGGTACTTCTTCGTCCGGCGCACAGTCTTCTTGAGCAGCGGGTGCGTGAAGCGGCGCTCCACGTTCACCGTCACCGTTTTGTCATTGGCGTCGCTGACAACGGTGCCCTGCAGGATACGCTTCGGCATGGCCGTCTCCTTACGCGTTCGCCGACACGCGCTTCTCGCGCATGATCGTCTGGATACGCGCGATGTCGCGGCGGATCTGCCGGACACGCGCAGTGTTTTCAAGCTGACCCGTAGCCTTCTGGAAGCGCAGGTTGAACTGCTCTTTCTTCAGGCCCTCGAGTTCCGTGCGGAGCTCGTCGAGGGTCTTAGCCCGTACATCGGTCGCCTTCATGGCTTAAACTCCTCTGCCTTACTCGCCGATACGCTGAACGAAACGGCATTTGATCGGCAGTTTGGCAGCGGCAAGACGCATCGCTTCGCGTGCGATCTCTTCCGACACACCGTCAATCTCGAACATGATCCGGCCCGGCTTGACGCGGCAAGCCCAGTAATCCGGAGAACCCTTACCCTTACCCATGCGGACTTCAGCAGGCTTCGACGAAACCGGCACGTCCGGGAAGATCCGGATCCAAACACGACCCGCACGCTTCATGTGGCGGGTCATAGCACGACGGGCCGCTTCGATCTGACGTGCAGTCACACGCTCCGGCTCAACAGCCTTCAGACCGAACGCGCCGAAGTTGAGGTCGGTGCCCCCCTTCGACAAGCCGTGGATGCGGCCTTTGTGCTGCTTGCGGAACTTAGTGCGCTTCGGTTGCAGCATCGTTCTTCTCTCGTCTTTCTTATCTTACGAGCGGCAGGCAGCTTGAATTAAGCTGCGCGCTCGCGGCCCCGATCCCGGCGTCCGCCGCGATCACCCTGGTTACCTTCGGAAGCAGACGTCGCACGGCGTTCAGACGCCATCGGGTCGTGTTCCAGAATTTCACCCTTGAAGATCCAGACCTTCACACCGCACACGCCGTAAGCCGTGTGAGCGCTGGCAACACCGTAGTCGATGTCGGCACGCAGGGTGTGGAGCGGCACGCGACCTTCGCGATACCATTCGATACGAGCAATTTCCGCACCGCCGAGACGGCCGCCGCAGTTGATCCGGATGCCCTGGGCGCCGAGACGCATGGCGGACTGAACGGCCCGCTTCATGGCGCGGCGGAAGGCAACACGGCGTTCCAGCTGCTGAGCGATAGACGCGGCAACCAGGGTCGCATCGATTTCCGGCTTGCGCACTTCAACGATGTTGATGTGCACTTCGGAATTGGTGATGTCGGCGATCTTCTTGCGAAGACGCTCGATGTCAGCACCCTTCTTGCCGATGACCACACCCGGACGACCGGAATGGATGGACACGCGGCACTTCTTGTGCGGACGTTCGATGACCACTTTGGACACCGCAGCCTGCTTCAGTTCCTTCAGCAGCAGTTCACGGATGCGGAAATCTTCGTGCAGAAGATCGCCGTATTCGTTCTTGTTTGCATACCAGCGGGAATCCCAGGTGCGGTTGATCCCGAGGCGCATGCCGATCGGGTTTGTCTTGTGTCCCATCAGGCAGTCTCCTCAACTTCGCGCACGACGATGGTCAGGTTCGAGAAAGGCTTCTCGATCCGGCCAACACGTCCGCGTGCACGGGCCTGGAAACGCTTGATGACAAAAGCCTTGCCAACATGAGCTTCGGCAACCACCAGGTTGTCGATGTCCAGGTCATGGTTGTTTTCCGCGTTGGCAATGGCGGACATCAGGGTCTTCTTGACATCCTGCGCGATGCGCTTGCGGGAGAATGTCAGGTCCGCAATCGCGGAGCCGACCTTTTTGCCACGGATCGAGGCCGCAACGAGGTTCAGCTTACGGGGGGAGACGCGGATCATCCGCGTCATTGCCCGAGCCTCATTGTCAGCGAGCGTCCGCTCACTCTTCGGCTTGCCCATCGTTACTTCCTCTTCGCCTTCTTGTCGGCGCCGTGTCCGTAGTAGGTCCGGGACGGCGAGAACTCGCCGAACTTGTGACCAATCATCTCTTCAGACACCAGCACCGGAACGTGCTTTTGACCGTTGTAGACGCCGAAGGTCAAACCGACGAACTGCGGCAGGATCGTCGAGCGGCGGCTCCAGGTCTTGATGACCTCGTTCCGGCCGGACTCACGTACCTTGTCCGCTTTCTTCAGCAGATACCCGTCGACAAACGGACCTTTCCAGATCGAACGTGCCACGATCTTGCCCTTTACTTCTTACGCGCGTGGCGGCTGCGGACGATATACTTATCAGTCTGCTTATTGCGCCGCGTGCGCTTACCTTTGGTCGGTTTGCCCCAAGGGGTAACCGGATGACGACCACCGGAAGTCCGGCCTTCACCACCACCATGCGGGTGGTCGATCGGGTTCATGGCAACACCGCGGGTATGCGGACGAATGCCAAGCCAGCGGGAACGGCCAGCCTTGCCGAGGTTCACGTTGGCGTGGTCCGGGTTGGACACGGCGCCAATGGTTGCCATGCAAGTACCGAGCACACGGCGCTGTTCGCCAGACATCAGGCGAAGCGTGGTGTAACCCTGGTCGCGGCCAACGATCTGAACGAACGCACCGGCAGAGCGGGCGATCTGAGCGCCCTTGCCGGGCTTCAGTTCGATGTTGTGCACGATCGTGCCGACCGGAATGCGCGACAGCGGTGCTGCGTTGCCCGGCTTCACGTCGACGTTTTCGCCAGCAACAACGGTGTCGCCTTCAGCCAGGCGCTGCGGCGCCAGGATGTAGCTCAGTTCACCGTCTTCGTAGCGGATCAGAGCGATGAACGCGGTCCGGTTCGGATCGTATTCCATGCGCTCGACCGTTGCCGGTACGTCCCACTTGCGGCGCTTGAAGTCCACAAGACGGTAAGTCCGCTTGTGACCGCCACCGCGGTTCGGAGACGTCAGGCGGCCGGTGTTGTTGCGGCCACCGGACTTGGACAGGCCTTCGGTCAGGGTCTTGACCGGCTTGCCCTTCCACAGACCGGAGCGGTCAACCTGTACCAGCTGACGGCGGCCTGGGGACGTCGGGTTGAATGTCTTAAGTGCCATTTTCTTCTGGTCCCCGTCTTAGAGCCCGGTGGTCACGTCGATGCCGTGACCTTCCTGCAGCGTAACGACGGCCTTCTTGAAGTCGGACTGACGGCCAAGGCGACCGCGGAAGCGCTTCACCTTGCCCTTGCGGACCAGGGTATTCACTGCCGTGACCTTGACACCGAACAGTGCTTCGACTGCGGCCTTGATTTCCGGCTTGGTCGCATCGTTTGCAACCTTGAAGACAACCTTGTTCTCTTCAGAAGCCATCGTCGACTTTTCGGTGATCACCGGGCCGACAATCTTGTCGTAATGAGGAAGTTTGCTCATTTGAAGCGCTCCTCAAGTGCGGACACCGCAGCCTTGGTCAACACCAGGGTGTTGGCCCGCAGGATGTCGTAAACGTTGATGCCCTGAACCGGCAGCACATCCAGATGCGGGATGTTGCGGGAGGCCAGTGCGAAGTTGTTGTCGACTTCGGCGCCGTCGATGACCAGAGCGCTGGTCAGGCCGAGCTTGTTCAGCTGGGCCTTCAGAGCCTTGGTCTTGGCTTCAGCAGCCTTGGCGTCTTCAACGACAACGATGCTGTCTGTCTTTGCTTTTGCCGACAGAGCGTGCTTCAGGCCGAGGGCGCGAACCTTCTTCGGCAGGTCATGGCCGTGATCGCGAACGATCGGGCCGAATGCCTTGCCACCACCGCGGAACTGCGGGGCCTTCTTGTTGCCGTGACGTGCGCCGCCGGAGCCTTTCTGGCGAACGAATTTCTTCGTCGTGCCGGAAACTTCCGAACGTTGCAGCGTCTTGTGGGTGCCGGCCTGGCGTTTCGCCAGCTGCCAGCGCACCACACGGTGGATCAAATCGGTGCGCGGCTCGAGACCGAAGATCTCGTCAGACACCGTGATCGAACCGGCCGCCCCACCTTCGAGGGTCTTGACCTGGAGTTCCATCACTCACTCTCCTTCCCGGCAGCCTCAGTCGCTTCGGACGCCTTGAAAGCACCCGGAACCGGAACGTTTTCCGGCAGCGCCTTTTTGATCGCGTCGCGGACCAGGATCCAGCCGCCCTTGGCGCCCGGAACAGAGCCCTCGACCATGATCAGGCCACGCTCAACATCAGTGCGCACAACCTTCAGGTTCTGCGTGGTCACGCGGGCATCACCCATGTGACCGGCCATTTTCTTGCCCTTGAACACGCGGCCCGGGTCCTGACACTGACCGGTGGAACCGTGCGAACGGTGCGAGATCGAGTTACCGTGCGATGCGCGGCCACCACCAAAGTTGTGACGCTTCATTGCACCGGCAAAACCCTTACCGATGGAGGTGCCGGTCACGTCGACGAACTGACCTTCGACATAGTGGTCAGCGGTCAGCACCGCACCAACGTCGATCAGGTTGTCCGCGGAAACGCGGAATTCGGCGACGGTCCGCTTCGGCTCGACCTTTGCAACTGCAAAGTGGCCACGCAGCGCCTTCGGCGTGTTCTTAACCTTGCGGGTACCTGCACCGAGTTGCAGTGCAGTGTAACCATTCTTTTCATCAGTCCGCTGAGCAACGACCTGGCAATTTTCCAGCCGCAGCACGGTGACCGGAACATGCTCACCTGCATCGTTGTAGATGCGGGTCATGCCCACTTTCTGAGCGATCACTCCAGAACGCATTGGATGTGTCCCCTTCGAACCGGCTTACAGCTTGATCTCGACGTCGACACCAGCCGCCAGGTCGAGCTTCATCAGCGCGTCCACGGTCTGGGGAGTCGGATCGACGATGTCGAGAAGACGCTTGTGCGTACGCATCTCGAACTGATCGCGGCTTTTCTTATCGATATGCGGTCCGCGAAGCACGGTGTACTTCTCGATCCGCGTCGGCAGCGGCACGGGACCCCGTACCTGAGCACCGGTCCGCTTGGCCGTATTGACGATCTCCTTGGTGGAGGCGTCCAGAATACGGTGGTCAAACGCCTTGAGGCGGATCCGGATGTTCTGACCGTTCATTGTTATTGTTCCCAACAAATCTGCGGGCCTGCCCGCGTAACCAAATTCAGTTTCGCCGGCAGGCCCGGCTGTCGATTATTCGATGATGGATGCGACGACGCCGGCGCCGACGGTACGGCCACCTTCGCGGATAGCGAAGCGCAGGCCTTCTTCCATGGCGATCGGCACGATCAGCTCAACGTCAACGGAGACGTTGTCGCCCGGCATCACCATTTCCGTGCCTTCCGGCAGGGACACCACACCGGTCACGTCCGTCGTACGGAAGTAGAACTGCGGGCGGTAGTTGGTGAAGAACGGGGTGTGACGACCACCTTCTTCCTTGGTGAGGATGTAGGCTTCGGCCTTGAACTTCGTGTGCGGGGTCACAGAACCCGGCTTGCAAAGAACCTGGCCACGCTCAACATCCTCGCGGCCGATGCCGCGGATCAGGGCGCCGATGTTGTCGCCTGCTTCACCGCTGTCCAGCAGCTTGCGGAACATTTCAACACCGGTAACGGTGGTCTTGGTGGTGTCCTTGATGCCGACGATCTCGACTTCTTCACCCACGTTGATCACACCGCGCTCAACACGGCCGGTCACAACGGTACCGCGGCCGGAGATCGAGAACACGTCTTCGATCGGCATCAGGAACGGCTGATCCTTCGGACGCTCAGGCGTCGGGATGTAGTCGTCAACCTGAGCCATCAGCTCACGGATCGCGTCACGGCCGATGGCCGGATCGCGGTTCTCAACGGCTGCCAGAGCAGAACCCTTGACGATCGGAATGTCGTCGCCCGGGAACTCGTAGGAAGACAGCAGCTCGCGGATTTCCATTTCAACCAGCTCAAGCAGCTCTTCATCGTCGACCTGGTCGACCTTGTTCATGAAGACAACCAGAGCCGGAACGCCGACCTGACGGGCGAGCAGGATGTGCTCACGGGTCTGCGGCATCGGGCCGTCTGCGGAAGAACACACCAGGATCGCGCCGTCCATCTGGGCAGCACCGGTGATCATGTTCTTCACGTAGTCAGCGTGGCCCGGGCAGTCGACGTGGGCGTAGTGACGGTTGTCCGTCTCATACTCAACGTGTGCCGTGGAGATGGTGATGCCGCGTGCCTTTTCTTCCGGCGCGCCGTCGATCTCATCATAGGCTTTCGCTTCAGCACCACCGGCTTCAGCCAGCGTCATGGTGATTGCAGCGGTCAGCGTGGTCTTGCCGTGGTCAACGTGGCCAATCGTGCCAATGTTAACGTGCGGCTTATTGCGCTCAAATTTTTCTTTCGCCATCGGATTACTCCGTTTCTCTAATTCTTTTTGACTTCAAGAGGTGGGATCAGGCGTATTTCGCCTGAACCTCTTCGGCGACAGCCTGCGGCACCTGCTCGTAGTGATCGAACACCATCGAGTACTGCGCGCGGCCCTGGGACATGGAACGCAGGTTGTTCACGTAACCAAACATGTTGGCCAGCGGTACCATTGCGGTGATGACAGTCACGATGCCCCGGTTTTCCGTACCGGCGATCTGGCCGCGGCGGGAGTTCAGGTCACCAATCACATCACCCATGTAGTCTTCCGGGGTGACAACCTCGACCTTCATGATCGGCTCGAGCAGTTTCGGGCCGGCCTTCTGGATCGCTTCGCGGAAGCCGGCACGGCCGGCGATTTCGAAGGCGAGCACAGAGGAGTCAACGTCGTGGTATGCACCGTCGGTCAGGATCGCCTTGATATCCAGCATCGGGAAGCCGGCAATAGGACCGGACGACATAACGCTTTCGATACCCTTGGTCACGCCCGGGATGTATTCCTTCGGAACGTTACCACCGACAATCTTGCTCTCGAACACATAGCCTTCATTCGGCTCAGCGGGCTCGATGGTGAGCTTGATGCGGGCGAACTGGCCAGAACCACCGGACTGTTTCTTGTGGGTGTAATCCACTTCAGCCTGTTTGGTGATGGTTTCACGGTAGGCAACCTGCGGTGCACCGATGTTGGCCTCGACCTTGAATTCGCGCTTCATGCGGTCGACGATGATGTCCAGGTGCAGTTCGCCCATACCGGCGATGATGGTCTGACCGGATTCTTCGTCCGTCTTGACGCGGAAGGACGGATCTTCAGCAGCCAGGCGGTTGAGCGCGAGGCCCATCTTTTCCTGGTCGCCTTTGGTCTTCGGCTCGACGGCGATCTCGATCACCGGCTCGGGGAATTCCATGCGCTCCAGGATCACCGGCTTCAGCGGGTCACACAAGGTGTCGCCGGTCGTGGTGTCCTTGAGGCCCGCGATCGCAACGATGTCGCCTGCATAGGCCACGTCGATGTCTTCACGGGAGTTGGAGTGCATTTGCATCATCCGGCCGACGCGCTCACGCTTGTCTTTCACGGTGTTGAGCAGGGACACGCCCTTGTTCAGGACACCGGAGTAGATGCGGCAGAACGTCAGGGAACCGACAAACGGGTCGTTGGCGATCTTGAATGCCAAGAGGCCAAGCGGCTCGTCGTCAGAGGACTTGCGCTCGACTTCGCCTTCGGTCTTCGGATCGATGCCTTTAATGGCCGGAACTTCGACCGGGCTCGGCAGGTAGTCGACGACAGCGTCAAGCAGCGGCTGAACGCCTTTGTTCTTGAACGCGGAACCGCAGAATACCGGAACAAAGTCGTTGTTGATGGTGCCCTTGCGGATCAGCTTCTTGATCGTCTCCATGGAGGGCTCTTCGCCTTCCAGGTAGGCTTCCATGGCTGCTTCGTCGATTTCGACAACGGTTTCGATCAGCGCATCGCGTGCTTCCTGGGCACGGTCAACCTGATCGGCCGGGATGTCGACAACGTCCCAGGCAGCACCCAGGTTTTCCGACTGCCAGATCAGGGCCTTCATTTCCAGAAGGTCGATAACGCCGGCGAATTCGTTCTCGGCACCGACATTCAGCTGCATGACCAGCGGCGTACAGCCGAGGCGCTTGCGGATCATTTCGACACAACGGTCGAAATCTGCGCCCAGCTTGTCCATCTTGTTGACGAAGATCATCCGCGGGACGTTGTACTTGTCGGCCTGACGCCAGACAGTTTCGGTCTGCGGCTCAACGCCAGCGTTGGCGTCCAGAAGAGCGACGGCACCGTCGAGCACGCGCAGGGAACGCTCAACTTCAATCGTGAAGTCAACGTGGCCCGGGGTGTCGATGATGTTCAGGCGCTTTTCTTTCCAGAAAGCGGTGGTCGCAGCAGAGGTAATCGTGATGCCACGCTCCTGCTCCTGCTCCATCCAGTCCATGGTGGCTGCGCCGTCATGAACTTCGCCGATCTTGTGGCTCTTACCCGTGTAGTAGAGGATCCGCTCGGTGGTCGTCGTCTTGCCGGCATCGATGTGAGCCATGATGCCGAAGTTGCGGTAGTCCTCGATATTATGCGTGCGCGACATAGCGTCAGCCCTTCGAAGTAACTTATTACCAGCGATAGTGCGAGAATGCGCGGTTGGCGTCTGCCATCCGGTGCGTGTCTTCGCGCTTCTTAACTGCGGTACCACGGTTGTTTGCTGCATCGAGCAGTTCGCCGGAGAGACGGTCAACCATCGTGGTTTCATTGCGGTTGCGCGCTGCGGCGATCAACCAGCGGATTGCGAGCGCCTGACGGCGATCGGTGCGAACCTCAACCGGAACCTGGTAGGTCGCACCACCAACACGGCGGGACCGAACTTCCACTTGCGGCATGACGTTCTCAAGAGCAGCGTGGAACACCTCGATCGGGTTCTCGCGGGTCTTGTTTTCGACTACGTCGAAGGCACCGTAGACGATGCGCTCGGCGGTAGACTTCTTGCCGTCATACATGATGGAGTTCATGAACTTGGTGACGACAATATCCCCGAACTTCGGATCCGGGTTGATTTCGCGTTTTTCTGCGCGGTGACGACGGGACATCTGACGTGCTCCTTACTTCGGCCGCTTGGCGCCGTATTTCGAACGACGCTGCTTACGATCTTTAACGCCCTGGGTGTCAAGCACACCACGGATGATGTGGTAACGCACACCCGGCAAATCCTTGACGCGGCCGCCGCGGATCATCACCACCGAGTGTTCCTGAAGGTTGTGACCTTCACCCGGGATGTAGCCAATGACTTCGAAGCCGTTGGTCAGGCGGATCTTGGCCACCTTACGCAGAGCCGAGTTCGGCTTCTTCGGCGTCGTCGTGTAAACGCGGGTGCAAACACCACGCTTCTGCGGGCAGGCCTCCATGGCCGGCACCTTGTTCCGCTTCGCCGGAACTTTCCGCGGGTTGCGGATCAACTGGTTGATGGTCGGCATTCTGTGCCCTTTACCTTGTCCATCCAAAAAATTCGTATGCAACTGCAGTCCTCCGCTGATCCGCAAGCCAACAAGCATGCAAAATCGCGCCCGCGCGCTCAGACAAGAGCGGCAGGCGCTGCGAAAAACCAGAGGACCACGAGTTGCCTCGCGGTCATGCAATCGACGCGTATTCGCCTATGTAACCCGGCAGCGTTTAAGAGGACTTGGTCCTGCGCCTTGTTCAGCGCTGGACGGCTTCACTCTTACCGCCTGCCCTTGGGATGCGCGGAACCTACTCATATGCACCCTTTGCGTCAAGTGCTTTGTCCAAAAAACCGCGTTTCTGCGCCTTACGCTTTGGCAATCCAAATTTCCGGAACGTTTTCCGACAGATAAGCGACTTTACGACAGCTTTGTGACGCGGTTTTTGAAACAATATTTCGCAGAGGGATTCTTCCACTCGTCACAAGTCTGAACCAAGTCTGAATCAGGTCAGTCAAATTGGATCAATACAGATCAGTTCGACCAACCGTCGACTCATCTTGCTCCTTGAAAAAGCGGCCTGATTCCAGATGCGACCCGATCTCCCCTGCCCGTTCGCCGGCCCAAGGTCCCAGCTGGTGCGAAAACGCATTGCAGCCAGTCCCTCACCGCAGAACTGCCTTCCGGCCGAGCAGGTCCTCGATGCCGCTATTCGGTGAAGGTCACGATCGCAACATTACCGGCAAGCGCATCCTGATAGGCGCCCTCATAGACCGGATCATCCGGTTCACCGTCCATGACACCGATCTGGTCGAGTTCCGCTTCCGCAAAACCTTGCGCGGACAGGGATTCCAGTGTCTTGCGCACGGCATCGTCGTCATCGGGCGCCATCAGCAGCGCGTGGATGGTGATGGCCGCTTCCGGAGAAGCGTCTTCACCTTCCCAGACCCGGCCAATCACGATGTAAACGGTCGGGTCGAGTTCGAGGTCATTGTCGTTCATGGGTTTCCCCTTCCAGCTCTTGATACAAGAAAGGCCGCCCGAGGGCGGCCTTCCGAACTTTCAAGGATGCACCGATTATTCGGCTGCACCCGTCATGTCTTCCAGGAGGCCTTCTTCGGCACTGTCCGAAGACTGCTGACGCTGCGCTTCCTGGATCAGGTCGTCACGGTGCGTTGCAATCTGGCGGATGCGCTTCATGACCCCACCGGTACCGGCCGGGATCAGACGGCCGACAATCACGTTTTCCTTCAGGCCGACCAGCGGGTCGGTCTTGCCGTTGACCGCTGCGTCGGTGAGGACGCGGGTCGTCTCCTGGAAGGAGGCGGCAGAGAAGAACGAACGGGTCTGCAGCGATGCCTTGGTGATACCGAGCAGAACCGGAACCCCCTTGGCAGGATCGCGTGCGTTGTCGATCGCCTTGCGGTTGGCTTCTTCGAAGTCGAGCTTGTCGATCTGCTCGCCGGAGAAGAACTCCGTGTCGCCCGGATCGGTGATCTCGATCTTCTGCAGCATCTGGCGGACAATCACTTCAATGTGCTTGTCGTTGATGGTCACGCCCTGCAGGCGGTAGACTTCCTGGATCTCGTTGACGAGATACGCGGCGAGCGCTTCCACGCCCTTGACCGCCAGGATGTCGTGCGGTGCCGGGTTGCCGTCGAGGATATACTCACCCTTTTCAATGGCATCGCCTTCCTGAAGGTGGAAGTGCTTGCCTTTCGGAATGAGATATTCGACGGGCTCGACGCCCTCTTCCGCCGGCTCGATGATGATGCGGCGCTTGTTCTTGTAGTCGCGGCCGAAGCGGATCGTACCATCGATTTCGGCGATGATCGCATGATCCTTCGGACGGCGAGCCTCGAACAGTTCTGCAACGCGCGGCAGACCACCGGTGATGTCCTTGGTCTTGGCGCTTTCCAGCGGAATACGCGCCAGAACGTCACCGGCCTTGACCGTGGCACCCGGCTGAACCGAGAGAACCGCGTCAACGGACAGCATCAGGCGAGCATCGGAGCCACGGTCGGTCTTGGAAACCGCCCCCTTGGCGTCCTTGATGACGATGGCCGGCTTCAGATCGGCACCGCGCTGCGAGGAACGCCAGTCGATGACGACACGCTTGGTGATACCGGTTGCCTCGTCGGCCGTTTCCTGAACGGACTGACCATCGACCAGGTCTTCGAAGTCCACGACACCGTCGACTTCGGCCAGCATCGGACGGGTGTAAGGATCCCATTCCGCGATGCGCTGGCCGCGCTTGACGCTGTCGCCCTCGTCGACATGCAGCTTGGAGCCGTAGGCGACACGGTGCACGGCACGCTCGTTGCCGTCGCTGTCGATGACAACGATGGACATGTTGCGGACCATGGCAACCAGGTTGCCTTCGCTGTCGCGATTGACCGACCGGTTCCGGATCTTGATCGTGCCGTCGACATTGGACTCGATGAACGAGCTGTCGACAACCTGCGCCGTACCACCGATGTGGAAGGTACGCATGGTCAGCTGGGTGCCCGGCTCACCGATGGACTGCGCGGCGATGACGCCGACAGCTTCACCCATGTTCACAGGCGTACCGCGTGCCAGGTCACGACCGTAACAGGTCGCACAGACGCCGGTCTCGGTTTCACAGGTCAGAACCGAACGGATCTTGATCTGCTGAACCTTGGCGGCCTCGATGGCATCAACGTCCTTCTCGTCGATGAGCGTGCCCTTCGGCACCAGCACTTCGCCGGTCTGGTTGTTGATGACGTCTTCAGCGGTCGTGCGGCCGAGAACACGCATGCCCAGAGAGGCAATGACGTTACCGGCATCAACGATCGGCGCCACGGTGATGCCGCGCTCGGAGCCACAATCCGGTTCAAGGATGATGGAATCCTGGGCAACGTCCACCAGACGGCGGGTCAGGTAACCGGAGTTCGCGGTCTTCAAGGCGGTGTCAGCCAGACCCTTACGGGCACCGTGGGTGGAGTTGAAGTACTCCAGAACCGACAGGCCTTCCTTGAAGTTCGAGATGATCGGGTTCTCGATGATGGAGCCGTCCGGCTTGGCCATCAGGCCGCGCATGCCGGCAAGCTGCTTCATCTGCTGGGGCGAACCACGGGCACCGGAGTGGGACATCATGTAGACCGAGTTCATCGGCTTCTGGCGTCCGCTCTCCTCGTCGACCTGGACCGCCTTAATGCGGGCCATCATCTCGTCGGCGATCTTGTCGGTACATTTCGCCCAGGCGTCGACAACCTTGTTGTACTTCTCGCCCTGGGTGATCAGACCGTCATTGTACTGCTGCTCGTATTCGGTTGCGAGCGACGCGGTCTCGGCCACCAGCTTCTGCTTGGTGTCCGGGATGACCATGTCGTCCATGCCGAAGGAAATGCCGGCGTTACAGGCATTCTTGAAGCCGAGCTGCATGATCCGGTCACAGAAGATAACCGTCTCCTTCTGACCGCAGGCACGGTAAACCGTGTCGATCATCTTGGAGATGTCCTTCTTGGTCATCAGCTTGTTGCAGACCTCGAACGGCACTTCGTGGTGCTTGGGCAGAAGTTCCGCGATCAGCATCCGGCCAGGGGTGGTTTCGATGATCTCCGACGTCGGGTTGCCCTCGGCGTCGACAGAGCGGAAACGGCCCTTGATCTTGGTGTGCAGCGTGATGACCTTGTTGGCCAGCGCGTGATGGATCTCGCCAATGTCGGAGAAGGCCATGCCTTCGCCCGGCTCACCTTCCGCCATGATGGAGAGGTAGTAGAGACCGAGAACGATATCCTGCGACGGCACGATGATCGGGCCACCGTTTGCCGGGTGCAGAATGTTGTTCGTCGACATCATCAGCGTCCGCGCTTCCAGCTGGGCTTCCAGCGACAGCGGCACGTGAACAGCCATCTGGTCACCGTCGAAGTCGGCGTTGAACGCGGAACAGACGAGCGGGTGCAGCTGGATGGCCTTGCCTTCGATCAGGGTCGGCTCGAACGCCTGGATACCAAGACGGTGAAGCGTCGGCGCGCGGTTCAGGAGAACCGGATGCTCGCGGATCACCTCGTCGAGGATGTCCCAGACTTCCGGACGTTCCTTTTCAACCAGCTTCTTGGCCTGCTTGACCGTCGAGGAGAAGCCCTTGGCGTCGAGGCGCGAATAGATGAACGGCTTGAACAGCTCAAGCGCCATCTTCTTCGGCAGACCGCACTGGTGCAGCTTCAGTTCCGGACCCACGGTGATCACCGAACGGCCGGAATAGTCGACGCGCTTGCCGAGCAGGTTCTGACGGAAGCGGCCCTGCTTGCCTTTCAGCATGTCGGACAGCGACTTCAGCGGACGCTTGTTGGCACCGGTGATGACACGGCCGCGGCGGCCGTTGTCGAACAGGGCGTCAACGGATTCCTGAAGCATGCGCTTCTCGTTCCGGATGATGATGTCCGGAGCACGCAGTTCCATCAGGCGGCGCAGACGGTTGTTCCGGTTGATCACGCGGCGGTAGAGATCGTTCAGATCCGAGGTCGCGAAGCGGCCGCCGTCCAGCGGAACCAGCGGACGCAGATCCGGCGGGATCACCGGCACCACGGTCATGATCATCCATTCCGGGCGGTTGCCGGATTCCATGAAGGCTTCGATGACCTTCAGGCGCTTGGCCAGCTTCTTCGGCTTCAGCTCGGTGGTCGCCTCGGCGATTTCCTGGCGCAGCTTTTCGGATTCGCGCTCAAGATCCATGCTCATCAGGATCTCGCGGATCGCTTCCGCGCCGATCATGGCGGTGAATGCGTCTTCGCCATATTCGTCCTGAGCGGCAACGAAGTCCTCTTCCGAAAGCAGCTGGTGCTGCTTGAGCGGGGTCAGGCCCGGCTCCAGAACCACGTAGTTCTCGAAATAGAGAACGCGCTCCAGATCCTTCAGCGTCATGTCGAGCAGCAGACCGATGCGGCTCGGCAGGGACTTCAGGAACCAGATATGCGCAACCGGTGCGGCCAGTTCGATGTGGCCCATGCGCTCGCGGCGAACCCGCGACAAGGTGACTTCAACGCCACACTTTTCACAGATGACGCCTTTGTATTTCATGCGCTTGTATTTGCCGCAAAGACATTCGTAGTCCTTGATCGGGCCGAAGATACGCGCGCAGAACAGGCCGTCCCGTTCCGGTTTGAACGTACGGTAGTTGATGGTTTCCGGCTTTTTGATTTCGCCGAAAGACCAGGACAAGATCTTCTCCGGGCTCGCCAGCGAGATCCGGATATTGTCGAAGGTCTGTGTCGGAGCCTGCTGATTGAACAGGTTCATGACTTCGTGATTCATGATCCATCTCCTTCGATGCGCGGCCGGGGACGGGACTTTCTTGCCCCTCCCCGCGACCGGCATGCCAAGTCATATTGGTCCGTTGCCGGGGTTACTCTGCAGCGTCTGCAGTTTCTTCCTCGGCAATCGCTGGGGCGTCCGTCCGTTGCAGTTCAACGTTGAGACCCAGGGACCGCATTTCCTTCACAAGCACGTTGAAGCTTTCCGGAATGCCCGCCTCGAACGTGTCGTCGCCGCGAACGATGGCCTCGTAGACCTTCGTACGGCCGGCCACGTCGTCCGACTTGACGGTGAGCATTTCCTGCAGCGTGTAGGCTGCACCGTAGGCTTCCAGTGCCCAGACCTCCATTTCCCCGAAGCGCTGGCCACCGAACTGCGCCTTACCACCCAGCGGCTGCTGCGTGACGAGCGAGTACGGGCCGATCGAACGGGCATGGATCTTGTCATCGACAAGGTGGTGGAGCTTCAGCATGTAGATGTAGCCCACCGTGACCTGGCGATCGAACTCTTCACCGGTCCGGCCGTCATAGAGGGTCGACTGACCCGACGGCTTGTAACCGGCGATGTTGAGCGCCTCGACCACGTCCGGCTCACGCGCGCCGTCAAAGACCGGCGTTGCGATCGGCACACCCTTTTTCAGCTGTTCCGCCAGGCGCACGACGCCTTCGTCGTCGAACTCCTTGACGTTGTCGCCCTTCAGGTTGTCGCCATAGATCTCGATGACCTTGCCACGCAGGTTCTCGATCTCACCGGTCTTGCGGTACTCATCATACATCTCGCCGATGCGCAGGCCCATGCCGCGGCAGGCCCAACCCATGTGGGTTTCAAGGATCTGACCGACGTTCATGCGCGACGGAACGCCGAGCGGGTTGAGCACGATGTCGACATGCGTGCCGTCTTCCAGGAACGGCATGTCCTCGCACGGGTTGATCTTGGAGACCACGCCCTTGTTGCCGTGACGGCCGGCCATCTTGTCGCCCGGCTGCAGCTTGCGCTTCACCGCAACAAAGACCTTGACCATCTTCATGACGCCCGGCGGCAGTTCGTCACCGCGCTGCAGCTTCTCGACCTTGTCGATGAAACGCTGCTCGAGACGCTTGCGGCTGTCGTCATACTGACCGCGCAGAGCTTCGATCTCGGACATGAACTTCTCGTCGTCGGTGGCAAACTGCCACCACTGCGAGCGCGGGAAGTCGTTCAGAACGTCCCCGGTCAGTTGCGTGTCCTTCTTGAAGCCCTTCGGGCCTGCAACGGCGGTCTTGTCCATCAGCATCTCGGCCAGGCGGCCATAGACGTTGCGGTCAAGGATTGCCTGTTCGTCGTCGCGGTCTTTCGCGAGGCGTTCGATCTCCTCACGCTCGATCGCCATCGCGCGCTCGTCTTTTTCAACGCCGTGGCGGTTGAAGACGCGCACTTCGACGACGGTACCGGAAACCCCCGGCGGCAGGCGCAGGGAGGTGTCGCGAACGTCGGAGGCCTTTTCACCGAAGATGGCGCGCAGAAGCTTTTCTTCCGGCGTCATCGGGCTCTCGCCCTTCGGCGTGATCTTGCCGACCAGGATATCACCCGGGTTCAGCTCGGCACCGATATAGACGATACCGGCTTCGTCGAGGTTCTTGAGCGCTTCTTCCGAAACGTTCGGAATGTCGCGCGTGATCTCTTCCGGGCCGAGCTTGGTGTCACGCGCCATCACTTCGAATTCCTCGAGGTGGATGGAGGTGAAGATATCGTCGGACACGATGCGCTCGGACAGGAGGATGGAATCCTCGAAGTTGTAGCCGTTCCAGGGCATGAACGCGACAAGCACGTTCCGGCCGAGTGCCAGATCGCCAAGATCGGTCGACGGACCGTCGGCAATGATGTCACCCTTGTGGACCCGGTCACCGACACGTACCAGCGGACGCTGGTTGATGCAGGTGTTCTGGTTGGAACGCTGGAACTTCTGCAGCCGGTAGATATCGACGCCGGACTTGCCCGGGTCGAGTTCCTCGGTCGCCCGGATAACGATACGCGTTGCATCGACCTGGTCGACCACACCTGCACGGCGGGCACCGATGGCCGCACCGGAATCGCGGGCCACGATCGGCTCCATGCCGGTGCCGACAAACGGCGCTTCGGCGCGCACCAGCGGCACGGCCTGACGCTGCATGTTCGAGCCCATCAGTGCGCGGTTGGCGTCATCGTTCTCAAGGAACGGAATGAGCGCCGCGGCGACGGAGACAAGCTGCTTCGGCGAAACGTCCATGAGGTCGACCTTGTCGGACGGAACCATCATGTTTTCACCCGCGTGACGGCAGGTGATCAGCTCTTCGGTGAAGCGGCCTTCGTCATCATAGACGGCGTTGGACTGCGCCACGTAGTGCTTGGCTTCTTCCATGGCGGAAAGGTAGACGACGTCGTTGGTGACGGCACCGTCCTTCACCTTGCGGTACGGGCTTTCGATGAAGCCGTACTTGTTGACACGGGCGAAGGTCGCAAGCGAGTTGATCAGACCGATGTTCGGGCCTTCCGGCGTTTCAATCGGGCAGATACGACCATAGTGCGTCGGGTGAACGTCGCGGACTTCGAAGCCTGCGCGCTCACGGGTCAGACCACCCGGGCCAAGGGCCGACAGGCGGCGCTTGTGGGTGACTTCCGACAGCGGGTTGGTCTGGTCCATGAACTGCGACAGCTGCGAAGAGCCGAAGAATTCACGCACGGCAGCTGCAGCCGGCTTGGCGTTGATCAGATCCTGCGGCATGACCGTGTCGATCTCGACGGAGCTCATACGCTCCTTGATCGCACGTTCCATGCGCAGCAGACCGACGCGGTACTGGTTTTCCATCAGCTCGCCGACGGAACGGACACGGCGGTTGCCGAGGTTGTCGATGTCGTCGATCTCGCCCTTGCCGTCACGCAGCTCCAGAAGAACGCGGATAACTTCCAGGATGTCTTCCTTGCGCAGAACACGCACGGTGTCCTCGCACTCGACATCAAGACGCATGTTCATCTTGACGCGACCGACCGCGGACAGGTCGTAGCGTTCGTCGTCGAAGAACAGCGACTGGAACATCGCTTCGGCGGTGTCGATGGTGGGCGGCTCACCCGGACGCATCACACGGTAGATGTCAAAGAGCGCATCCTCCCGGGATTCGTTCTTGTCGACATTGAGCGTGTTGCGGATGTAAGGGCCCGTGTTGACGTGGTCGATGTCGAGCATCGGCAGATCGTGGTACCCACGCTCGACCAGTTCCTCGAGCACCTTGCCGGTGATTTCATCGCCGGCTTCCACATAGATCTCACCGGTCTGGGTGTCGACGATGTCCTCGGCCAGGTACTGGCCGTGCAGATCTTCGTCGGTCACTTTCAGGGCGGTGATGCCCTTTTCCTCGAGCTGACGGATCGTGCGCGCGGTGATCTTGCGACCGCCTTCGACCACCACATCACCGCTGTCTGCGTCGATCAGGTCGTAGGACGCCTTGGTGCCTTTCAGACGCGCACCGTCAAACGGCATGCGCCAGGAGCCGTCCTTCTGGCGGGTGTAGTCGATCCGGTTGTAGAACGTGTTGAGGATTTCCTCACCGTCCAGGCCGAGCGCCATCAGCAGCGACGTGACCGGGATCTTCCGGCGACGGTCGATACGGGCATGCACGATGTCCTTGGCGTCGAACTCGATGTCGAGCCAGGAGCCGCGATACGGGATCACGCGTGCGGCAAACAGCAGCTTGCCGGAAGAATGGGTCTTGCCCTTGTCATGGTCGAAGAACACGCCCGGAGACCGGTGCATCTGGGAGACGATAACGCGCTCGGTGCCGTTGACGATAAAGGTGCCGTTGTCGGTCATGAACGGCATGTCGCCCATGTAGACATCCTGTTCCTTGATGTCCTTGACGGACTTAGCACCGGTGTCTTCATCGACATCAAACACGATCAGGCGCAGGGTCACCTTCAGCGGCGCTGCGAAGGTCATGTCGCGCTGGCGGCACTCGTCGACGTCGTATTTGGGGGCTTCGAATTCGTAGGAAACAAATTCCAGCAGGGACGTGCCTGCAAAATCGGAGATCGGAAATACGGACTGGAAGACCGCTTCAAGGCCTTCATTCTTGCGACCACCGCCCTGCATCTCGTCGACCTGAAGAAACTGGTCGTAGGATGCTTTTTGTACCTCGATGAGATTGGGCATAGCCGCGACATCGCGGATCGATCCGAAATATTTACGGACCTTTTTGCGACCGTTGAACGTTTGGGTCATTGTCGCTCCTCGTATCGGCCGGGTAACGGCTTCCCGAAACGCCCCTTGTCCAATCGGGCTCACTGCCCAGGCGCTTCGGAAAACCGTCCCCCTCAGATCAACCTGCTTGTTGTGACCTCACAAGAAGCAGACGCGTTGATCGGTCTGTGGGGTCTAGAACATGACGGTTCGATGGGAACCGCAACACCATGCCCTAGTGGGACGTTCGCCCCGGAAACGGGTCAGACCCGCCGGGGCAAGCAACGGTCCCGGCCAGGCCGGGACCGCCAAAGGCTTGAAAAGCCTTATTACTTCAGCTCGACAGAAGCGCCAGCTTCTTCCAGCTTCTTCTTCAGCTCTTCAGCTTCGTCCTTGGCAACGCCTTCCTTGACCGGCTTCGGAGCGGACTCAACGAGTTCCTTAGCTTCCTTCAGGCCCAGGCCGGTGATGGCACGGACTTCCTTGATGACGTTGATTTTCTTGTCGCCGGCAGAAGCCAGGACAACGTCAAATTCGGTTTTCTCTTCTTCAGCAGCAGCTTCGCCGCCAGCACCGGCAACAGCAGCAACAGCAACCGGAGCAGCAGCGGAAACGCCCCACTTTTCTTCCAGAAGCTTGGAAAGTTCTGCAGCTTCCATGACGGTCAGTGCGGACAGTTCTTCTACGAGCTTTTCAAGATCAGCCATTTTCTTAGTACCTTAGTTCGAACCAGTGTTTGGTTACGTGAGACAGTGTGTTTGGACGCCTTATGCGGCCTCGTCCTTCTTGGCGTACGCGCCGAAGACACGGGCAAGCTGCCCGGCCGGTGCGGCGGTAACCTGAGCCATACGGGAAGCCGGGGTCTGGATCATGCCAACCAGTTTCGCACGCAGCTCATCGAGCGACGGCATGGTTGCCAGAGACTTGACCCCATCCGGGTTCAGGTTGGTCGTACCAAGAGCACCACCAAGGATCGCAAACTTGTCGTTTGCCTTGGCGAAGTCGACGGCTGCTTTCGGAGCGGCTACCGGATCGTCGGAATGGACGATGACGGTCGGGCCCTGAAACAGGTCGGAGATGTGCTCAAGGTCGGTGCCTTGAAGGGCGAGTTTCACAAGGCGGTTTTTTGCGACTTTTACAGTGCCGCCGGCTTCACGCACCGATGCCCGCAACGCGGTCATCTGTGCAACCGAAAGACCTGCATAGTGCGCGACAACAACAACACCGGTGTTACCCAGCTCGGCGTTGAGAGCCGTCACGAACTCGTGCTTTTCCGCTCTTTCCACTTGCCTTCTCCATTTGGCGGCGTTTCCACCGCCGGTTTACCTTTGCCGCCTCGGAAAGAGGTCCCGAACCCGGAACCGCCTCTAGGCGACGCTCAGGGTCCTGTCCCCTCACCCTCACGCTTCAAGCGTGCGGCAAGGTCTGGTTCGAACCGGGTTGCCCGCCAGTCGGCGGAGAATTCGGTTCTCACCCATCTATGCAGGCCAAAAAGCTTAAGCCGGTCACCCGGCACCTGCAGTCTCGGACAGGGCAACCCGGCGGCTTGCCGCCGGGTCTATCCGGCCTTACGGCCGAAATCTTCACAAAATCCGGAACCCCGGATTACTCGCCAGCAACGCTTGCGAGATCAATCTTCACGCCCGGGCCCATCGTGGAGGACACGGCAATGCGCTTCAGGTAGGAACCTTTTGCACCGGACGGCTTGGCCTTCTGAACAGCGTCGATCAGAGCCTTGACGTTCTCAGAGATCGCTTCTTCGGAGAAGGACACCTTGCCAACGCCGGCATGAACGATACCGGCCTTTTCGACGCGGAACTGAACAGCGCCGCCCTTGGCGTCGTTGACAGCTGCGGTGACGTCCGGGGTCACGGTGCCGACCTTCGGGTTCGGCATCAGGCCACGCGGGCCGAGAACCTTACCGAGACGACCGACGAGCGGCATCATGTCCGGGGTCGCGATGCAGCGATCGAAGTCGATCTTGCCGCTCTGAACTTCCTGGACCAGCTCTTCCGCACCAACGATGTCGGCGCCGGCGGCCTTGGCTTCGTCAGCCTTGTCGCCACGCGCAAAGACGGCAACCTTGACGGTCTTGCCGGTGCCGTTCGGCAGCACACACACGCCGCGGACCATCTGGTCTGCGTGACGCGGGTCAACACCGAGGTTGATCGCCACTTCGACGGTTTCGTCGAACTTGGTCTTGGACCGGCCCTTGACCAGACCGATTGCCTCGTCGAGGGCATAGAGCTTGTTGCGGTCGATGCCGTCACGCGCTTCCTTGATACGCTTTCCAACCTTCGCCATGATCTTACCCCTTCACCTCAAGGCCCATGGAACGGGCGGAGCCTTCGACCATCAGCATTGCTGCATCGACGTCGTTGGCGTTCAGGTCCTTCATCTTGGCTTCTGCGATTTCCTTGACCTGGTCACGGGTCACGGAACCGACAGTGCCGCGGCCCGGGGTCTGGGACCCCTTCTGCAGCTTGGCAGCTTTCTTCAGGAAGAAGCTGACCGGAGCCGTCTTCACTTCGAACGTGAAGGACTTGTCGGAGTAGTAGGTAATCACGGTCGGGCACGGAGCACCCTTTTCAACATCCTGGGTCTGCGCGTTGAACGCCTTACAGAATTCCATGATGTTCAGACCACGCTGACCGAGTGCCGGCCCGATGGGCGGCGACGGGGTCGCGGAACCTGCCGGCACCTGAAGCTTCAGGAAGCCTTCAATTTTCTTCGCCATGTGTCTCTCCAATCATTTGCAACCGAACGGCAATCCGGTTGCCTGGGAGGTGGTGGTCTGGTCCTTGACGGGACCCGGCGATGAGCCCCAGAACCTTCCACCTTAGGGATCCTGACCCGCACGCTTCAGGAGCGGCATGCCAGGCATTCACGCCACCCTTTCCAGGGCAGCAAACAGTCAGAGCTTGTCGACCTGACCGAATTCCAGTTCGACCGGCGTTGCGCGGCCGAAGATGGACACGGCCACCTTGAGACGTGCGCGCTCGTCGTCGACTTCCTCGACAAGGCCGGAGAAGGACGCGAACGGACCGTCGGAGACACGCACCTGCTCACCAACCTCGAAGCTGACGGACGGCTTCGGCCGGTCGACACCTTCCTGCACCTGGTTGATTATGCGCATTGCCTCTTTTTCCGGGATCGGCATCGGTTTCTGATCCGCGCCCAGGAACCCGGTGACTTTCGGCGTGTCCTTGATCAGGTGGAACGCCTCGTTCGTCATCTCCATCTTCACCAGGACATAGCCCGGGAAGAATTTTCGCTCCGTGTCGACCTTGCGGCCACGGCGCACTTCGACGACCTTTTCCATCGGAACCAGGATTTCCTCAAACAGATCGGTCAAGCCTTTCTGTTCGGCCTTCTCGCGGATGGAATCGGCGACCTTCTTCTCGAAATTGGAATAGGCGTGCACAATGTACCAGCGCTTGGCCATGGATTTCAGTTCCGCTTCTTGTTCTTTGTCTTCAAACCGGGGAGCAGCGCAAAATCAGCTGCCGACACCCAGGATATAGCCGATCCCCCACCCCATCAGCTGGTCAGCCAACAGGAAGAAGATCGAGGCGATCAGCACCATGACGAACACCATGACGGTGGTCACAGCGGTTTCCTTGCGCGTCGGCCAGGTCACCTTGGACGTTTCGGCGCGCACTTCCTGGATGAATTTAAAGGGATTGGTCTTGGCCATTCCGATTCCGGTCTTTTAAATACGAGTGGGCGCGCGAAAATTCTTCGCGCGCCTCACTCGAGGAAACTCTTTAAGCCCTCGAGGCAAATTAATCAAGAGCTAAATGGCAGGGGCAGCAGGGTTCGAACCCGCGACCTACGGTTTTGGAGACCGTCGCTCTACCAGCTGAGCTATACCCCTTCAAGATGTCCGCCTTCAGCGAACCAGCTCCTGATACCTCCATAAGCCGCACATGGCAACACTTAGGAGGCGGGACCGCCGGGCACAAGCCCGACGGCCCGAAATCATCTTATTCGATGATGGATGCGACGACGCCGGCGCCGACGGTACGACCACCTTCGCGGATAGCGAAGCGCAGGCCTTCTTCCATGGCGATCGGCACGATCAGCTCAACGTCAACGGAGACGTTGTCGCCCGGCATCACCATTTCCGTGCCTTCCGGCAGGGACACCACACCGGTCACATCCGTCGTACGGAAGTAGAACTGCGGGCGGTAGTTGGTGAAGAACGGGGTGTGACGACCACCTTCTTCCTTGGTGAGGATGTAGGCTTCGGCCTTGAACTTCGTGTGCGGGGTCACAGAACCCGGCTTGCACAGAACCTGGCCACGCTCAACATCCTCGCGGCCGATGCCGCGGATCAGGGCGCCGATGTTGTCGCCTGCTTCACCGCTGTCCAGCAGCTTGCGGAACATTTCAACACCGGTAACGGTGGTCTTGGTGGTGTCCTTGATGCCGACGATCTCGACTTCTTCACCCACGTTGATCACACCGCGCTCAACACGGCCGGTCACAACGGTACCGCGGCCGGAGATCGAGAACACGTCTTCGATCGGCATCAGGAACGGCTGATCCTTCGGACGCTCAGGCGTCGGGATGTAGTCGTCAACCTGAGCCATCAGCTCACGGATCGCGTCACGGCCGATGGCCGGATCGCGGTTCTCAACGGCTGCCAGAGCAGAACCCTTGACGATCGGAATGTCGTCACCCGGGAACTCGTAGGAAGACAGCAGCTCGCGGATTTCCATTTCAACCAGCTCAAGCAGCTCTTCATCGTCGACCTGGTCGACCTTGTTCATGAAGACAACCAGAGCCGGAACGCCAACCTGACGGGCGAGCAGGATGTGCTCACGGGTCTGCGGCATCGGGCCGTCTGCGGAAGAACACACCAGGATCGCGCCGTCCATCTGGGCAGCACCGGTGATCATGTTCTTCACGTAGTCAGCGTGGCCCGGGCAGTCGACGTGGGCGTAGTGACGGTTGTCCGTCTCATACTCAACGTGTGCCGTGGAGATGGTGATGCCGCGTGCCTTTTCTTCCGGCGCGCCGTCGATCTCATCATAGGCTTTCGCTTCAGCACCACCGGCTTCAGCCAGCGTCATGGTGATTGCAGCGGTCAGCGTGGTCTTGCCGTGGTCAACGTGGCCAATCGTGCCAATGTTAACGTGCGGCTTATTGCGCTCAAACTTTTCCTTCGCCATCGGCGTCGCTCTCTGTCCAATACTCAGTTCGGTCGATACGGGTCGAGGCGGGCCGCAATCCGGCGCCTTGGACAGATCCGCGAGCGACGAACTACTTCCCGTAGAACTTTTCAGGATTTCCGGGCGAAAGAGCCTTCCGTTCCGGACACTCCGATCAGCACCCATGATGGAGCGGGTGAAGGGAATCGAACCCTCGTCGTCAGCTTGGAAGGCTGCTGCTCTACCATTGAGCTACACCCGCACAACGAGAGAACCAGGAACGATGGTGGAGGAGGTTGGATTCGAACCAACGTAGGCATAGCCAACGGATTTACAGTCCGTCCCCTTTAGCCACTCGGGCACTCCTCCATCTCGTCCTGCTTCACGCCGAAGCGATCAGGATGGCTTACCGAAGAGCCCGCCTTGAAGGGGCGAGCAATCCCGTGGCGCGTGTTATGCAGATGCGGACCTCGTGTGTCAACGCTGATTTTGCAAAGAATTGAACAAAATCATGAGCACGCTCGAAACAGCTGCTTCGAACGCGACGGAATGCTCTTGCATCCATTCCTCTCACAGTGCCTGGCAACTGCTCGAAAGTCACGGTTTGCCTCAGGTTCTTCCCGTGATTTGCCTCGCACAGCCCGCACCTGTGGACAACTTTGCCACTGCCCGATTTGCGCAGGGACGCCACGAGCTTGCCTGTCGAGGCTCGCCTGATCCGTCTCAAAAACCGGATTGTGCCGGCGATCAGCCTTGCCGGGATTCTTTCATTGTTGTATCTACAACATATGAGCATATCCCTTGATGACATCGACTTCCTGCATATGGGCCGCACATGCCTGGGCCATGCGGCCCGCCGCACGGCCAATCTGCTGACCCGTCATTACAACAGGCATATGGTGGAAGTCGGCCTGGAGCTTACACAGGCGCAGCTGCTGGCGGCCATTGCCGACGGCTCCGCGTCCTCCGCAGCCGAAATCGCCAGGTTCCTGGGAATCGACCGTTCCACCCTCGCCCGCAATCTCAAGCCGCTTGAGGCTGCCGGCCTGATCACCCGGCAGGAAGGCCGCGGCCGCAAGGTGCTGCCTGTCCTGACACCGGCGGGTGAGACAAAGGTCATCGAGATCCACCAGACCTGGCTGAAAGCCCAGGAAGAATTGAACACACTTCTCGGCCCGGAAGGCGCAGACGCGGTGCGCAGCCAGATGTCCGCCCTCAGAAAGGCCGTCCATATCCTGGAAGACAGGGAGGCGTCTGTCCGTCCCGCTTCTTCCGGCACCCCCACCTAGTTCCGTTTCCTTCACTTCAGGATTTTCAAAATGAGCGACACGATTACCGAAAACGGCAAGACCCACACGCTTGGCGCCCTGCCCAAGAAGGCCTTTCATGAAATGACCGGCCTCGACATCTTTGAACGCATGATGGCGGGCGAATTGCCGGCGCCGCCGATCATGGTGCACTCCAATATCCGCATGAAGGCGTTTTCCGACGGCCGCGCCGTCTTTACCGGTCAGCCGGCGAAGGAATTTCTCAACCCGCTCGGCACGGTTCATGGCGGCTGGATTTCAACGCTGATCGATACGGCCCTGTCCTGCGCGGTCCATACCACGTTGCAGCCCGGCGAGTTCTATACGACCACGTCGCTGACCGTGAACATGGTCCGCCCGCTTCAGGCCACCAGCGGTGAAGTCATCTGCGAAGGCCGCATCGTCCATCGCGGCTCGCGCCTTGCCACTTCCGAAGGTGACCTGCGCGATGCCAATGGCAAACTGATCGCCCATGGCACGGTCAGCTGCATGATCATGAAGCCGAGCTGAACTGGGCCAATCCATTTATTCCAGGCCGACTTGTGCATAACATAGGAATGAACGCATTCGTCGGCTCGGAACATTCAGGGGTAGAATGAACGGGAATATTCAAACGCTTCTTCGAATAATCTACGTCGGTTCTATTCCGCTTCTCATACTCACCTTCATAGGACGCGTTGCATATAATGGTCATTTGGGAGGAGATGCGGTTGATGGATACATCGAAAACAGAAGATATTTCGTCGAGAGCCTCGGCAATTACACCGAAGTGTCAAAAAGTGCCTATTTCCAATCTCTGATTGTCTCTTATGGGACTGTCACCGCGTGGCTCATTCTCATTCCCGGGCTCTTCATAAGCGGCAGCCTGTTGGCCTACTTCAAATCAAGATCCCTATACACCAAGAGGCCCTTTCAGCACTACCTTTTGGTGGCGAACCATTGCGCTTTGCTGCTTTGCTTTGGCACCTTGTATGCACAATTTGTGTTTTGGTATTTTGTCGGCGGCGATGCGTTCGGAAGTTATGTTGAAAACGGCCGGTATTTTGTCGAGGATCGCAATGCGTTCACAGAAGTCTCGAGAGAAATCTTTACCCTCGCTCAGGTTATCTCCTATGGGATGGTCGCAACTTGGTTCATATTGTTTCCTGTCTTCGTCATATGTACCATTTTGCATGAATTTCTAAAGTCCAGGCACCGCGAAGAGTCGCAAGAATAAGCCCGCAAACATTCTCATTGACCGTTGGTACACTTTCCCTTCCCCTCCACCGCGTTTGGGTCTAGAGCTGCGCCATGAGTGACGACAAGAAACCTACCCGCCCGGGCAACAAGCCCGCCTATCGCGGCAACAAGCGTTTTGCCGGCAAGCCTGCGCCGCGCCGACCCGGCCTGCCACCGGAAGGTCCGGTGCTGCTTTATGGTCTCCACACCGTGGAAGCCGCCTTTGCCAACACCGACCGCAAGCGGCTGAAGCTTTATGCGACGGAAAATGCGCAGCGCCGCCTGGAAGAGCGGGGCGTCAGGATCGACGTTCCGGTCGAAACCATGATGCCGCGCGCGCTTGACCGCATGGTCACCAAGGACGCCGTCCATCAGGGCATGATCCTGGAAGCCGATCCCCTGCCCGCCTATGGCGCAGAGCACCTCAAAGGCGCCCGGCTGATCCTGGCCCTCGACCAGGTGACCGACCCGCACAATGTCGGTGCCATCCTGCGCTCCGCCGTCGCCCTTGATGCCGACGCGGTCGTCACCACCGAACGCCACGCTCCGGAAGAAGGTTCCGTGCTTGCCAAGGCCGCTTCCGGCGCGCTCGACATGATCAAGCATGTGCGTGTGAAGAACATGGCCCGCTTCGTCACCGAGATGAAGGACCAGGGCTTCTCCTGCATCGCGCTCGACAGCGACGGGCCAGCAAGCCTTGAAGACACGCCGTTTACCGACAAGACCGTGCTGGTGCTCGGCTCGGAAGGCAAAGGCGTGCGGCAAGGCGTGCGCGAAGCCTGTGGCCTCACTGCCCGCCTCGACATGCCCGGCGAGATCCGGTCCCTCAACGTCTCCAATGCGGCCGTGCTGTCGCTTTATGTGGCGCGCATGAAGATGGGGCTTTGAGCCCCGTCGCGCCTCCCGTCGACTGCTCTTCCCGTTCCGGGCAAACCCAAGCGCTTCCCGAAAGACGGACACGGTTCCCGATAGAGGGAGAAAACCCGCTAAGAGGTCTTCAGACCCCAGGCTTCCGGATCAGAGCCTGCATAAACTCTTCCAGAGTTTGCACTCTGTGCCCTTCGTTCAACCAATACCCTGGTTCTGTCAGGGGCGATGATCTTCAAAAGATACTGCCTCGCCCAGGTTTCCCTGGAACTGGCGGCATTGTAGTTTGCAAAACGGTATCCATGCCCTGCAGTGCCGATGTGAATGTCTCCCCCTGACCATTCCTGAGATCGGGAGTTTCTGTCCAGAACCCTGTTTCTTGTCGGGTCCGGCAGCACATACCCCGTGGCTCTTTTGCTCAGGCGGTCAGCCATTGAGAGAAATCTCTCAACATCGCGGTCATGATTTTTTTCGTCGCCCTGCAGCCACAATGAAAGCTCTTTTGCGAAGCGCTCTGTGCCCCTCAATTCGTAGATAATAAATCCCGAAACCGCGCCACCAGCCGCGGAATGTTCATATAGCCGTTGTTCGCAGATTTGAGATTGAAGGTCGCCATATGTGCTGCCCGTTTCTCCAACATCCTGTTTCCGAGGGGTGTAGGGTTCAGGGACAGGGTATCTTCTCCACTGTCGAAACCGCTTCAAAGGCCACCAGGTTGGGTCCTGCAACCAGGGTGCAAAACCCGCTGCAGTTTTTGGGCTCCAGCCCAAATCCCGTTCTTTCTCATGCCTTTTTGACAGGTCACTCATCAACGAACGCAGCCCGGTTCAATTTTCTGTTGGTCAATGCCACCGACTGTATTTTTTGAAATCCAAAGATCAAGGCCATGCGCTGGTGGGAACGTCCAAAGCCGGATTAGAAAACCCCTTTTGCTGAAATTCGATCTGATCTCCAGTTGACCGGCAGCAACCGAGTGAAGCCCTCACCGCCCCGTTGACGTTACCCGCTGCCTTTCCCCTCTAATTCCGGGAATGGCGATTGCTCGTTCGAACGCCGCCGCCGCTCAGCGCGGCTCTTGGGGCGTTGGTGTGCCCTGGCCACTTCCCCCCTCAGCCGACCGCAACCTCTGTGCCCTCGTCAGACAAGGGGCGAGCACAAGACTGAGCCCGATCATCGGTGCCATGACCATCAACGCTGTCCGGATCCCAAAGGCATCTGCCAGGGGGCCGATGGCCAGTGGCCCGACGAGAAATCCGAGCAGCGCGATGAAGGACAGAACCGCGACATTGGCCGCCGCACTTGGTCCCGGTGCCGAGGATGCCGCAGTCACGCCGAGCGGAAAGGCAAGTGCCGCGCCGACACCCAGTATTCCAAGGCCCAGAAGAGCAACCGGAACACTTGGCGCCCACCAGATCAGAAACAGCCCCATCAGGCCAATGAGAGCGAGCCCCTGCCCCAACCGGCCCGGTGACGAGTGCTGGCGCAGGCGGTCTCCGACCAGCCTGGTCGAGGCAAGGCAGAGAGAAAAGATCGCAATGCCGAGACCGGCAAGACCCGGATGGGCGAGGAAGGCGTCCCGCAAATAGACAGCCGCCCAGTCGGCAACGGCGCCTTCCACAAGGGTGGTACCAAAGGTAAAGACGCAAATGCCCAGAAGCAGCGGATGCGGCAGGCGGAACCCGGTCGTCTTATCAGTGCTTTTGTCCTTGGGGGCGGCCACCGGCAGGCGCCGGATCGCCGGCAGCACCAGCGCCTGTACGACCACCGCAATGCTTATGCCTGCCAGCAGCGGTTCCAGACCGATGCCGGCCACCGCCGAACCGATCAGCGTCCCCGACAGGAGGCCGAAACTCCAGCAGCCATGCGCCCGGCTCATGATCTTGTGGCCGGTCCGCGCCTCATATTCATCGGCCAGCACGTTCAGCCCCAGCTCCAGGACCGACATGGTGCTGCCAACAAGGGCCAGTGCTGCCATCAGGGCCCATTCGTTCGGCGACAGGAACGGCAGCAACATGGCGATGAGGAACAGCGGATACCAGACAAGCGTGATGCGCTTCGCACCGAGCCAGTTGGCAAGACGCCCGGCCACGAGCAATGTTGTCAGGGTACCGATGGGCCCACCGATCAGCGCCAGCGCCAACGCGCTGTTGCTCAATCCGAGTTCGGTCTGGACGCCTGGAATATGAGGAAGCCAGGCTCCGAGCGCGATCGGTTGCAGATAGAAAATCAGGCAAATCCGCTGGGATTCGGTCATGAAACTGATCCGGACACTTTCGACACGGTGACGAGGTGAAATCCGCTTGCCGCCTGTTCTTTTCGAAAAGGATGGCGCCAAGGGCAAGGTGAGACAGGCAGACACCAGACACGGAACCTGCCGGGGAATCAAGCCCTGAAAGCCCTGACGCGCTGCCAGGATCAAAGTCCCCCAGGGGCAGACTTGTTTCTTGACAAAAGGCAGCTCGATCAATCAAAAAGTTTTCCCGCAAATTTCACTATTTAAAATTGCAACGCCTCTCCTTTCACGACATTCTGTGCTGCGAAATGCTGTCTGATCCGGAGGACACATAAATGTTTCCAACAACGTTGGATCCGTCGAGCGAGATCGATTTTGAGACGGTTTCCGGTCTGGTCTTTGAAGGTTCGCCTTGTTCCATATCCTTGTCGACGGCCCGCGCAGGCGTATTTTCCTTGCATACGGAGGCAATCGACCTGGAACCGCATGAGCGACAGCCACGCGTCCAGATGCGTCAACGCGAAGGCATTCTTCATGTCCAGATCAAGAGCTCAAACGGCGACACTGCCAATACGTCTAGCGTTCTGGGTGTTAGAGGACTTGTGCCCGAAGGTGTCTCGCTCGCGGTGCGCCAACCCGCCGGCAAGATCGACCTGAAAGGAGACTATTCCAGGATCAGGGCCGATTGCGCACAGCTGAGCCTGTCCTTGTCCGGAACGGCTCGCGAACTTGTCGTGACCGGACAAAACGCTGCCCTCAACATTGATGGCAGGGTCGGCGACCTCAGCGCCGATCTCAACAGTGCCTCCGCCGATCTTCGGCTTGGTGACATGCAGAAATCGGACCGCCTGCAACTGAAAGCGCGCGTGCTCGCCGCAAAGATCGGCGTGCCGCCGTCAATTCAGCTTGCGCAGGACATTGACGGCAATGTGCTCGCGTTCAAAAGCGGCATTCCGCCTGCAGCAGATGCCGCCGCGTTGATGCGGTTGCACAGCAAGGTGCTGTCTGGAAAAATCTATCGGCTTTGACCGATCATCACTTCCGGGTTGGTGGCGGCCCTTTCCGGGTCTGCGCCGGCCCCTCGTAAGGTGTGAAGGTCGTCAAACGTGCGACACCAAATCCGGCGGGACAACCATCCGTGATGTGGTCGTAATAGATCGCCCGCCCCCGGAAGGCGCGGCTCTTGTCAGCTTCAAAGAAGAGACCGTAGCAGGACCTGTTGCAATAAAAGAGGCTGCCCTCCTGCGCCCTGATTTTTCTGGCCTGGCCATTGCTTTGCAGGATCTGCTCGCCCTGAAGCGTTCCGGTCATCACATGGCAGACGTCCCGGCCGTAGGATGTGCGTGTGCTGTCCTTGATGGCAAAACGGATCGGAATACCCGTGATCTCCTTGCCCGTCCGGTCGATCCGATGGCGCCAGCGGTCCCGGGCAAAATGCTGAGGCCGGCCGGCGAGGCAATTCAGAACATCCCAGCTTGAGGTGGTTTTGACGTTGTAAAAGTACTGTCCGGCGGCATCCTTCATGCCCCGACAGGGATCGAGATCCTGTTCGACGGTGTTCGTCTTGTCGAACCAGCCAAGAGCCAGGATCGGAAAACCGTCCATCGCGTAGCCGATCGGCTTCTTGCCCTGGTCCACCCAGGCCGGCCCCAGGTCCTCGATCAGGCATTTCGGCGCGACGTGATAATGATAGTCATCGCCGCGGCCGGCGTGACCGCCGCAAACATCCAGTTCACCGGCATCAAAGGCACTCGGCCGCCGCCCCGTCTTGCGGTTGACAGGTCCTTGCGTACTCGGATCGAAGATCGGCACGCCATTGATTGCGACCCCGACCGGTCCGGCCTCGGTCGGCGTCGGCTGCCGCGCCAGTTCCGGTTCCAGGAGGATTTCAAACTCGTAATTGTGTTTGGCCGGAAACTGCTGATTGGTGGCGGTGATGCCACGCATCATCGGGTCTTCCGGGTCGGGCAGTCCGTGTGATTGGAAACGAACCTTGCCACGCTCACATGATACCCGGCTGACTTCATCGGTGTAACAGGCCTCGTCGCATTTGCAGACCTTGATGTCATGCGCACGGGCGGCCAGCGGCAGACTGCCGATCAGGGCTGCGATAAGCCCCATGCACCGAACCAACCTGATCACTCGCATCTCCAGTCCTCTCTCACGACCGAAGACCGAGCATGCGCGGTCACCGGCCACAGAGCAACCGGGTTTGGAGCCCATTTGATGGCGTAACCTGTTTCTTTCCCGTCGAATAGCATTTCCACTCAGAGGGAAACCGAGACGTCCCTTGGAAGTTCCGCTCCAGCCCTCAGGGAGGTAGGCTTGATCAACACCTCTATCGTTTATCCACAGCGGCTAAGCCGTTTTGGCTGAAAAGTGAGAGACTTAGAGGAATTTCCGGAATCGGAATGCAAAAAATGCGGCCCGGGCATGGACAAGCGCGCGCAATCTGGTAGAAGCCATTCCCGGCGCCGGTATAGCTCAGCTGGTAGAGCACGTGATTTGTAATCTCGGGGTCGCGGGTTCGAATCCTGCTGCCGGCACCAGTTTTCCCAAAATTCTCTAACGTTACAAACGTCCGGAACGGCATGGTGAAAACTGTCCGCGATTGTTCCGTTATACCTGGGTGATCAGCTGCCTTGAGCCCCCTTCCCTTGCGACGGCGCAACTTGGACCCACGGTTCACGAAGTCGCTGGAACGTTTGCCTTTGCGATATCCGGCAGCTCCGCAAAAGGTCTGCGGAAAGTTCAAAGGGCAATTCGGGCGCCGTACGACCTGGACTACGGATCAGAACAGGGTGTCGTCTGCGACAGTAGACCAGCGACCGGAATTCACCCGCACGAACTTCGTTTCCCGCTTCCGGGTCTGTTCCGCTTCCGAGACATCAAATGAATCTTCGGCGCTGCGCAGCGCCAGGGCAATGCTGCCCACCTGCTGCGCCTGCACAATGATCTCGGACTGGTTGAGGCTCAACTCCAGTGTTGCGGTTCTCTTGGGCGACAGATTCTTGGTCTCCTGTTCGCCGGCTGTCGTGCTGTCGATGGCAAGAACACGGATGTTCTGCAAAATCGTGTCGCTGATCAGATTCTTGTCGACGAGCTTTCTCGTCAGGATGACATCCACCTTGTCACCGGGAAGGATAAACCCGCCAGCCGACGTCTCCTGTTCCACCCTGACAGCGATCGCACGTTTTCCTTTTGGCAGGATCGCAGCCATATAGCCCTTGTCCGTGTTGATAAGTCTTTCAGCCCGGATCGGTTCCCCTGAATAGATTCGGTCCCTTGCGATCATGCCGACATAGTTTTTGCTGGCAGCCGGATCGCCTGTTTGAAGGATGACCCCATTTGCGAGGGTTCCCTCCGGCCACTCTCGCCAGGCAATATCGGTCGCCTCGATCTTCTTTCCCAGGGGGATGTCGTTCAGCGCGATCAACACCTTTTTCGAGACAACCACAGGCTCCACCATGGCAGGTGGCTGGGTTTGATTGTCCATGACGAGCCTGTACGCCATAAAGCCCGCACCTGCTGCAAACAGCAATACCAGCAATCGAAGGATCTTCATGTCCAGGTCCAGTGCTTCCAGAAACCGAATGTCGCCTGGAGACACTCTAGGACCATCGCGTCAAAACAAGACTTATGAGAAAGTGAAAATTCGAATTAATAGTTCCGAAACTTGGCACCGGATCGAAATTACCCTAGGTCACAAGAAGAAAATATCCGATCTGAACTTACAAGAATACGGGTCTATTGAGCTGCCGGAGCTTCCCCACTGCCTCCGGGCAACGCCGGATCCCCAGGTGTCAGGTAACGCTCCTGGGCAAGAACCGCCGATTTGCCGTCACGATTCAGGTTCGTGTTGTACGCTCGAGGTGGAAAGGGCCTTGCGGTGTGAATGGCCATATTTGCCTCCATCGCGTTTCCGGCACCGAACGTGACCGTGTCGCGATGGCTCATATAGTCCGCGCAACCGGCAAGCAGGGCTGCCGGCAGCAGGACACAGACCCACCTAGTTTTTCGAATAGACATAGCCCGCCTCAAGTTCGAGATCGACAATATGACCGTATGGTCCAATGAGCCCCGCCCCTTCGCGATATTTGCGCAGCATGTCCTTGTTGACCTCCAGCAGACCAAGCGCAAACATCTCGACATCATCGGCAGGCCGGGTGCTGTCCAGCGGAGAGGCAAGATTCTCACTGGGATTTGCCGGACGCACGAGGCGTGGCGTTGCCACAATCACGAGATCCGTTTCCCGCTTCTGGAAGCTCGTCGACCTGAACAGTGTGCCGAGTACCGGAACCTGCCCCAGCCAGGGAACCTGACTGATATCCCGCTGGTCAATGTTGTCCAGAAGCCCCGCCATGGAAAAACTCTGGCCATCGCGAAGCTCAATCACGGCTTCGGCGCGCCGGGAACGGAAGCCGGGATTTCCGTTGACATTGATCGATCCGTCAATATCGCTGACCTCGGTCATGACACGCAGGTTGATACGACTGTTGTCGAGGACCGTCGGAACGAATTCCAGCCGAACACCAAAGGGGCGATAGTCGGTGGACGTCGCAACACCACCTGAGTTGGAGACAGCCGTCTGAATCGGGACTTCGCCGCCGACATGGAAACGCGCGGCTTCTCCACTGATCGTCGTCAGGTTGGGCTGCGCAAGCCGGCGCACGAGCCCCTTGCCTTCCAGCGCATCGATAATGGTATCGATGCGTAGACCGGCGGTCTCGAGCACCTTTGCAACCAGAGTGCCAAAGGGCAGAGCCCCCTGCTGGGCCACGCTGGCACCTGACCCAAGAACCGCAATCAGCCCACCTGAGGAACTATCGACACCGGTCTGAACCCGGGCACCAACCGTGCTGACGTTTCCGTTGTCCGACCGCCCGATCCAGTTCACGCCGAGATCCCGTCCGATCGCACGACTGGCCTCCAGCACCCTGATTTCCAGTGCAACCTGCTGCGGACCACGAACGCTGAGCGCGTTGATCACAGGGGATTCCGAGAATTGCTGTGCGACCTCGATAACCTTTGTCAGCTCGGTCGCGTCGTTGACGCTTCCAACCAGTCTTATGCGGTTGCCGACATTGGAAACGCGAACCTGTGCAGTTGGCGCCACGGCGCGGACCGCCTGCGCAACATCATTGAAATTCAGCTGGACTCGAACCTCAATCACGCCAAGCAATGCCTTGCGGTCATTGTAGATCGAGATGTTGGTCAGCCCCGGGGACTTGCCTTGAATGTAAAGAGACTGGCTTGAAAGCGGGACAATATCCGCAACATCCGGATTGCCGACGACCAGGTCGGAAAAGGTACGGTTGGTCCGGACGGTTCTGGTTGTGCCCGGCGGCATGGTGACCTTCGACACTCCGCCGCCGTTGACGACCAGCGTCACCTCGTCGACCTGCGCCCGAGCCACTTGCGTGGCGCAAATGCCTAGCACGAGCCCTGTAGCCAGCGAGGCTGCTGTCAGAAGCAACCGGGCTCGCTGGAGCTTGATGTTGCTGAGGCTTTTCAATTCTCACGCGACATGAAACCACGTCCCCTTCAAGATTTTGTTTTTATCTGCGTCAGATCAGGGACGCCTCCGCCGACTCGTTACTGACCATCTTGTAGTCCTGGCGATTAATACCCCGTGAAACACCATAGAAAACATTGAGTCGAAACGTGCCTTCGGGACGGAGATTTGATTCTACTCTTCACAGGACTTAGTATTTTTCTCAATCCCCGCCGCACCTGCTCTTCAAACCGGCCAAACGGTCAGAACTCTGCTTGCCAGTCCAACCTCGGTGTATCTCCTCTCCTTGCGGGGCATCGATATTGTTTCCGGGCACTGTTCAATGTCTCGAACGCGGCAACCTTCAGAAGAACCATGTTCGGCATGTTGGCCCGTCACGTTACCTCTTCATTTCATAGCGGACTTTCCCGTCTGCGGTCGTAACCCTGCTGAAGAGCGCGACCGCATCTTCCGGCGGCCCTCCATACGAGATCGCGGGACCACCTGAGGGCTGGCTCGGGACGAACCGCTGAGTGTCCTGCCCGGACAGTTCCGGGGTCAGCAGGAGTTCTGCCGTCGCCGTTCCGAAATAGGCGCCGTCATTGCGGATCATTGTGGAAATACGCTCCACCGTGGAGGCCGGATCCCTGCGCCCCCTCGTAACAAGACTGACATCGGACCGGATGGCCCCCATGCGTTGATCCATTTTTGAAAGCCTGTGCTGAACGCCGTTGTTCATGATGTCCACGCGCGCCAGTATCCGCTTCTCGAACTCCTGCAAGCCCGCGAGCTCTTTTCTGACCGCGTTCAGTTCGGAATTGAGCGACCAGGACAGAAACAACCCGCCAAACAGCAGCAGGGCAAGCACGATGGAAACGACGTTCAGCGCGATCACGACGCGGATCTGGCTGAAGCGGGTATTATCCTGCCCTGCCGGATCCTCGGCCGAAACCCCGGACCGGACCAGCCTGGACAGGCTGCGGCTCCTGACAATGGTGAAGTCCGGGGGGATCGCGCTGTGTTTCATTCATCCCCGCTTCGCAAACGACACACTGTTACCCAACAGCTGCAGATTGTTTACTGTGGTCTGATTGTTCGGATCGAGTTCGTAGGCCTTCAGAAAATAGCGACGTGCAGCCACGAGATTGCCGCGCAGAAGATAGGAATAGCCGACATTGTTCAGATATTCGGGACGGCCGGGGATCATTCCCGCAAGAACCCTGTAGCCCTGATCTGCACTGTCGAAGCGCCCGACCATGTCGGCAGATGCCGCAAAACCGATCCACGCCACCGGATCCTTGGGATAAACAGCGACTGCCTTTCTGTAGATCGAATAGGCCTTTCCGTAGTTCTTCGCCTTGAACTGGACCTGCCCCTGCTTCAGCAATTCGTCATCTCGATAATAGGAGACATCCGACAGATCGTCGTTCGTGAAGGCCTTGTCACCGTAAGTCGAAAGGTCGCCCAGGTTATCCGACTGACAGCCGCTCAGGATGATGAGCAGCGCTGCAACGAGCGGGACCTTTTGACTGAGCGACATCTACTTTTACCCTGACTATCCACTCAAGACACAAACGGAAACAGACACTCCGCAGAATTCACAGTAATTAAATTCCACTTCATAGCAATTAATAACTATCGATCAAAAATATTAAATATTGGCAAAAAATTTTAATAGATAAAATTACCTATTGCGCCTCCGTCATTCTAACAATATCAAAGATTGCCAAACAAATACCCCCCTTTCTACTTTAGATTGTCTTTCGCAAGTCCATACACCAGGATTATTCCATGTAAAATCAGCACCTTGACTGAATGCCCGAACTTGAACGGGTCAATGGTCTCACGGAGACTGGTTCTGCCCCAACAGCACAACCGGTCACCGTTGGAGCCGCGTGGCCAGGCCGTATATTTTGTCTTGCCGCACCATTCCAGCGCCTATGAACGCCGTCGAAACCTTCGCGGGCAAGAACGCATCATCCCAGGAAGAGGTCTCGTTGCTGCAGCACCGGACCAGGACGCGCGCCTTTCACAAAATGACTGAAAGCAATACGGCGCCCGGGGCAAGGGCAAAGTCCGAATGAAGACTGCCCACCGATCAAAGATTTTGGCAGGGCATGTTTTCAAATGCTGCCAGCAAAGGGCCTGATCGCTGTCTTCTACTCCACGCCGCCCATATACTTGGCCTGGTCGATCAGCTGCTGGCACTTCGTCTCGTTGCCCGCTTTCCGTTCCTTGTTGGCTTCCTGAAGCAGCGCGCGCATCTTTTCTGCCGTGGTGATGTCGATGCCCTCGCGCTGATGGTGATCGACCGCATGTTCCACCTTGCTGATATCCTTGCTACACTGCGTAGCGGCGGTGGTGGGGGCCGCCACCAGACTGAGCGCAAAAACGGCCAGGCCAGTCCGGATCAAACGACTGATGCGCATGGGATCTCCTTTAGCTGCTGCGCGGCGAAGGTACCGAAGGCGTATGAAGCCTGCCCTCTCCTGAACTCTCTCTACATCATCCGATGGTGCAGATCCGTCATGATCCAGAGGCTGCCGCCGACCATGATGAAGATCAGAACCGCTGCAAATCCCAGAAAAAAGACATTTTCGACTGGCGTCGATTTGAGGTCGAGGTGAAGAAAATAGACGAGGTGCACGATGACCTGCATCACCGCACCAGCAGCAATGACCGCATAGGCTGGCGGTCCGGTCAGCAGCCCGGCACCGACGACCGTGAAGGGAATGGCCGTCAGGATCACCGCAAGGGCAAATCCGATGATGTAACGGGCGGCCGGCCGATCGGCAAATCTGTGCATGACTTTGCTCCTACATCACGCCGGGCAGGTAAACGACCGAGAAGATCCCGATCCAGACAATATCGAGAAAGTGCCAGAACAGCCCCAACCGGAAGACCCGGGAACGCACCGGCTGAGTGAGGCCCTTGACCTGGATCTGGCCAATCATCACCACGATGCCGAGGCAGCCGAAGGCGACATGCAAACCATGGGTGCCGATCAGCGTGTAAAAGGCCGACAGGAACCCGGACACATCCGGCCCCGCCCCCTTGGCGATCATGCCCTGAAACTCGACCATCTCCATGGCCAGGAACCCAAGGCCGAGCAGCAGCGTCACGATCAGCCAGCGCACCACGTGGGTCTGGTTCCCCGCCCTTTGGGCGATCGACGCAAAGCCGAAGGTGAGACTGGAAATCAGCAGAAGCGCCGTTTCCCCGGCCGTGTGCCGCAGGTCGAACAATTCATTGGAGGTCGGCCCGGCGGCGGAGTTCTTAGACAGAACCACATAGGTCGCAAACAGCAACGCAAAAATGATTGCGTCGGTCATCAGGTAAATCCAGAAGCCGAATTCCCGGGCTTCCAGCGACTTCTTCTCTTCTTCTTCCAGAACGGCTGATACGGACATCCGGCCTCTCCTCAAACCGATCCGGGCAGCGGTGCGCCGGAGGCGGCCCCGCGTGGCACGAATTCACGCATGTCGTGCATGTCCGCCGGCGAGATCTGCGCCAGCCTTGCCTGCTCGATCTTTGCCACGTCGGCGGCGGGCAGTACATATTCGGAATTGTCGTCCGACGCCCTGATGCCGACGCAGATCAGCGACAGGACAAAACAGAGCGCAACCAGCCACCAGATATACCAGACAAAGGCAAAGCCGAGACCGAAGGCCAGCGCACCGAGCACCGGCCCGATCCAGGTGTTTTTTGGCATGACAATGTCTTCATAACTTGCCGGCGGCAGGTAGGCTTCCCCGCGGATTTTCATGTCGTGAAACGCATCCAGATCCCGCACCTCGGGCAGAACTGCGAAATTATAGGGCGCGGGCGGCGACGACGTTGCCCATTCCAGGGTGCGGCCGTTCCAGGGATCACCGGTGACGTCCCGGGCCGAGCCCCAGTTGCGGGCAGAGACAATCAGCTGGACCGCAATGCAGACGATGCCGATCAGCACACAGACCGCGCCCAGCGCGGCCACCACAAGGTAGGGCTGCCAGTTCGGGTCGGCATAGTGCTCCATCCTCCGGCTCATGCCCATGAAACCGAGCACGTAAAGCGGCATGAAGGCGAGATAGAAGCCGATGATCCAGAACCAGAACGAGCGCAGCCCCCATTTGACGTCAAGCTTGAAGCCGAAGGCCTTGGGGAACCAGTAGTTCATGCCGGCGAAATAGCCGAACAGGGCGCCGGGGATCAGCATGTTGTGAAAATGCGCGACCAGGAAGGTTGAATTGTGCATCAGATAGTCGGCGGGCGGCAGCGCCAGCAGCACGCCGGTGACACCACCAATGACGAAGGTCACCATGAAACCGATGGTGAACACCATGGACGGGTGATACTCGATCCGCCCCCTGAACATCGTGAACAGCCAGTCGAAGATTTTCACGCCCGTCGGCACTGCGATGATCATCGTGGCGATGCCGAAGACCGCGTTCACATTGGCCGAGGAGCCCATGGTGAAAAAGTGATGCAGCCAGACGGTGAAGGACAGAAGCGCGATACAGGCCGTGGCATAGACAAGTGAGGCATAGCCGAAAAGGCGTTTGCGCGAGAAGGTCGCGACCACTTCGGAAAAGATGCCGAAAGCCGGCAGGATCAGGATGTAGACTTCCGGGTGACCCCAGATCCAGAGCAGATTGGCGTACATCATCATGTTGCCGCCATCGCCATTGGTGAAGAAGTGGAAGCCGAGCGTCCGGTCCAGCGTCAGCTGGGCGGCAACAACGGTCAGCGCCGGAAAGGCAAAGGCGATCAGGATAGAAATGCACAGCGCCGTCCAGGTGAACAGCGGCATGCGCATGAAGGTCATGCCCGGACAGCGGTTCTTGACGATGGTGACAATGAAATTGATGCCCGACAGCGTCGAGCCGACACCGCTGACGATCAGGGCCCAGAGCCAGTAATCGACGCCGACACCGGGACTGTATTCGATGCCGGAATACGGGGGATAACCCGTCCAGCCGGCCTGCGAGAACTTGCCGATCACCAGCGACACCAGCACCAGCGCGGCCCCGGCAGCGGTCATCCACAAACTGACGGAGTTCAGAAAGGGAAAGGCAACATCGCGGGCACCGATCTGCTGCGGCACGATGATGTTGATCAGACCGGTCAGGAACGGCATCGCCACGAAGAAGATCATGATCGTGCCGTGGGACGAGAAGATCTGTTCAAAATGCTCCGGCGGCAGATAGCCCTCGCTGTTGAGCGCAATCGCCTGCTGGGCTCGCATCATGATGGCGTCAACGAACCCGCGCACCAGCATGACCAGTGCCAGCACCACATACATGATGCCGATCTTCTTGTGATCGACGCTGGTCAGCCAGTCGGTCCAGAGCACCTTCCAGGCGCGCAGATACGTTATCAGCAGAAAGACGACGACACCGCCGCCCACCGTGACAAGCGCGCCGCCCATGGCCACCCAGGAATAGAACGGCAGGGCATCGATGGTCAGACGTCCCAGCATTATGAATCCCCCTCGCCGTCGGCATGGCCCTGATGAGCCGGCGCTGAGACCGGCGCATATTTTTTCAAGATCGTCTTGAAGAGGTCCGTCTCGTAGCTGCTGTAATAAGTAACCGGATCGGCGATGCTCTGCTTGTGCAGCTCCGCGTAGGTGGCCGCATCCAGAGAAGAACCGCTGCCACCAGCCTTGCCACTCCAGGCCTTGAAGTCGGCCTCGCTCATGGCATGGGCCTTGAAATGCTGGTCGGAAAAGCCGTCTCCGGAATACATGGTGTTGCGGCCCATGAAGACGCCCGGCTCGTCGGCAATCAGGTTGAGCTCGGAGCGCATGCCGGCCATGGCATAAATCTGACCGCCAAGGGCCGGGATCATCAGCGAATTCATCACCGTGTCGGATGTAATTTCGATGCTGAGCGGCCGATCGGCTGGAAAGGCCAGTTCGTTGAGACTGGCAGTGCCCAGTTCCGGGTAGAGAAACAGCCACTTCCAGTCGAGTGCGATGGCCTGAACCTTGAATTCGGGCTTGTCGGAAGTGAGCGCCTTGTAAGGATCGAGCCGGTGAGTCGATTCCCAGACCAGGGTGCCGATGGCGATCACGATGGCCGCGGGCACCAGCCAGACAACGGCCTCGATGGTCCAAGAGCCTTCCCAGTCGGGCGTATAGGCCGCGCCGTTTTCGCGGCGCCGGTAGCGCCAGGCAAAGACCAGCGTGAGAAGGATGGCGGGTATCGCCACAATCATCATCAGCCAGAAGGCCGTGAACAGAAGGTTCCGTTCCGCCAGGGCGATAGGGCCTTTTGGATTGAGCACCGGCGCATCGGAAAGCGCACAACCGGTGAGAAGAAGACAGGAGACCAATAGAAGGCTCAGCCGCGCCACGCCATGAAGCCGTCGGGAGATAATTCCGGCAATCGCGTCCAACATGGCTCCTCCTTTTCAAAGGACAGAGACAGTCAATGGATGAGCCCGACGCGTCAGAACGAAGGACAAAGGGCTCGATGAAAATCGCTGGCGGCACTGCACCGCCTGAATCGGAATAAGTCTTGCGAGAAAGCGTAGCCGAGCCCATCCGGCATGGAAAGCCATGTGATCAAGAAATTCAAAAGAGCCTTACCGGGGCATGTGATTTCCCCTCTCGGAAGTCTCAATTCGGTTCCCGCAGCGACCGCAGCACGGTGAACGAGGCTGGACAAGCCCAACGCAATTTGAAAGATGAAACAGGACGCTATCGACCGGGTGGGAAGGACCGAAGGATGCCGAAATCATTTAACGTAAAAGAGCACGTGGCTCATATGGAAGCCGTGATGCACCTGACCATCGAGGACAATTGGCGGCCTGTGGTAGAAATGCACATCGCAGCCATCGAGAAGGCGGCCGAGCAGGTTCTGGACTTCCCGATGGACGCCGATATCGAAGCCGCGCCGGTCTTTGTGCCATGAGCGGGGCGGACGACACCTTGCGCTCCTGGACAGCGACACAAACCGCCTCAGCCGTTGCCAGCGGCGAGACCAAGGCCCTCGAAGTTGCCTATGCGGCTCTGCAGTCCATCGAAACGCTCAATCCCAAGGTCAATGCCTTCACGGATATTCTCTCCGAACGGGCGCTGCTCGAAGCACGCGCGGTGGATGACGCCCTTGCCGACGGCCGGACGCTGCCCTTGGCCGGCGTCCCCTATGCGGTCAAGAACCTTTATGACGTTGAAGGCCTGACCACGCGCGCGGGCGCCAGGATCAACCGCGAAAATCCGCCAGCAAGTGCCGATGCAACGCTCGTCCACAAGCTGAAAGAAGCCGGCGCTGTCCTCGTCGGTGCCACCCACATGGGCGAATACGCCTATGATTTCACCGGCGAAAGCGCGCATGACGGCATCTGCCGCAATCCGCATGATCTCAGCCGCATGACCGGCGGGTCCTCCTCCGGCTCCGGCGCAGCCCTCGCAGCCGGCATGGTGCCGCTCGCCATGGGTTCGGACACGAACGGTTCGATCCGGGTGCCGGCCTCCTTCTGCGGCCTCTTCGGACTGAAGCCGACCTATGGCCGCCTTAGCCGTGCCGGTACCTATCCCTTTGTCGGCAGCCTGGATCACCTGGGGCCCTTGACCCGTTCGGCGGAAGACCTGGCGCTCATCTTCGATGTGTTGCAGGGCCCTGACCCGGCGGACCCGGCCCAGGCACCTCATCCGCAAATCGAAACCCTTGCGCATCTGGACCAGGGCATCGACCAGCTGAGGATCGCCGTCGCGGGTGGATATTTCAAGGACAAGGCCCTCCCCGAAGCCCTCAACGCAACCGATCTCGTCGCCAAGGCCCTCGGGGCCAATCTGGAAATCGATATTCCGGAAGCCGCCCGGGCACGTGCCGCGGCCTATGTGATCACCGCGGCAGAGGGCTCCAGCCTGCACTTGCAGCGGATCCGGGAACGGCCTCGGGATTTTGACCCGGAAACCCGCGACCGCTTCCTGGCCGGCACGATGGTCCCTGCCGTCTGGCTGCAACAGGCGCAGCGGTTCCGGTCCTGGTTCCGGGATCTCTTCCGCAAGATCTTCGAAAAGGTCGACATTCTTCTGGCCCCGGCAACGCCTTTCCCGGCCCTTGCCTCCGGCACCAAGACCTTCACCATCAATGGAGAGACCATGCCGGCCCGGCCGAATATCGGGCTCTTCACCCAGCCTATTTCCTATATCGGCCTGCCGGCGGTCACCGTCCCGATCTGGCTACAGGGCGCCGGGCTGCCCATTGGTGTTCAGGTGATTGCCCCGGCCTGGCGCGAAGACCTCGCCTTGCGGGTGGCGCATCATCTTGAGGTCACAGGTGTTGCCAGGGCCCCCGTTGCAGATCTTGCCGGCTGACCTTCCATGGCCTCTGCTCCACCCAAACCCAGGAACACCCTGACGCTGGTTCAGCTGCGCGCGCTGGAAGCCGTGGTGCGTACGGGCAGTTTTTCGGCCGCAGCCAAGGAGATCGGCGTTTCACAACCCTCCATCTCCAACCATGTCCAGGGCCTCGAAAGCCGCTTCAAGACCAAGCTGCTCGCCAAGGTCGGCTACAGTGTCTCCGCAACACCCGCACTTCAGGGCCTGTTGCCGCGTATCAGGGCCGTTCTGGCCCTGGTCGGTGATCTGGAAACGGAGCTTTCACACCAGCGGGCGCTCGCCTCCGGCGAACTTCGGATCGGTTACTCGACCTATCAGCTGGCGATACCCAGGATCTCGACCTTCATGTCCAGCCATCCGGAAATCGCCATCGAAGCCCGGGCGCTTGCCACCCAGGATATTCTCGATCTCTTCGAGGAAGGCGAGATCGACATCGGCTTCATCACCGGCCGGGAAGTTCCGGCGGGCCTCGACGGCGAACTTCTGGTCAAGAGCCGTATCGTGATTGCCGCTCCGCCCGATCACCCTCTGGCCGCTCAAGACAAGGTCACCTGGGCCGATGTCGGCAAACTCTCGTTCTTGCAGCGCGAAGGATCGTCGGGCACACGGAAAATCTTCGAGGCCGCCGCGACCATAGCCGGCCAGAAACCCAATACCATATTGGCGCTCGGGTCGTGGGGGTCCATTGCCACCCTGATCCGCTCCGGTGTCGGCGTGGGAATCGCCATGGAAGCGGAAATCACCGATCGCGACGGCTGTATTGCGATCCAGATCGACGACCCGTCCCTGGTCGCCCATCATTATGTGGTCTGGCACAGGGACATGGCCAATGTCGCCGCGGTCGAGGCCTTTCGCAAAAGTCTCAAGGGTGTTTGACACTTCGGTGTCAGAGCTCACTCTATAATAAAAAGCTATACTTCTCCGAATTACATTGAAATGACGAATTCAATGCTTGATTAGGCTTCGAAGCATATCCGGTCGAAAGCCCTGCGATGATCATACAAACGCCAAGTCTCAAACGCACCCAGGATCATAAGCTCCATGAACCGCAAAAGAGGTGTTTGTTGAACGATCGAACGCCAGCCGCAGGCAACAAGATCGTGGCGCCTGAGATCGCGCTCGATCAATTGAGACTGCGCCGAAATCGGCAGCCTTTGCACGATGGAAATGCCCTGGCTTTCCGCAGCCTTGCGGGAAAACCACTCCAGCCTCCAGGTGAAACGATGACAACAAAAGACGCCTTAGATCGCCCCAAACTCGGTGAGCCCTTTCTTCTGACACCCGGGCCGCTGACAACCTCGGCCGCCGTCAAGGAGGCCATGCTGAGAGACTGGGGCAGCTGGGACGGTGATTTCCGGGCCATGACCGCTTCCTTGCGCGCTTCGCTCCTGGAGCTGCTCGGCGAGGGTGCTGACGCTTTTGATTGCGTTCCGATGCAGGGCAGCGGCACCTTTGCCGTTGAAGCAATGCTTGCCAGCTTTACCCGCAAGGACAAAAAGACCCTGATCCTGAGCAACGGCGCCTATGGCAAACGCGCCGCCGAGACGATGGCCTATCTCGGACGCCCGGTCGAACTTCTCGACAAGGGCGACTACCTGCCGCCCCGTGGCGACGAGGTTGCAGCCCTGCTCGCCGCCGACCCGGAGATCTCGCATGTGGTCGCCGTCCACTGCGAAACCAGTTCCGGCATTCTCAATCCGATCAGGGAAATCTCGGATGCGGTTGCGGCGGCCGGGCGCACGCTCCTGATCGATTCCATGTCAGCTTTTGGCGCTGTCCCCTTGGAACCCTCAGAACTTGCTTTCGACGCGATTGTGTCCTCGGCCAACAAATGCATCGAGGGCGTTCCCGGCTTTGGCTTTGTCCTGGCCAGGAAATCCGCCCTGGAAGCAGCAAAAGGCAACAGCCATTCGCTCAGCCTCGACATCCATGCCCAATGGGCGCATCTGGAAAAATCCGGCCAGTGGCGGTTTACGCCGCCGACCCATGTTGTTGCCGCCTTCCTGGAAGCGCTCAAGGGCCACCAGCAAGAAGGTGGCGTTGCCGGCCGCGGCGCGCGCTACACACAAAACCGCGACGTGCTGGTTGCCGGCATGCGCAAGCTGGGTTTCGAAACCCTGCTCGATTCAAGGTGGCTGTCGCCGATCATTGTGACATTCTTCTGCCCGGCCGACCCGGCTTTCGCCTTCCCAGAGTTCTACGACCGGATGAAAACCCGCGGCTTCATTCTTTATCCCGGCAAGCTGACCGTCGTTGAAAGCTTCCGCGTCGGCTGCATCGGCCAGATGGACGAACACATCATGCGCGACGTCGTTGCCGCTGCCCGCGACGTTCTGACCGAAATGGGCGTTGAAAGTGCCGCACCACCGGCCGAGGCCCTGGTGGAACGCGCCCGTCTCGCCGCCTGACCCGACAAGAAAAAGGAAAAACCCCATGAGCAAATTCAAGGCTGTCGTTTTTGACTGGGCCGGGACCATGATCGATTTCGGCTCCTTCGCCCCGATGGGCGTCTTCGTCAAGGCGTTTGAGACTTTCGGCATCACCGCCTCCATCGCCCAGGCGCGCGCGCCGATGGGCAAGCCGAAATGGGACCACATCCGCTCCATGATGGACGACCCCGACATCGCCGCGCAGTGGGCAGACAAATACGGTGCAGCCCCGACGGACGCGGATGTCGACAAGGTCTATGAGGTCTTCGTGCCGATGAACGAAGACGTCGTGGCCGACTTTGCCGATCTCGTTCCGGGCGCGAACGATGTGATCAAGAATCTGCGTTCCAGGGGCATCAAGATCGGGTCCACCACCGGCTACACCCGCTCGATCATGGAACGCGTTCTGCCACGCGCTGCCGAACAGGGCTATGAACCTGACAACCTGATCTGTGCCGATGACCTGCCGGAAGGCCGTCCGGGCCCGCTCGGCATGTATCAGTGTTTTGTCGATCTCGTCGCCTATCCGCCGAGCGCCGTGATCAAGGTCGACGACACCGAACCCGGCATTGCCGAAGGCGTTGCCGCCGGTTGCCTGACGGTCGGACTGGCGCTCTCCGGAAACTACGCCGGCAAGACACCGGAAGAACTCGCCGCCCTGCCGGACGCCGAAGTCGAGGCCATTCGACTTCACGCCACCGCAAAACTCAAGGAAGCCGGCGCGGACTACGTGATCGATACGGTCGCCGATCTCCCGGCGCTGCTGGAACAGCTCGAGGCGGCATGACGAACCGGCCGAACATTCTCCTGATCACGGCGGACCAGTGGCGGGGTGATTGCCTCGGCACGGTCGGTCACCCCGTGGTCAGGACGCCCAATCTCGATGCCTTTGCAGAGACCGCAACGGTGTTCGAACAGCATTATGCGGCGACAGCGCCCTGCTCTCCGGCGCGCGCCTCGCTCTATACTGGGCTCTATCAGCGCAATCACCGGGTTGTTGCGAACGGCGCGCCGCTGGACGACCGTTTCGACAATATCGCCCGCGCCGCCCGCCGGGCCGGCTACACGCCGACACTCTTTGGCTATACCGACACCTCGCCGGATCCGCGCCTGCATGACCCGAACGATCCGGCTCTTCAGACCTACGAAGGTGTGCTTCCCGGCTTCGAAGTTGGCCAAAGCCTGCCAGAAGACGACAAGCCCTGGCTCTCCTGGCTCGCCACACGCGGCCATGATCCAGGCAGCTTCGAGACGATCCACCAGGTCGAGCCGGAGGATGGCGAAAGGATCTCCCGGAAAGCGCCCGCTTATTCAAAGGAGGAGACCCAGACGGCTTTCCTGACCAACCGGTTCCTGTCCTGGCTCACCGAACAGGACAGCGAGACGCCGTGGATGGCGCATATCTCCTTCCTGCGCCCGCATCCGCCGATCACCGTCCCGGCGCCTTACAACACATTGTATGACCCGGCAGACGGGCCGGATTTCGCAGGCAGCGCCACCCCGGAAGAGGAAGCTGCTTTCCACCCACTGATTGCCGCGCTTCAAAATCACCAGCGCCTGGCCAGCCACATCCCGGGCGCGACAGAACATGTGCGCGACCTGACGCGGCACGATCTGAAACGCCTCCGCGCGCTCTATTACGGCATGATTTCCGAGGTTGACGCCCAGCTTGGCCGGATCTTTGACGCACTGGCGCCGCAGGACAACACGCTGATCATCTTCACTTCCGACCATGCGGAAATGATGGGTGATCACAGGATGCTCGGCAAAGGCGGGTTCTACCGCGAAAGCTATCATGTCCCGCTGATGATCAAGGCACCCGGCAATGCCAGGGCCAACCGGGTCTCGTCCTTCACCTCGGCCACCGACATCTTCCCGACGCTGCTCGATCTCCTGGAACTCGACCCGGAACACGCACCGGATGGCGCCAGCCTTCTGCCCTATCTGTCCGGCGAGACACCGCTCGACTGGCGAGACGCGGCGCTGTTCGAATTTGACTACCGGCAGCTGGCCGAAACCAATCCGGACCTGTTGTCGGACGCCGCCGGCAAGGGATCAACAGCCGTCGTCTCGCGCCTCGGCACCGACTGGCACTATGTCCACGCGTCCGGGCTGCCGGGTCTTCTGATGGACGCTACCGGCAGTTCTCTGGAGAACAAGGCCGCAACGCACCCGGAGATCGTTCTGGCGCAGCTGGAAGCCATGCTGTCGGAACGTCTGGCCCATAATGACGAAACCCTCGCGCGGACCCTGGTCTGGGACTATTACGCGCAATAGACGCACTTATCTGCCTAGTTTTAGGTCCCGTTAAACCGTGTCGCTGAGAATGACGCAGAAACGGGACCTGAGAACATGCGCAAGTTGTCAAGGAAAACCAGTGGCAAGAGGCCGGCTCACGGCGGCATCCGGAGAAGCGCGCGTCTTGCGGGACTGATGCTATCGGCACTCGTCGCACTGCCCGCCGAGGCCGTCGAGTTGAAGGTCATCGACAGCACCGACGCGCCCTGGCCCTCGATCGGCCGGGTGAATGTGGCCGGCTACCGGTCGACCTCCATGTGCACCGGCACGCTGATTGCGCCCAATCTCGTGCTCACCGCCGCCCATTGCCTCTACAACAAGAACACCCTACGCCCCTTCCCGGTCGACGATCTGCTTTTTATGGCCGGTGTTCGCCGCGACGAATATGCGGCCCGGCTCGAAATCGCCTGCGTCCATCCCGATGCCGATTATGTCCCGCGCAAGCGGCCGAAACTGCGCGATGTCCATGACGATGTCGGCCTGATCGTCCTGAAGGAACCAAGCACACTGCCGCCGGTCCCGGCCCTATCGCTCGAAGAAGCTGCCGTCCTGACCAAGGACACACGTTTCCAGTCTGTCGGCTATCGCCGCAGCCGCCGCTTCCTGCCGACCGTCGTAGAGGACTGCAAGGTCATGGGCACGGCTGAAGACAGCTGGGTCACCAACTGCGCCTCCGAGGCCGGTGCTTCCGGCGGACCGCTTCTGGTTCAGACCCCGGATGGTCTCCGCGTCGCCGGCGTGATGTCGGCCAAGATCGACGATGTGCGCTCAGCGATCGTGCCGTTTTTCGAATGGCAGGAATTGTTGGAGAAGCCGAGTTGCGGCGGGGCAGAAGGGGCCGAGGTGCCAGCACTGAGGTTGTCGACGGACGCGAGCGACTGAGCCTCGCCCCAACCCCATCAAAGACGGTTGAGAAAGCAGCGCCGAAAACCGCAGTCAATCTTTGTTCGCGCAGATGCGTCAGAATGGTTAAACGAGGTTACTCCTTTGCTTAACCTTCGACTTTCGACAAAGACACCCAAAAATCTTCATCGCACAAACCATGCATCGAAGGTGCTCTGGTTCCGTCACGAACAACAACTGAAGAAGAAAAGGCTGCCTTAAACCAGAGCCGCATTACCCGGCCCAATCAGTGGCTGCGATTAGGTCAAAACTGCTTCAGCACAAAAGGTTTATGATCAAAGACTGCGGCAAGCGGCAAAGGTAGCTCCCTTCACATTCAATGATGTGGTCCTTTCATAAACCTCAGAGCTCACAAATACCAATTTGTGCGCAAGCGCTCCACTGCCAAACCATTGTTTTGACTTGAACATTGCTGTTTCGACTTTACTTTTTGGAACTGGTTGAAAGCCTTTCGGATTATAGGGGTATTTCATGCCCCCACACTTTTCACATCGCACTGGTGCGTATTCAGTCCCCAGATCCAGCTCAACCTCACACTCAATATTCAATTGGACGATATCATCAATTGTCGATCCGCTCTTGTGGTAAATAACAGTACGACAGCCAATTCCGAGCGGCTTGAATATTTGGCTATAAATGTTCTCTCTAACAAAATACTCATCAAATACCCAGTTCAATTGAAGCATTGTTTTAGCACCCCAAGAAGGTTGCTTTGACATTCGAAATGGAGCTTTTTGTTTTAATCCGATGCCGCACGAAGGACAGAATTGACTATCATCGTATGTTTCATTTCGATAGCCAAAATCGTCATCAGGTTGCGGGTATCCAAAATGCCAAGAAGACCGAATTTCTAGCGACTGAGCGCTCTTTAATTCCGACCTTGTAAATCTTGTCTCGGCGATATCGACGGCTTGGTATTTTTCAATTAAGCTCTCAAAGGCTGGCCACCTCGGATCGTCCTCAAATACTTTAAAGGAAGCAAAACCAGGTTCGCAATCGAATCCCAAGTTTGCTAACTCGATCCGAGACGTGGCGTCGATGTTCAAAGAAACATTATGAAGTATTCGCATTGCGGGCGCTCTTTAATCCTCCTTTTTCAGAACCTGTACTTCCGGCGCGTAAGAAAGGCGCCGATCCTCATGTTCTCCATTTTCCAGCATGTAACTGACCTTTCTCGCGACAGTTTCGGGCACGAAGTCATTTTCATCCACAAAGATCAGCCCTTTCGGATTTAACTCCAAAGCCCGGTCGGGATCTCCGACATCACGAATGTCCGCCCAAAGCCAATTCCATTCAGCGCAATAGAACAAGATATTGCTGCCGAATTCCGAAGGACAGCGGACAAGAAAGACGCCGTGACTGTTTCGCTCCGCAGCACGGTCGTCCTCAAATACAAGCCTCTTCATTTCAAGCCTTTAGTAGCCCCTCAGCCAGACAACTTTTCAACACGACCAACGAGCTTTGTACTCAAACCGTGTTTCTTCAAACCGGCCCGCACCGTCCACCAGGAGACCAGAACAACAAGCATGAGATCCAGCACCGGTGACACCACGGTAAACATGAGCGAATTCAGAATGGCCTCGGACTGTTCCTTGAATTTCGCAAGGTCACCTGTTTCCCAGAACTCCATTTGCCAGAAACCGGAATTCCAGATGAACACAAACCCCATTGCGGTCGACAGCACGAACCAAACCAGACAAAAGCGCCAGAAGATGCTCCACCAGACGGGCAGTGTTTCCTTGTAAGTCATCGCGTTCAAATTCCCTGGTCACCGGCATTGTCATTTTTCAGAATGCAGATCGCAGTAGCGCAGTTTCCGCTCTTCTGACAACTCCCACCCATTTTTCACTGCCCCTGGGCATCAACCCCGGCTATGGTGCTGATCCGATGTCCGGACAGAGCCGGTCTCCGAGCTGGGGGCAAGCGATCCCGGCAAGACCGTCAGGCAAAACACGTCGCAGGCCATGAACCAGTCCCCACCACCGCCCAGTCCTGAAAAAGCGCAGCCGGTTTCGACGGAAAAGCTGGCATTTGTCTCCAGCGACACGGAGGAAGCCATGAAGGCGCGCCGGGAACTGGCGCACCGTTATGGCAGCGTGCCGGTGACCGATGCCGATGTGATCGTGGCGCTTGGCGGTGACGGCCTGATGCTGCAGACGCTGCATGCCCATATGGGCAGCGGCACGCCGATCTACGGCATGAATCGCGGCTCCGTCGGCTTCCTGATGAACGAATACCGCGACGAGGACCTGAGGGACCGTCTGTCGAAGGCAGACGTCACCACGATCCGACCGCTGGAAATGACGGCGACGGATGAGGACGGCACGGTGCACAGGGCGCTTGCCATCAACGAAGTCTCGCTGCTGCGCCAGACCTCGCAGGCCGCCCGCCTGCAGGTCTCGGTGGATGGCCGCACCCGGCTGGAGGAACTCGTCTGCGACGGCATCATCGTGGCGACACCTGCCGGCAGCACGGCCTATAACCTCTCCGCCCATGGCCCGATCCTGCCGATCACCGCGCAACTTCTGGCACTTACCCCGATCAGCGCGTTCCGGCCGCGCCGCTGGCGGGGCGCCCTCTTGCCCAACTGGGCGCAGGTGGATATCGACATTCTCGACGCCGGCAAACGCCCGGTCAGCGCCTCCGCCGATCACATCGAAATCCGGCGGGTCACCTGTGTTTCGGTGCGCGAGGCCACAGACACGGAAGGGTTGATCATGTTCGATTCCGACCATGGCTGGGACGAGCGCATCCTGACGGAAATGTTCCGTTATTAGGTGCCGGACCCGGTTGCGGAAACTCCCTGTTAAGCATGATTGACCATACTGCCGCCAAAGGCTTTTTAGCCGAACAATGAGGGCATTCCGCGTTATGGCCGACACAGCCAAGGATCAGGAGTACGAAATCTTGACCCCTCCGACCGATCTCAGATCGAAGGTTCGTGAACTCACGCCTCGTGAGGCCAAGAAATTCGACCCGGTCAAGGCCGCGGAAGCCGCCCTGCAGCGGATTTCCTCCCATTTCGGCAACTGGATGGACAACGAGACCCGCGACCTCCTGAGCGCCTGGGAAAGCATCAAGATCGACGGCCTCACCGAGGACAGCCTCGCCACGCTGTTCCAGGCCGCCCACAACATCAAGGGACAGGCCCTGACCCTCGGCTTTCCGCTGGTCGGCGAGGTTGCCGCTGGCTTCTGCCACCTGATCGAGAACATCCCCTCCCCGGACAAGCTACCGCTCGAACTTGCCGGCCGCTATGTCGAGGCCATCCGTGCCATGGTCATGGAAGGCGCCAAGGACGATGCCAACAAGACCGGGGTGGAGCTTTTGCAGACGCTGCTAAGCGTAACGGATGACTACCTGGCGCAGTTTCCGAAGAAGCAAGAAGAGGCCTGAGGTCTTACCTCATTGACCAACGACAAACGCCCGTTGACCGGTTTCTAGTCGACTTCCTGTGCTCAAACGCCAGGATGACCGCTGAACTTGATAGCGGACAGCAGGCGGACGACTTGCAAGCCGATCGGGCAAGAACAGACATCCTGGAAAATTGTGGCTTTCGCGTTATCCGCAGCTGGAGTGCGGACGTGTCGCCAGACATCAAAGCCGTGCAGGAAGACATCCTGTCACACTTCAAACACGGCAAATGACGCTGCTTCGAGAAGTTTCCAATGCAGGGCACACAAAGGCGGCTCGACCCGACTTCCCCACCCCACGGGAGAGGTGACTCTGGTTCAGCTGCCGTTAGCGGCCCAAGAGCTTCCGCTTCACAGGAAACTGGACGCTGTCATCGGTTGATGCTGATCTGCTGAAGAGGCCTTGGCGTTTGCGGCCAGCTGTTGCCTCAGGCAGCAGCCGTCACCTGCAATCCGCTGTTCTTCAGCAGCAACCGCGCCTCAAGGCGGGCGACATCAATCGCAAAGCGGCGCAGGAACGCAACGACGTCTTCATCCGCCCCCAGCGCACCGTCCTGCATCTCGGCCAGCAGCGTTTCGGTGAGCATGCGCGCTTCGTCCAGCGGCAGGTCATAGGTGAAATCCGCATCGGCCTGACGGGCAATGTCGATGGCCAGCAGAAAGGCCTGGTGCGCGCGCAGTGGCAGGCCGGCTTTTCTGAGGATTGCCTGAAGCGCCGACCGGCGCACGCTCACAAGCAGCTTGCACAGACGGGGCAGCGGCACACCACCGAGATTGGCCAGTGACGCTGCAAAAAACCGCAAGCGGCCACAGCAGACGGCGCGCAGCAACAGCCTTGTGGTCAGTTTGCCGCTCTGGCGCAGATGCTCTACAAAATCCGGCAAGTCTTCCGCTCCGGCTTCCAGCGCCAGACGCAAGACAACCTTGTCCTCCGCATCACTGAGGAAGGCCGCGCGCTGGTGTTCCGGCACCCGCTCCATCACGATCGGATGGTCGTCCAGGTTCTGCGCCAGCCGCATCAGCAGCTGGAAGCGCATGGCAAGCGGCAGGTCACGGGTCTTCAGCAGCTGATCGCACAGATCCGGCCGGTCCTCGAACCGCTGGGCCAGACGCAGAAGCGAGGATTGCAGCACTTTGGCCGTTCTATTTTCCAGAAGCGTCCGGCAAGCTGCCTCGCAGCCGACTTCGCAGATGGCCGCGCAAAGAGAGGCCGGCAGTGTATCCCGCGCCGCAATGGCGCATTGAACTGCATCGCTGCCCTCCGCCAGGAGATCGACCAGTTCGATGTCGGTGAGAATCGGCGACTGGGTCAGAACGGGAATGGCAACTTCATCGACGTCATGCGCAAGGCATCGGATGACATGTCCCGGCGCATGAGCGCTTGCGGCAAGCACGCTGGCGATGGCCTTGCGCACCGGCCGGCTCGGATCGTCGAGAAGAATCGTTAGGGCTGCGGCCATGCTGGTCCGTTCCTGGCTGCCCGGGTCGGCGGCCAAATACCGCTCCGCAAACTCCTGTGCGGCCTGTATGTCCAAGGTGCGCTCGTCATCGTCGCTGGCGTGCAGAATGTTTTGTTGGGTCATGGCGGTAAAACGATCTTCCCATATGTACAGGTTAATCCTGACATCAAAGGCTTAACGATCGGTTCACCATAATTTTGCCAAGGTTCAAAAATTACTGCCGGCTCACGCGGGCGGCAGCAATTCCCGTTGTTCCTCTTCGGCCTTCAGCCGCAAGAAGCGGGTCAGATCCAGAGGGCCACCCTGATTGGCCAATGCCAGCTCCTGGGCCTGCACCTGGCTGGAAGCCCCGGAAAGCGCACTGTAGAGAGCCGCTTCCTCGACCGCTGCAAAGGCAGATGCAAATCGCGGATTGACGTCAGCCTGGGAAGACCCCTGGTCATTGCGGAACAGGGCTTCAAACGGGTTGGCGGTCTCCGTTGCCTGGAAGGCAGACAGAACACGTGTGGTGGCGTCAAAATCCGTCCCCTCTATGGACGCTTCCCGAGGGTTCTGGGGCGTTGGCCGAGTGGCCGCTGCCACAACTGTTTCCTCAAGGAAGGTCGCACTGGGTGTTGTCTCGACAGGTTTGCCCGGGCGCGCGTCCGGTATCGGGACCTTGGCCACAGCCAGTTCCAGAGGATTGTCTTCCGGCAATTGCGGAACCGCAGGTTCGGCAGCTGCGACCTGAACAGGAGGTTGCGGCTTGGACCGCATGGCAAAGGCCGCTGCAGGATCACCGGCAAGATGATCGAAATTCTGCGGTGCGACCGGGACGCCGCGCACAGGCTTGGCATTCGGCAATGTCGCGACCTGAAGCAGTTCTCCGGAGTTGCGCAGGTCCTTCTTGCCGCTGGCCTGGGCAATCATGGTCACCGCGTCATGTTTGGACACAATGACTTCGTAGACTTCCTGCATCGACCGGGCCTTGCCATTGCGCTCATAGAAGATGGGCTTGTTGGCACGAGCCTGCGCGGAGAACATCTTGTCCGCGCGCATGTCCGGATTGGCGTTGGTGGCGTCGATCAGCCTGCTCGCCCCATGGGCCCCCAGGAAATGCGCCATGTAGAGTTCACCGTCGGTCGGCTCACGGCCGATCTTGCGCTCCAGGTACTGGGCATTCTTCTGTGTCAGCGCCCCTGCCATGGTCGACGAGATTTCCGGATCCTTGCGCAGATCCAGTATCTCGCGCCGCATTTGAGGGTCGCTCACATAGTATTTGCCGCTCTTGGCCCGCTTGATGTGGTCTGAGTATTTGTCCAGCCCGTGTTTCGGCCCGGCTTCCTTCATTGTTTCCAGCCAGGTGGATTCAATGAACTGGAACAGCCCTGTTGCACTGGATGTCTTTGCTTTGGCAGACGGGTTGAATGACGACTCCCGTGCGGCCGTCTTCACCAGGTAGTCGAAGGACGTACCCGTAGAAGTACTCGCAGACTGAAACGCAAGCTCGATCCGAGACGCGACCGAGGCAGTATCAGCAACCCGCATGGCGCTTTCTCCTCGACGGAACTAAGTTATTACTTCGTTAACTTTCGCGCCCAAATGGTTAACAAAACCTTAACAACACACAGGAGGCGCTTATAGAGGTCTCAAGCTGAGTTCTTTTTCGTTTCAGCCTGGGCAGATCTACTGATGGATGGGTCCGGCAGTGTGGACATCAAGAGAAATCCGGACCTTTTCTTGGGAAAAACGCGCCAAGAAAAATCTGCAAAGCAACGGCTTCTTAACCGGCTGAAACCGAGTCGGCAACCGTTTCATGAAAAAAGGCGCCGACTCGGCCGGCGCCCTGGGCTGTTGGCGGTTAGAAATCGCGTGCGAACCGGCTAGACCTTGGGCCGCCCCATCTGGAAAACCTCACCGACAGCGGCATAATCCATGTAGCCGAGCCGCGACAAAGGCTTATAGCGCGTCACATCGACAAGACCGTCAACGAGGACGCTGTCGTCGATGTGAATGCCGACAACCTGCCCGAACACGACATAACTGTCCGTTTCTGTGCCATCCAGGCCCGACATACGAAGCGTCTGCAGGTGTTTGCATTCCAGCGCGGTGACTGCATTTGCAACCCGTGGTGCCTTCACCAGCCGGGACGGTGCCATATCCAGTCCGGACAGGTCGAATTCGGACGTGCCATGCGGAACCGCGGCCGAGCTCTGGTTCATCTGGTCCTTCAGGTCCAGGCTGACCATGTTGCAGACAAATTCACCCGTCGCATCCACATTGCCGACGCTGTCCTTGTAGCCGGAGGAGGAAAACATCACGATCGGCGGTGTGTCGCAAACGGCGTTGAAGAAACTGTAGGGGGCGAGATTGGGTTTGCCTTCCTGATCCAGCGAAGAGATCCAGCCGATGGGCCGCGGCGCGACGATGGCCTTGAACGGATTGTGCGGCAGGCCGTGGTCGTTTTTCTCGGTTTCGTAGAACATGGGTCAGTCAGTCTCGGTCCAGTTGGAAATCAGGTCGTCTAGGTCGGGACGCGGCCTTTCGACCGGTGGCTGCGTTGCAGTCCCGATCTGAATGAAGCCGGCAAATCGTTCGCCCGGGCGCGCTCCCAGATAGGCAGCGGCCCGTTCATCGAAAGTGTACCATTCGGTCAGCCATTGGGACGCGTAGCCCGCAGCAGCAGCGGCGGTCACAAGGTTCATGCAGACCGCGCCTGCGGAGAGCTGCTGTTCCCAGACCGGAATCTTGGGATGCTCTGCCGCCTGGCTGACCACACCGATGATCAGCGGCGCACGTGTGAACCGGGTCAGTTCCTTGTTTTTCTGATCATCGTCCAGCGGCCCGTTGAGCTCACCGTATCTCTGCGCCAGCCAGGCCCCTATCTTCTGGCCGTCGTCCGGCCTGAAAAGGATGAAGCGCCAGGGCGCCAGTTTGCCATGATCGGGCACGCGCGCGGCGATCGTCAGAAGATCCCTGACCTCATCATCATCCGGACCAGGTTCCGACATGGTAATGGCCGGGTGAGAGCGGCGCTTTCGCAAGAACGCCAGGGTGTCCGGCGAACCGGTCTTGAAATCCGACATGAATGTCCTGTCCCGCCTGTTGTGTTATGATCCACGTAATTCATTGACCGTAATTGTCAACTTTGATGACTGGGTCTTGAATTTGCCCGAATTTCAGGGCCTTTAGGCAGGCTTGGAGCGCCTTCGGGGTTTGCGACTCAAATCACTGGTTATATTTCTCGAGCCATAATGATAATGAAGTGGGCATGTTGAAGACCGCAACCGTATCAGCCCTGTCCCGATGGACACGCACCGTCAAGAATGGCGCCATTGGCGCGCTGATCTGCGCCACGCTCCTGATGGGCTTTGCAAGCACACCCTTTGCACAAGATGCCGAGTTGCCGCCGGTTCCGGCTGCAAAACCGGACCCGAAAGCGCCGCCCACCATTTCCGACTCGCCAATCGTCAATCTGCTCGACCGTGAGCCGGAACCGCTTTTTTCCGACATCGTGGTGGAGTCCCCCTATGCACCGACCTCATTCAAGGCGACAGGGGTCAAGGGCGGTCTGCACCAGGGCGCGCTCTATCTCATGGCCAAGTTGACGGCGGACAGCCCTCCCCTCAATGACGACCTGATCTGGCGGATCTATTCCGAAACCACCAATGCCGATGGCCGGTTGCAGCTGGTCGCTACCTCCAGAGGCGGTGATGCCGAGTTCCGGCTCGACCCGGGTGCCTATCTGATCCATACCGCTTACGGCTTTGCGCAGGCAACCAACCGCATCGTCATCGGCAAGGAAGTCCAGTCGAAGATGGTCACGCTCAATGCCGGCGGCATCAAGTTCGGCGCAGCGCTCAAGGATGGCGACCCGCTCGACAGCAAACCGGTTTCCTTCGACATCTTCGGCATGGAGTTCAACCAGCGCGGCGAACGCAACGTGATCGCCAGGAACGTGAAACCCGGATCCATAGTCCGCCTCAGCGCCGATACCTATCACGTTGTCAGCCGCTACGGTGATGTCAACGCCGTAGTCCGCGCCGATATTCAGGTTCTGCCGGGCAAGCTGACCGAGGCCACGATCTTCCACAAGGCCGCCGATATCACGCTCAAGCTGGTCAATGAACGCGGCGGCGAAGCCATCGCCAACACCACATGGTCGGTCCTGAGCCCGGGTGGTGACGTCGTGGTCGAGGCAACCGGCGCCTTTCCGGATTTCGTCCTTGCCGAGGGTGAATATGAAGCGCTCGCACGCAACAACGGCAAGACCTACCTGCACACGTTCCAGGTTGATCCGGGCAACGACCGGGAAGTCGAAGTGGTCACCTCAATCAGTGAACTGTCAGGTCAACAAACGACCGCAAACAACTGATTTCGCCGACTTAACGCCTCACGCTGCGCCAGCGATCGTTTTCCTTCCCTCGTTCCATGGCTTGACCATGGGACAGGACCCGTTGCGACTGCCCATGGCATGTCCTGCGCATTCGGCTGCGGTCACGGCATGAGTTGCCGGATCAGGCCCGGCAGGGGCACTGGAAGAGAGATATCTGGATCTCGGCGAGCGACCGGCAATCAGGTGTCATCCTCACATAGGCGGAAACTTCCGCTTCGCGTCACCTGAAAGCACCGTCAAAGTGGTCTGCTCAGCCGCGACGGCCCAGCAGCCGTTTCTTGGCATCCGCAGGTGCCATTTCCATCACCTTGGTCTGCAGGAAATCCATGATTTCCTTCTGGTCCCGAAAGCCGGACAGGGTTTCGAACGGGATCGGATTTCCGGCGCGGGCGGTGATAACGGAACCGAGAATGCGCCGGAACTCACGCACCAGCAGCGACAGGCGCAGGGTCAGTGAATATTTGCTGACCAGGTGGAACAGCCAGGAGTTCTGGCCGTCAAAATAGAGCGGCAGCACGGTCGCCTTTGAAGAGCGGATCATCTTGGCGGTGAAAGTCTTCCAGGGAAGCTCCTCCGCGCGCCCGAAAGGCTTGGCAGCCGTTGCGACCCCGCCACCGGGAAACACGATGATGGTGGTCCCCTCCTCAAGCAGGCGCAGGGCCTCCTTGCGGGTCGCCATGTTGGTCTTGAGCGCTTCCTTGGTTTCCTCAAAATCTACCGGCAACGAGAACGGACGGACTTCGGGAACCTTCAGAAGTTCATTGTTGATGAGGATCTTGAACGGACGGCCGAGTTTCTCAGCCAGGGCCAGGATCGCAAGACCATCGCCAATTCCGTAAGGATGGTTGGCAATCAAGACCAGTGGACCTTCCGGCAGGTTTTTCGGCGGCCACTCGCCGTCTTCCACGGCGACATTCAGATTGATCAGGCCGAGCAGGTCACTCCAGATATAGTCGGACGTGCCGACCATCGTCTCTTTCCAGACCTCGTAGATGTCGACCAGCTTGCGGCGGCCCGACATGCCTTCAATGGCACGAATGGTCCACCGCTTCAGCGGCGGATGGTCCGGATTGGCATAACTGAATTCAGCGTAATCCACGGCGATCGTCTGACCCTGAGAAGTTTCCGGCAAATCTGGAACCCATTACCAGAACTTCTGTTTCACGAATGTGACAACGCATTGCCCATCACCAAGGGGGTATGCCCCAAGGGAAGGGCAATGCGCAACCTGTCAGTTTTCTCCTAAATCGGAGGTAACCAGGTTATTTCAAGTCCGGCGGGGTCGCTTCCTCGACAAAAGCTGCCACGGCTTCGTCAAGCCCAAAGGATTTCTGGTCCTTGGAGCCAAGACGGCGCACGTTGACAGTCCGCTCTTCGGCTTCCCGCATGCCGCAAACGATGATCACCGGTACCTTGGCCAGCGAATGTTCGCGGACCTTGTAGTTGATCTTCTCGTTGCGGAAGTCGGTTTCCACCTTGAGGCCCTGGGCCTTCAACATGTCGGCGACTTCCTGTCCGTAGGCATCGGCCTCAGAGGTGATCGTCGCCACGACGATCTGCAACGGCGCGAACCACAGCGGGAAGTGACCGGCATAGTTCTCGATCAGGATACCGAGGAACCGTTCCATCGAGCCGCAAATGGCACGGTGGATCATCACCGGCGTCTTTTTCTCGCCGTTGTTGTCGACGTAGAACGCACCGAACCGCTCCGGCAGGTTGAAGTCCACCTGGGTGGTGCCACATTGCCATTCACGGCCAATGGCATCACGCAGGGTATATTCGAACTTCGGACCGTAGAAGGCCCCCTCGCCCGGCAGGATATCGGTTTTCACACGGCCTTCGGATTCCGCCTCGATCTTCTTGAGAACGTCGGCCATCACCTCTTCGGCATGGTCCCAGGCCTCGTCGGAGCCAACCCGTTTTTCCGGCCGGGTCGACAGTTTGACGACGATCTCGTCAAAGCCGAAATCCTTGTAGACCGAGAGGATCAGTTCATTGATCTTCATGCACTCGTCGGCCATCTGCTCTTCGGTGCAGAAGACATGGGCATCGTCCTGGGTGAAGCCGCGCACGCGCATCAGCCCGTGCAGGGCGCCCGACGGCTCATAGCGGTGCACCACGCCGAACTCCGCCATGCGCAGCGGCAGGTCGCGATAACTCTTCAGGCCGTGCTTGAAGATCTGCACGTGGCCCGGACAGTTCATCGGCTTCAGGGCGTAAACCCGGTCGTCTTCGCTTTCCGGATCGGCACACTGCACGGAGAACATGTTCTCCTTGTACCAGCCCCAGTGCCCGGAGGTCTCCCAAAGCGAGGTATGCAGCACCTGCGGCGCGTTGACTTCCTTGTAGTCGTTCCGCAGCACACGGCGTTTATAGGCAATAAGGCTCTGGAACATGTCCCAGCCCTTGGGGTGCCAGAAGACGACGCCTGGCCCCTCTTCCTGGAAATGGAACAGGTCCATCTCCCGGCCGAGTTTGCGGTGGTCGCGCTTTTCGGCTTCCTCCAGCATGTGAAGGTAGCCCTTCAGCTCCTTCTCATTGTGCCAGGCGGTCGCATAGATGCGGGACAGCATCTCGTTGTTGGAATCGCCACGCCAATAGGCGCCGGCCACCTTCATCAGCTTGAAGGCGTCGCCGATCTGCTTGGTGGAGACCATATGCGGTCCGCGGCAGAGATCCAGCCACTGGCCCTGCTTGTAGATCTTGATGTCCTGGTCTTCCGGGATCGCATCAACCAGCTCGACCTTGTAGTGCTCGCCCTTGGCGGCAAAATAGGTCTTGGCTTCCTCGCGGGTCCAGACTTCCTTGGTAAACTGGGCGGCGCGCGCAATGATCTCGCGCATCTTCTTCTCGATCACCGGCAGGTCGTCCGGATGGAACGGCCAGTCGTCACCGCTATCCGGATGAACCCGCTTGAAATCATAGTAAAAGCCGTTTTCGATCACCGGCCCGATGGTCACCTGGGTGCCCGGCCACAGTTCCTGCACGGCTTCGGCCATCACATGGGCCGCATCGTGGCGGATCAGTTCCAGGGCACGCGGATCGTCGCGGGTGACGATCTCAAGCTTGTGGTTTGCGGTGATCGGATCGCTGAGATCCTTCAGTTCTCCGTCAAGGGTCATCGCAACGGCCTTCTTGGCCAGCGATTTGGAAATGCCCTCGGCAACGGCAAGACCGGTGGTGCCCTGCTCGTACTCGCGCACGGAATTATCGGGGAAAGTCAGCTGAATCATAGTCATGTCTCCTGCTCACTCCTGCAGACAAGGCAGGTAAGCTTTTCAAAGGTTCGGGAACGCTGGGTGGCATACGGGATTCAGACTGATCCGGCAAGCTTTACCCGGGCTTTCCGCTCGTTTTCAGCGCGAGTGTGTTGATTATGCGTCTGCCCCGAAAACCCTGACGCGAGGTTTCAGTCTCCCGCTTCCGTTACCACCAGGGGCGGTGGCCGTCTCTGGATCGGCTGCGACTTCACGATAGCGGTGCTGGTCTCCGCCTTGTCGGAGATCTTGTCCAGGATACCGTCTAAAAGCTCGATCGACGGCACTGCCAGGCGGGCGATGAAACAGTCTTCGCCGGTGACCTTGTCACATTCGCAAAACTCCGGGATGTCCTGGATCAATTGCCGGACGATGTGGAGTTTGCCCGGCAGGGGCCGGATGCGCACGATCGCCTGCAGGCTGTATCCAAGCGCCTTGGGATCGATATCCGCCGTGAAACCGCGGATGACGCCCCTTTCCTGCAGCCGCCGGATGCGCTCGGACACTCCCGGGGAGGAAAGTCCGGCTTGGGTCGCCAGCTCCTTCAGCGACATCCGCGCGTCCCTGATCAACGCTTCGATAATTTTCCGATCCGTTTCATCCAGCTTCATATTTTCAACTCTGCCGCCTCGCCGCCTTCCAAAATAAACCAAAAGCCAGAAACAACCTAATTCTGAATGTAGAGCCCTGCCCGCGCCTTTGCCAGACTTGTCACAACTTGAAGCAAAAGGAGGCTCACATGGACAGAACTCTTCGCGGTGCCGCCGAAATGACAACGGCAATGGCGATCCTCGGTACCATCGGCCTTTTCGCGGTGCTCTCGGGCCAGCCCGCGATTGATGTCGTTTTCTGGCGCTGCACCTTCGGGGCGCTGACGCTCCTGATCATCTGCGCTGCGATGGGCCTGTTCCGGAAGCAAATCACCTGGAAACAGCTTTTCGTCGCCGCGATCGGCGGTGTTGCCATCGTCGTCAACTGGGCCATGATTTTCAGCGCAATTGGCCAGATCTCCATCAGCGTCGCGACAGCGGTCTACAACATCCAGCCCTTCATTCTCGTCGGGTTCGGCGCCCTCTTTCTGGGGGAAAGGATCACCGCCAACAAGCTTGGCTGGCTGGCCATTGCCTTTACGGGGGTGGTGGTGATTGTCCTGTCCAAGCCCGAAGCAGCCAGTTACGCAAGTTCCAATCTCGCGCTTGGAATTCTGCTCGCGATTGGAGCGGCTTTCTTTTGGGCGGTCGCGGCCCTGCTCACCAAGAAACTCACCGGCACACCGCCACAGCTGATCGCCCTGGTCCAGGTCTGCGTCGGTATCCTGATGCTGGCGCCGTTTGTCAGCTGGAACGCGCTGCCGGAAGGCACGATTGCCTGGAGTTCATTGATCACGCTCGGCGCGGTCCACACCGGGATCATGTATATCGTCATGTACAGCGCGGTTCAGAAATTGCCGACCTATCTGCAAGGCGCATTTTCGTTCATCAACCCGGTTGTCGCCTTCCTGGTCGACTACGCCGTCTTTGGCTACAAGCTCCAATTGCCGCAACTGGGCGGCGCGGCCGCGATCCTGGTGGCCGCCATGGGCATGACATTCGGCTGGCAGCTGATCCGCAGCCGCAACAAAGAAGCCTGCGCTTCATGACGTTGCGGCGGCCCGGTCCTTGCCACGTTTTCTGATGGCGGCGTCGCGGAGTTGCTTGGCAACAGCTTCCGCGCCGCCCCGCGTTTCGCGGATCATCGCCAGATCTTCCGTATCGTTGCCGTCCAGCGGCGCGATCGCAAGGTCGGAATAGCTGCGCCTTGCCGGATCGGCCTTCACCTTTCGGTAGATCCGGTAAACCCGCCAGACAGACGACAGATAGGCCCAGTGCTTTCGAAGGCTGTCGAAGGCAAAACGGGGATAGAAAACCAGCGGGTTTTCGCGCGGAAGACCCGACCGCCTGTCTGTGCGGTGTTTCAGACGGAAATAGCCACCTTCAAGCGGGTGCACCCCTTCGCATTCCACCATTAGCTTGAACCACATCATCAGGAACAGCTTGTTACCCGGACGCCCCCTGCGATGCGCAGCGGCCCGGCGCAGAACCGTTTCGATATGCGCATCCGAATAGTAGCTGGCCCAGGCAGACCGATAGGCCTCTTCCCATTCGTCGTCACTCATTTTCGGATGGTGGCTGACACGGTGATTGAGGTCGTATTTATTGAGGTCCGGATCCATCCAGATACCCTTGTCAAGCAGCACCTTGTGGTCTTCCGAACCCGGCAGCGGTGTCAGGTAGAAAAACTCCAGAAGATCAAGCGGCAATTCTCTCTTGATGATCTCGACATCCCGCAGCACCGACGCCTTGGTGTCGCCCGGAAAGCCGATGATGTAGCCCGCGTAGGTGGTTGCACCGTGCGCCCGCCATTTCTGCAGCATCTCGCGGTATTCGGTGATCTTGTTCTGGCGTTTCTTGGCCGCCATCAGATTGTCCGGATTGATGTTTTCCAGGCCAATAAAGACCCGGTTCACACCGGCGCGCGTCGCCTTTTCGATAAAATTCTCGATCCGGTGGCAGAGCGTGTCCACCTGGATGATGAACTTGATGTCGAAGCCGTCTTTCTCGCGCAGTTCGATCAACCGGTCGAACAGCGGTTCCCATTCCCGGTTGCGGGCGAAATTGTCGTCCGTGATGAAAAACCGGTCGATGCCCTGGGCAACATTGTCCCGGATGATCTGTTCCAGGTCATCGGCAGAGCGGAACCGGCTTTTGCGCCCCTGCACGTTGATGATCGTGCAGAAGGAACACTGAAACGGACAACCGCGTCCCAGGTCGAAACTGGAATGGGATCCGGCAGTGAACTGGATATGTTTCGACGGCAGGATCGGCGTCGGCTCGCCTTCAAGCGACGGCAGGTCCGCCATGAAATTGTAAAGCGGTTTCAAGGCCCCTGCCACGGCGTCCCGAAACACCATGTCGAGCCGCCGGTCCTCCGCCTCCCCGGCAAAGTAGCTGACCCCCTCCTTTTGCAGTTCGACCATCTCTTCTGGCATCTCGTCGAGCATGGAAATGCAGCCGGAAACGTGAAATCCGCCAATCGCCGTCGGCAGTCCTTCTTTTACGAATTTCCGCGCCAGGTCCGTTGCTCGTGGAAACTGGTTCGATTGCACACCCACCAGCGCAATCAGGGCCTTGCCGCCGCTCCTGCGGATCTTCCGGGCAATCCGATCGGGCCGGACCCGCTTGTTGGTCTCGTCGTAGGTGTGCAGATGGATACGCGTATCCTCTCCCAGCGCCTTCCGGTCGCGGGCGGCCTCTGCAAGGCCATTGAGGCTCGCAAGTGTGTTGGAAGGAATGGCGGAGCGAAGCCACTGGATCGGGTAGCCGTCATCGTCATAATGAGTTGGCTTGATCATAACGAAATGAAAGTCGCGCACGCTCCTGCCCTCCGCCTTCTGGCTGAAGACAAAGCGTTGCACCCGCATTCCGTCAGGTCAACCTTTTGTTAACCCGACAAGACGGTCAGCACTGCCGCTGAACAAACAGGTAACCGCGTTTGGCGGTATGAGGCTTCCAACTGGCGCCATGCTCAGCCAGAACCTTCTGAAAGCCAGGCATGTTAGACTTCTCATCGGCAATCAGGAGCCAGCCGCCTATCTTCACGGCCGTCAGGAGCCGAGAAAGCGCATCTAGGCGCTCCGTTTCACTCAACATGTGCAAGGTGCGGTCGATCAACACGACATCAAACGCACGGTCGGGGGAGTACTGCGCGAGATCGGCAACAACCCCCTCAATGGCAAGGCGTTCAAGACGGGCATCGGCAAGCAGCTGTTCGATGCCGTGAGGGGCCAGATCCACACCCGTGACGGAATGACCCAACCGCGCAAGAAACAGCGCATCCCTGCCCTGCCCGCAGCCGATATCGAGAATGGACAGACTGCCAGTCCCAAGCTGTTTGAAGAAATCCGCGATCACACCGGTCGGCTCTCCGAGGGCGTGCGGCGTCGTGCGGTAGAGTTCGTCGTAATCATAGGCCATGGCAACCCGGATAATGTGCCCCGTTGTGGCTGGTCAAGCGTACACGGCCAATGCGCAAAATTCTCAACAAGATCCAGCATGCTCGGGTTCGAAGCGCTACGCTGGAGGGCTGTTCGCAATCGACGCTTTCAGCCAAGCCTGTGCTCTTCGGGAATGTGCACCCCTGTCCAGTGGCCATAGCGCCAAGGCAGAAACCAGCGAGCATTTTCCGGCAGCTCCTCCGGAACCGGGTCAAAGCCAGAGGCCCCCAACGGGTTGCATCTGAGGATCCGGGACAGACCAATCCAGCCGCCAGCCCAGAAGCCGAACCTGCGGATGGCCTGCTCGGTATAGTCGGAACAGGTCGGCGCATACCGGCACCCTCGCCCCATGATCAGCGACAGGGAATGGCGGTAGAGCCAGATCAGGCCAATGGCCAGCCGGCCAGGTAGCGAAAGTGGTCTACCGCCGGGTTGCGGGCTGGTTTTCGGGGAGCACATGACGCAGCGGCATCTCGTCGCACCGGTCAGGCGACCGCGCTGTCTTCCGTGGCACGCGCCTCGATCTGGTCGAGCGCATCGACCACGGCATCAAAGGTCAGCAGGGTCGACGCATGCCGCGCCTTGTATTCCCGCACGGGTTCCAGAAACTTCAGATCCGCAAACCGGCCCTGGGGTGGTTCACCGCCGTCCTTCAGCATGGCGCGCATGCTTTTTTGGACCTCACGCAGTTCAGCCGCGCTGGCACCCATAATATTTTGCGCCATGATCGAAGACGACGCCTGCCCGAGGGCACAGGCTTTGACGTCATGAGCGAAGTCGGACACCACGCCGTCCTTCATGGAAAGATCCACGATGACCGTTGATCCACAAAGTTTCGAATGGGCTTTTGCAGTAGCGTCGGGATGATCAAGCCGGCCGATCCGCGGGATGTTTCCCGCAAATTCCAGGATCTTGGCGTTATAGATGTCGTCGAGCATAACTCGCCTCTTCGTGAATGCCTGTGATGCGCGACACATTGATGGCGCATAGCTTTTCTATATATAGATCAGACGCCACGGCAATTTCGCAAGGGGCAGAGTGGTCGCAGTTGGTCATATCGGGTGCCGCAATGGCGCTTGAAACCGGCTTCTCCCTCTCAGAAACTGTGCGTTCGCATTTTGTGTGGAGTATGATACACGTCCGCGGCCCAAATGCCCGGGTATCCTGATCTGTGCACAGGCGAGCGCCGTATGACGAGTGACAAGGGTAAAGTTGCGAGGATCCCAATGGACGCAGTCCTGAAGCCGGTTGAAAAATCCTTCGAAAGAAAGACACCGGACCAGTTGCATCGGCCGAGCCGCGAGGAAGCGGAAGCGGCGGTGCGTACGATTCTCGCCTGGACCGGCGACGATCCGGACCGCGAAGGCCTGCTCGACACGCCCAAGCGCGTGGTCAAGGCCATCAGCCAGCTCTATAGCGGCTATTTCGAAGACCCGGCCGAACATCTGGCCCGCACCTTCGAAGATGTCGGTGGTTACCAGGACATCGTGCTGGTGCGCGGCATTCCGTTCCATTCCCATTGTGAACACCACATGCTGCCCTTCATTGGCGAAGCACATATCGCCTACTATCCGGCGGAAGGTGTGGTCGGCCTCTCCAAGCTCGCCCGCGTCGTCGACATTTACGCCAAGCGCCTGCAGACGCAGGAAAACTTGACGGCGCAGATCGCATCGGTCATTGACGATGCTCTGGCACCGCGCGGCCTAGCCGTGATGCTCGAAGCCGAACATCAGTGCATGACCATGCGCGGCGTCCAGAAACCGGGGGTCTCCACGATCACCACTCAATTTACCGGCGTGTTCCAGGACGACCCGGCCGAACAGGCCAAGTTCATGTCCCTGGTGCGTGGCAAGGGTCTCTAACCTTCTTCCCTTGCCTGACTTCATTCTGGCAAGGGCTCCTGAAAATGTCCCAAATTGAACTCTCCGACCGCGGCGACAAGAAGACTGTTGAAGACGGTGATCTGCTGATGCCGAAATTTGACGGCGACGGCCTGATCGTCGCCGTCGTCACGGAAGTGTCGTCCGGAGAGGTGTTGATGGTCGGCTACATGAATGCCGAAGCCTTCAAGCGCACGATCGAAACCGGCGAGGCCTGGTACTGGAGCCGCTCGCGCCAAGGATACTGGAAGAAGGGTGAAACGTCCGGCCAGATCCAGCAGGTTCATGAAATCCTGACAGACTGCGACCAGGACGCCCTGGTGCTGAAAGTCTCCGTCGCGGGGAACGGCGCCACCTGCCATGTTGGCTACCGCTCCTGTTTTTACCGCAAGGTGGCCAAAGCGGAAGACGGCACCGTGCGGCTGGAACGTGTCGAGGCCGAAAAGGTCTATGACCCGGCCGAGGTCTACGGCAAGTCCTGAAGCAGCACCCGCCCACCAACTCGCCCCGGCGTAACCCAAGCTCCGGCAAAAAGGGGCGTAAACTTGTCCTGAATGCCTCGCCCCGAACCTGTCCGGGATCGAGAGCTTCCGGGGATTGCATGGCTGATGTGCCACGTGCACCCGGCCACAAATCTTGGCTGCAACCTGCCTGGCCTCAACCAGCGCGCCTGAACCGTAAGGCGGCGCCTCCCCCTTTTTAAGAACGCCCAGCTCTACCAGCAGCCTCGGTTCCAACCGAGGTGTGGTCATCCGTAATACAATTTTATATTGCTTTTCTTGTATTTACAATTTTAGGTTGCTTTTCGTTGATGACTGCTCGGTTCGGCAACCCCGACTTGCAGCAAGGTCATCTCCAGGCTCGCAACGCCCCCCGGGCTGACCGGAAAAGAGGGAAAGGGCCACACTTTCAGAAAAGGGACCACACTCATGACGGACCAGAATTCCGCAAAGCCTGCCTCCGCCGCGGCACCAAAACCCAGCTTCACGAACGAACAGATCGCCCATCAGCTGACCGACAATTTCTGGATCAGGGAAGGAGAGCCCACGCGACACTTCGACATCCCGGTTGGCGGGACCATCACCGTCAATTATGCGGGTTTGACGCAAAAGGGTCAGTTCTACGCCCACTACGCCCTGGAACTGTGGTCAGACGTGACTGGCATTCAATTCGTCACCACCCGCGGCCAGGCAGACATCATGTTCGATGACTGGGACAGCGGCGCCTACGCCCACTCAAACCTCAAATCGGACGGAAGCATCGACCAGTCCTTTGTCAATGTCTCGACATCCTGGATTTCCAGCGACGGTTACAATCTGAGCAACTACTCGTTTCAGACCTACATTCACGAGATCGGCCACGCACTCGGACTGGGACATGCCGGCAATTACAACGGCTCCGCCGATTATGGCATCGACAACGACTATGCCAATGACAGCTGGCAAGCGACGGTCATGTCCTATTTCAGCCAGACGGAAAACACCGCGATCCTCGCCGATTTTGCCTATGTCGCCACGCCGCAGGTCGCCGACGTCATGGCAATTCGCGAACTTTATGGCAGCTCCGGTGACACGCGAACCTCTGACACCGTTTACGGTGACAACGGCACCGCCGGGTCGATCATGAATCACATCATCGGCAACAGCACGCCGACGACCTATACGATCGTGGATGACGGCGGAACCGATACCCTCAATTTCGCGGACACGGGTCAGGACCAGACCATTGATCTGCGGGAACAGGCCATATCAAGCGTCCGCGGTGTCGACGGCAATCTGATCATTGCCGAGGGGACCCGAATTGAAAACGCCATCTCAGGGTCGGGGAACGACCTGATCGTCGCCAATGATCTTCAGAACGTCCTGACGGGGGGCGCTGGCAACGACAGATTCGTTTTCCATGACGCGGCAAGTCACTCAGCGAACCTTGACACGATCACGGACTTCGAAGACGGCAGCGATCTCATCTGTTTCGTCGATGATGACTTCGGGCCTGCGCTCAGTTTCGGACTTCTGGATTTCTCTGCTGTCGGCTCGGATGTGAGCATCCAATTCAACGACGACCGGATCCTTCTGGAAAATGTCAGTCTCGCGAGCCTGGACGTGAACGACTTCCTGTTCGTCTAGCGCCGCCACCACCAACATTCCGGTCCCGACGACGCCCCTTGCCGGACCGGAAAGGCCGGCGTCCAGTTACCCGGACGCCGGCCGTTTCAGCCTCAAGCATGTAAGGTCACACCGAAGTGTCGGCCCGGCAGCGGTCACGCCGCTGACTGGCGCCCGTTTTGTCCGGACGGGCGCTATAAGCAGGTTTCCTGACCAGTTGGCCAGATCAGGCCATCGTGATGTAGCTGCGCATCTGCTCGGCTTCGAGCTCGACCTGTGCAATCTTGAACTTGACCACATCGCCAATCGAGATCACGCCGGTGAGCTTGCCATCCTTGACGACCGGCATGTGGCGGAAGCGGCCCTGGGTCATGCGCGCCATGACTTCGTTGATGTTGTTCTCCTCCGTACAGGTCACAACATTCTTGGTCATGATGCCGGACACTGGCAGCTGAAGCGCCGATGGCCCCTGCGTGCCGATCACACGCACAATATCGCGTTCGGAAATGATACCTTCGATCTCGTTGTCGCCGTTGCAGACAACCACGGCACCAATCTTGTGTTTTGCCAGGGTTTCACAGATTTCGCCAAGCAGCGCGTTGCTTTGCGCGGTTATCGTTTCGTGGCCCTTCCCACTGAGGATTGCGGCTACGGTCATCCAAACACCTCCCATGGCATCTCCGCCCCGCTGAATGCGGAACAAACCCATCATGGCAAAAAAAACAGTTCGCGCAAACCGTTGAGGCACTGCCCGGGCTTGATCCGCAAATGGTGGCAATTCGCCTGGTTGCCGCTACCGCCGGCGCGGCACCGGATCGAACAAGGGAAACAGGGCGAGACCGGCCAGAAAACCACCGATATGGGCCTGCCAGGCAACACTGGCCGGCGCCCCCGCTCCCGCGCTGCTCGTCAGGCCGATAATGAGATTCAGTCCGAACCAGATGCCGACAAAGACCTGCACCTGCCGATCGCGGAAGCATTTCTGAAGCGATTGTGCGGGAACGAAATAGGCTCGGGGATCGTTTGTTCTGAAGACCCCCAACGGTCCGCCAAATTCATAGACAAACCGAATCGCAAGCGCCATGTGTCCGGACACGGCCGCGGATGCGCCGATCATCGGCGACGGACTGCCCCAGTTGGTTGCCAGATGCGCCAGCGCCCCGCCCACTGCGCACAGGGCGGACAACAGTAGAAATCGGCCTGTTCCGAACCTGCGTGCCACGGCCGTTCCGAAGATCGCCATCCAGGCCAGGTTGAACATGATGTGCGTGACACCGCCATGGAGAAGGCTGTAACTGACGAAGCCCCAGATGCTGGACAGGAGCGCCAGCGGCGACAGATTGAAGAATGCCGCGTATTTCTCCGGCCAGAAAGCGAACAGGGCCAGCACCCACCGATCGAGGTTTTCGGGCAGCAGCAGAGACCGGACAGCGTGAATGACAACCATCACACCGCCAAGCCAGAGGATCACATCCGGAAGATTGACGGCACGGGGAGACGGCGGACGCTGAGGCTCCTGCGCCTTCCTGGCTTTTTCACGTCGGGCGCGCTCTTCGTCAAACCGGTATACGTTCATGAAACCTCAGCCTTGTTGTTTCTCTTTTCTAAGCAAGATCCGGGACAAAACAAGGGCGGTCCAGCGCCTGCGAGCACCGAACCCGCAGTATGGTGAATGCAAATAGGGCACGGTTGGCAATGCGGCGACGCTGAAAACAAAACGCCGACTATCTCGCGATAGCCGGCGCCTTGTGATGCCCCCCACCTATCGGTCGCGTCCCCACGCTCCCGGTATTCGGACATGTGTTCAATGTGGCCGGCGCTTGTTTTCACGCATTCAGCTCTTCGTGGCCGTTCCTAGCGGTCCGCAGCCTTGCCAGCAACAACAGGTTCCTCCCACCCGCCGTCTTCATGAACTAAGCGTTAAGCTGCCAGCACCGCGCAGGCAAAACAAGCTTTACCAAGAATTAACCTTAACGCGCCCACGCGACGCAAAGTGACGCCCTCCCAGAGACTTGGCACGCCCCCTGCTTAGTAACAGCCAAACACAAACAGGGAAAAGAAAGCGTCCCGTTTTGAAACAAGCCCTGTCTTGAGACGAAACACCGGACGCAGATTGGCAACGAGGCGTAACCAGATGAAACACGGCGTAACGCAGACACTCTACAACTACTGGGACAATCTTCGCGGCGCACGCCCGGCTCCCAATCGCAGTGAAGTCGACCCCGGAGAAATCCGCGGCCTTCTGGGCGATACCTTCATCCTGGAGACCAACGGTCCGCAGGATGTCCGCTATCGCCTGGCCGGAACCCGCCTGTGCTCAGCACACTGCCGGGAACTGAAGGGCCGCAATTTCCTGCGGGGCTGGAGTGTCAAGGATCGCGAAGCTCTCGAGAGCCTGATCGCCGCCATCACGGAAGACGCCGCTGCCGCCGTTATCGGCGTCAACGGACACACGGAACGCGGCCAGATCCTTCAGATGGAGATGCTGCTGGTACCGCTGAATGTGCCCGGAGAAGGCCGCATCCGCATCCTCGGCAGCTGCACGCCGATGGAAAAACCCTACTGGATCGGCCTGCATCCCATCCTGAACCAGACCGTCAGCAGCCTGCGTCTGGTGTGGCCGGACGAACGGCCGTATTTCGTCGACGCGCCGGCAACGACGATCAATCCCATTCTGCCGCGCTTCACCGCGGAAGGACTGACGATGCCGACCCCGCCCCTGCCGAAGGGCGCCGAACGCAAAGTCGGGCACCTGACCGTCTATTCCGGCGGCAAATCCTGACAAGCCGCCTGCCAATCATTTCCCCTGTCCCGGATCGAGATTCGTTTTGATCCGGGACTGTTTTGCCCGACGTCACCTTTCCACAATTCGATGATGCCGGGATCAATGGTCCTCAGCTGCACCATCCCTAGTATTTTTGCCAGTCTGAAGGCAAAACAGGCGCACTTATTGAGCCGCTCGTCATTTTTGTCGGTTCCGAGCCTAGACCTTGGCGCCGTAACGGCTACACTCTTACACATCATTAACCCCAGCTGCCTAAAGTGATCGAGAGACGTCTTTTGAATCGCATCTCAGCCGGGGAAGTGCGATTTGCGCACGGTTTTGGATAGAACAGGCATGAGCGCCGGATTGGCAACAGCACCAGAGGGAAGCAAATCGCTTCAAGTCACTGATCGCCGGCGACACCAACGCGTTCAGGTGAACATTCTGGGCCGGTTCATGCTTGAGGACCGGCGCGAATACCCATGCCAGGTGATCGACATGTCCCCAGGTGGCATGGCCATGATCACGCCGGTGACCGGCAAGGTCGGCGAACGCGTCATTGCCTATCTCGACCATCTGAGCCGCGTCGAAGGGCGAATTTCCCGATTGATCGATGGCGGTTTTGCCGTGGAACTGCGCAACACGGTGCGTAAACGCGACAAGATCGCCAATGTTTTGACCTGGCTTGCCAACCGGGACGAGCTCAATCTGCCCGAGGACCGGCGCCACGATCGGTTTGTGCCGAAGAACCCGATGACCAAGATGATCCTGCCTGACGGTTCGGAACATGTTTGTCGGATCATCGACGTATCGCTTTCGGGCGCGGCTATCGCCACGGACATCGTTCCGGAGATGGGTGACAAGATCACACTAGGCAAGATGACCGCCCGTGTCATCCGCCGCATCGAAGGTGGAATTGCGGTTGAATTTGCCGCTGTCCAGAGCCGTGAGCTGCTGGAACTTCACATTTCCGCCCCGGAAGACGACTGATTTTCCCACGAGACTGACGTCCACGGCCCCGTTTTCAGCGGGGGCCAGGCTTTAGGGCACGGGCGCACCGTGTCTACGCTCGAATTCCGGCCCGCAAGTGCCGCCGAACACAATACCCATTTGATTTTACGCCTGAGCAACCGGCAGCGACCCTGTTAATTTTTGCAGGTCCGCGGAAAGCTAGCCTGTCCTTTTTTCAAGATAATCAACTTTTTTCAGCGTGGTTTCGCTGCACAAACACCCCATCTCCCGTTACTCGACTGTAATCGCCTTGCCCTGATTACGACCTTTCCAAGATCAGAATCCTTCCTATTTTCGCGCTCCCACTCAATGACTTATGGGAGATTGGAAACAATTTTAGACAAGTTTGAGTCAATCTTTATTCAAATAATACTCAAATTTAAATCAAACAATATTAGAATTAAACTCAAATATTCATCTAGTTTTACTTTGAAGATTTTCTTGAAGTAAAAGTCATTCCGGCATCGTTGCGTCAGCCTTGGGGAGGGCGTTACGATGAAACTACTTAAATCGACTTTACTTGCATCAACTCTGGTTTTCACTGCGATTGGATCGGGAACCTCGGCGCTGGCCGATCCTGGCCGTTTCATGGACATGCACAAATCGGTGAAGGCACCGATCGGTCACGTGCAGTTCTGCAGGGACAATGGCTGGGCCTGTCCCAACGAGCGCTATGAACCTGTGGTCGTCCGGCTGGACGAAGCCAGGTGGAACGAACTCATTGCCATCAACGCGGACGTAAACCGCCGCATCCACCCGATGACGGACACCGATCTTTTCGGCAAGGAAGAGCACTGGTCCTATCCGGTCAATGGATATGGCGATTGCGAGGAATATGTCCTTGAGAAACAACGCGTCCTGATCAAGGCCGGTTGGCCAAAGAGCGCCCTCTTGATCACGGTTGCCAAGGACACCCAGAATTCCGGGCATGCGGTCCTGACGGTGCGCACAGATCACGGCGACATGATCCTCGACAACCAGATCGAGGCCGTTCTGCCCTGGTACTCAACCCCCTACCGCTACATCAAGCGCCAGTCCGCCAGTTCGCCTGTCAAGTGGACCGGCATTTCAGACACGCGCGTGACCACGGTCAGCAGCGTGTCGAACTGACAATTCGGGATTGGCCGGCAATGCCGGTCAAAAGGACGATCCGGTCGCGTCCCCACCCTCCCCATCCCTACCACGACCGGATCCAGGGAACCGGCCCGCCCCCCGCAGGCCGGTTCCCGTTTTTTTCAGATCGTGGATGTGAGCGAGCCTGCGCCCGATGCCGTTCAGACGGCCTTGAGACCGGCCTTGAAACGGCGCCAATTGCGCACGTAACCGTCGGCCGAATTGGCAATGCTCATTGCGATCTCGTCCGGCAAGGTTTTTACCACCTTGCCCGGAACGCCGACCACCAGAGAATTGTCCGGGATTTCCTTGCCTTCCGCGATCAGCGCATTGGCGCCGATGATGCAATTGGAGCCAATGACAGCCCCATTGAGCACCGTTGCGCCCATGCCGATCAGGCTGTTGTCCTTGATGGTGCATCCGTGAAGGATGGCCTTGTGGCCGATGGTACAGTTGTCGCCGATGGTCAGCGGATAGCCCATATCGGTATGGAACACGCAGCCGTCCTGCACATTGGAACGCGCACCGACGGAGATCGTTTCATTGTCTCCCCGCAGCACCGCTCCGAACCAGACGCTCGCCGCGTCTTTCAGAACCACGTCGCCAATCAGCGTCGCGTTTGGTGCAACCCAGTAATCTCCCGTATCGGGGAAAGCGGGGGATCGGCCATCCAGAGCGTAAATCGGCATGACGGATCAGCTGTAGCCGACAATGACAAGGGCCACATTCATCACCATCACTCCGGAGCACATGCTCCACATGCCCGCGATCGTGGAAGAGGCAACCAGCCAGCCGAGCGGCCGTTTTTCAATCCGGCGGCCCCGAATGGCATTTCGCATGATGATGAAAGGACCGGCAAAGACGCACAGGAAGATGCCCGCAAGAAACGCCAGCAAACCTTCGCCGGCCAGGCTGAATTTCGGAGGCTCCTGGGTAACCAGCTGATAGAGGCTGCCCAGAACGCCGGCGGCGACAAAGCCCGCGCAGGCAATGTATCCAACGATTAGAAGATTGAACAGCACGCCCGTTAACCCCTTGTTAACTCTTTCCCTTGGAAAGTGATTAAGAATTCCTAAAGGGTCAAGTGCAAAGACTGTGCCGGAAAGGCAAATGGGCGAAAATCCAGACATTCTGCCGGTTTCCGCGGATGACATGACATCTCCGCACGGGACATCTGTGCCGTTTTTGGACATGTCGTGCCAAAAGGGGGCGGTCCTGAATGGGACGGCGGAACAATGATCCCCGTCACGCTGCCGGAACCCAGCAAATTCCAACCGCGCTTTTTCAATTTGCTGTTTTTGGCACTCTTCATTCTCGGTGCGGCGCATTTGGCGCAAAAGACGCTGAAATTTACGGGAACCTGGGCTCCCTCTTCCCCTGCTCAGATGGCGGAACCGGTCACGGTTTCGATCGGCCCGGCGCAATTTCGCCTGACAAGCGATCTTGTTGCGCCCGGCCACCAAAGGTTCCTGTCGCAGCAGGACATTACCCGCCTGAGTGCACTGCGTCTTAAAGTGCAGTGGCCGGGTCTCACGGCTGAACAGGGTCTGCTTGACAGGACGGACCAGGATCTCATCGTCATCGATCTGGACAGCAATCCGGGACGGGAGAGCTTGCGGGCGCGTCTTGAGCCCTTTTTCAGGCGCCTTGCCAGAGGCGGTGAACTGACAGGGCCGGACGGATTGAAAATCCTCACTCTGTCGTCTCGGGGCGCCCCGGTGACCGACCTTGTTGCTTTTGACCCGGCAAGACAGAACGGGTTCATTGCAAGATGCCGGATCGAAGCATCGAGCCAATCCGCACTTTGTCATCGCGCGCTCCGGCTCGAGGCCGGTCTGGAACTCCGCTATCGCTTCGACCAGTCCCTGTTGCCGGACTGGCGCCGGCTGGACCGGGACATCCTCAAGCGTGTCTCGGACTTGCGTATCCCAGCCAATTGACTTCGGCGAACAAGCTGACGCACCACCGGCAGTTCAAAAAGCAAAAAGGCGGCCTCCGGGGAGACCGCCTAACGCATTCAATCTATCGAACTGCGCCGTTCAGACGTCTTCCAAGTCGATTTCCAGGATCGCCATCTGGAAGTTCCAGCTCAGATCCTCATCTTCATCGTCCCGGAAAATCACGCCGATAAACTCTTCGCCGATATAGACTTCGGCGGAGTCGTCCTTGCGCGGGCGAGCGCGGACCTGAAGGCTCTGCAACTCGAATTTCGAACGCAGATACGCTTCGATCTTGCGGATTTCATCAGGCTTCACGGCGATCTCCTGTTGTAGCCATTGACAGTGACTGGGGCTTTGACTGGCCGGGACCCTACAGGACCGGGCCGCTTTGCCAAAGCCTTTCCGTCAGCTATCCCCGTCTTCCTCGCCAAGAAGCTGGTTCATGCTTCGTGCGGGTTCCGGACACCCTGCTTCCCCGACGATTTTCGCCGGAACGCCCGCCACGGTCGTGTTCGCCGGCACATCCTTCAGAACAACGGAGCCGGAGGCAATCCGCGAGCAATGGCCGATCTCCAGGTTGCCGAGCACCTTGGCGCCTGCACCGAGCAACACGCCGTGTCGGATCTTGGGATGACGGTTGCCCCCGACCTTGCCCGTACCGCCAAGCGTAACGCCCTGCAGAATGGAGACTTCATCCTCGATCACCGCCGTGCCACCGACAACAATGCCGGTGCCGTGGTCGATAAAGATGCCCCGACCAACCGGAACGGCCGGATGGATGTCGATCTGGAACACTTCGGACGCGCGGCTCTGCAGATAGAGCGCAAAATCCTTGCGCCCCTTGCGCCAGAGCCAGTTTGCCAGACGGTGCGTCTGCAACCCGTGGAAACCCTTGAAATAGAGAACCGGTTCCAGATAGCGGAAGCAGGCCGGGTCGCGATCGAACACCGCCACGATATCGACCCGGAAGATCTTGGCGAGCTCGGGCTCGTCTGCAAGGGCTTCGAGGTAGGTCTGGCGGATCAGCGATGCGGATACGACGTCCCGTCCAAGACGGTCGCCCAGGCGGTGCAGAACGGCCTCTTCCAGGCTGTCATGATTGAGCACCGTCTCATAGACAAAGGATGACAGGGCGGGTTCATCCGCCACCATTGCCTGCGCTTCTTCCCGCAATTGCCGCCAGACCGGATCATGGGTCGGAACTTGTTTCAAGTCGGACTTGCTGATCGGTGCCGACATGGCCTGTCTCCTTTTCAAGCCGTCACAACAGCCTAAACATAGGACTGTCGTCTGATATTCCAAAATCAAACTTGCTGATATCAGATATGAAACCCTTAAATGAACCCGCAAGGTTCAAGAATTCCTACCTGTTGCATATATGATTTCCCTATTCGAGGCTCATGCATGACCCTGCTTTCCCCTGATGGTCCATCAACGGACAACCCGCGGCTGACGGTGCGCGGCGCCGTGGCGGAACTGCTGCTCAATGCGCCGTCGAAAAAGAATGCGCTTCCCCTGGCCGCCTGGCAGGCGCTCCCCGCCAGACTTGAAGAGCTGCGAGAAGACAAGGAGATCCGTGTTTGCGTGGTCCGCGGCAGCGGCGGCAAGAGCTTCTGTGCAGGAGCCGACATCTCCGAATTCGAAGCCATACGCTCCACGCCAGAGGCTGCAAAGCGGTATGACGACATCAATGTCGCGGCCTTCAGGGCCCTGAAAAGCCTGCCGGTTCCCGTCATTGCCGCCATTGAGGGCCCTTGCCTTGGCGGCGGGCTCGGGCTTGCGCTTGCCTGCGATCTCAGGATCGCTGCACAATCGGCCTTCTTCGCCATACCGGCGGCCAGATTGGGGCTTGCCTATCCGCCGGAAGCACTTGGCGATCTGCTTGAAGCCGTTTCGCCATCCGAAGCGAAGAAACTGCTTTTTTCGGCTGAAAGGCTTGCGGCGCATCAGGCGCTCGCCATCGGCCTGATCAATGAAGTCGTGCCGGATGACAAGCTGGACGAGCGGATCGAAGCCCTCACGGCCACGCTGTGCGCCAACGCTCCGCTGTCGCTGAAAGCTGCAAAGCAGGCGATCAACCAGTTGGCGGCAACAGGGACTGACGGCAAGCTCGCCGAGCTCCGGCGTGACGCGGAGCGCTGCATTGACAGCGAGGACTACAGGGAAGGCTGCCGGGCCTTTCTGGAGAAGCGACGGCCTCGTTTCAACGGGTCCTGATGCCGGCAGCCGACCGGATTCACTTTCTCAGAGTGCTCCCGCATCCCTTTGAAAAGAATCGCCTTTGACCTCACGCAGGCTCGGCATCGGCCTTCAGCGCGATCAGGAAGTCTTCCACCGCTCCGGCGAAAACATCATTCTTGTCACCGGCCACCATATGACCGGCATCGTGGATGTCGGTGAACCTGGCATGTGGCACCAGCGCCTGGAACTCCTTCACGTGATCCATGGACACGAGCTCGGAGTTCCGGCCGCGAATGAGCAGCACCGGCAGCTTCAGATTACCGGCCGCAACACTCATTTCATCTTGGGCAGCCGCCGCCTGATCCGGATTGCTGTGACGGTCCGTCTTCAGGAAAGCCGGGTCCCAGTGCCAGCGATACCGGCCATCCTCGTGAAGACGCAGGTTCTTGGACAGGCCCGACAGGTCCTTCGGCCGGGCCCGGTTGGGCAGATAGCGGGCGATGGCATCGGCTGCCTCTTCGACCGTGTCGAACCCGACATCGACCCGGTCGCCCATGAAGCCGAGGATCTTGCTGACGCCGTCCATGTCGATCCTCGGCGTGATGTCGACCAGCACAAGAGCGGCAAGTCCGCCCGGATTTTCGCGGCCTTCCGCAAGCATACCGGCAAACCCACCCAGCGACGCGCCGACCACAACCGGTTTTTGGCGATGCAGGGCGCCAACCTGCCGGGTGACGGCCACAAGATCGCGGGCAAAATCGTCGAAGGCATAATTGCCCGAAGCGACCCAGCCGCTTTCTCCGTGTCCACGCTGGTCCAGCGAATAGACCGGATGACCAAGATCGGCGATGCGTTTTGAGGCAGCGTCCCAGGAGTGACGCGTCTGACCGCCGCCATGCAGCATGATAACCGGCTGCTCACCCGCGCCATAGCGGTCTGCGATCAGACCGTTTTTCTCCGCTCCCTGGAATTCAACCCGTTTCGGACCCATAAAACCTCCCACCGATCAATAGCCTTGGCAGGTGCTCCTCCAGCACCAGGACCAGCTTCTAAGCGTCAACGTTGTTCAAGAAGGCCAGCACGCCCTGCTTGTGAACCTTGTCGCCAACGGCGACCATGTGGTCGCGCCCCGGGATTTCCAGAATATCCGCATGCGGGATCAAGGCCGCCAGTTTTTGCGGAGAACCGGCAACATCGTCTTTGGTCCCGACGGCAACCAGCACCGGCCGTTCGATCCGGGCGACATCCTCTTCGCTGATCTTCTGGCGCGACGACCGCATGCAGGCCGCCAGCGCGCGTCGGTCCGACCCCGTCTGTTCGGCAAAGGCACGGAAGGCCCGCCCGGTCCGGTCGCTGATATCCTGCAGTCGTTCGGTTTCAAGGGCTGTTGCAATCGGCTCCGGGTCCCCGATCCCGGTGATCATGCCGTAGCCCAGTCCGGAAAAGACGGCCCGGCGCACCCGGCCCGGATGGTTCAACGTCAGGAACGCGGAAATCCGGGCTCCCATGGAGTAGCCCATCACATCCGCCTGTTCGATCTTGAGGTGATCCAGCAGCCGGCGCGCATCTTCCGCCATCACGGGTGCCCCGTAGGCGGCAGGATCATAGAATTTCTGGCTGTCGCCATGACCGCGATTGTCGATCGCAATGACACGGCGTCCGTCCTTCACCAGGAGATCCACCCATCCGGGATACCGCCAGTTCACTTGCTTGTTGGATGCAAAACCGTGGATCAGGAGGATCGGGTCGCCTTCCCCTTCGTCCAGATAGGCGATCCTGACACCATCAAACTCAAACTGCGGCATGAACAAGTTAACCCTTACGTAAACGGAAAACGCAATTAGTCCCTACCCTAAGCGGTTTACCGCCTCTTGGCAAAGCCCAAATCAAAATGCGCCACGCCCCTCGCCTGTGAACCGCGGCACAAAGCCTCTACACAGACCGGGCAGGAGTGGATATGGTCCGCAAGATTTGGTATCGGGGTCCGGATTTGAGAGCTGGCCCTTGAGATAAAGAGGAATTTGACAATGGCGGATCAGGTCGTCCCGCACTTTCAGAATTCTAGCGGACATGACTCCGTAGCCATCGGTGCACGGGAATTCATGTGCATTGGCGCGAATCCGCCGTTTGACCACCCTCACGTCTTCCTCGACATGGGCAGCGAAAACGAAGTGGTCTGCCCCTATTGCTCCACGCTTTACAAGTTCGATGCAACTTTGCAGGCAACCGAGTCCTCGCCTGCTGATTGCAGCTGGGCGCCGGCCGCCGCATAAGCTATAAGCGGTGACATGAGCACGAATGGTGAGGCTGACCACCCGATCGTCATTGCTGGCGCTGGCATAGGCGGCCTCGCGGCCGCACTCGCCTTGCAGGCAAACGGTCATTCCATCATCGTGATGGACAAGGCCAGGGCTCTCAAGGAAGTCGGCGCCGGACTTCAGCTGTCTCCGAATGCCTGCTCGGTTCTCGACCAGCTCGGTGTCTTGGAAGATCTCGCCCCCCACGCCTGTGCCCCGGACAATCTGCGTATCTGGTCAGGGGCGTCGGGCCGGCAACTGGCAACTGTGCGTCTTGGGAATTTCCTGAAAGAACGTCACGGCCACCCGTTCTGGCAGATCCACCGTGCCGACCTTCAACAGGTGCTGCTCAGAAAAGCAAAGTCGGTGGAAGGCATCGAGCTCAGGCTCGGCTGCGAGATCGTGGATCTGACCTCCTCCCCCTATGACCACCTGTCATGCATTTTCCAGGACGATCAGGTCACAGGTCATCAGAACTGCAAGGCCCTGATCGGTGCGGACGGTGTCTGGTCGAAGGTGCGACAGCTTGTGCCGGGCCATGAGAATGCTCATTTCAGCGGGCAAGTCGCCTACCGCACAACCTTGCCTGTCGATGCCGTCCCCAAACGCTGGCTCGGCGATGCGGGTCTCTGGCTCAATGAGGACTCGCATCTGGTTCACTATCCGGTCAAGGGCGGCCGGGAACTCAACATTGTCGCGCTGACCTCGGAAGCCTGGCAGGATGAAACCTGGTCCGCACCGGCAGACAAGGAAGCCCTGCTGCACCAGTTCGCCAACTGGCCGACGGATGTCCGCAATCTTCTGAGGTCCTCGGATCACTGGCTCAAATGGGCCCTGTGCAGCGTCAAGGCCACTGCCCCCTGGTCTCACGGCCATATCGCCCTCCTCGGCGACGCCGCGCATGCGATGCTGCCCTACATGGCCCAGGGTGCGGCAATGGCCATTGAAGATGCCGCCGTTCTTGCCAACCACCTGCCCGCAGACGCAACCAATATTCCGGCTGCCCTGAGAGCCTTCGAGCGCGAACGGAAATCGCGCGTGGCGCATGTGCAGGACATTTCCTTCGGCAACGCCCGTACGTTCCACTATTCCGGCGCCATGGCCTTTGCACGCGATATGGTTCTGCGTCTGTCCAAACCCACGTCCCTGGCAAGCCGGTACGACGATATTTATGGCTGGACGCTGCACCAGTAGACAGCGCTTTTGCTTGAGCCGTGCGATAAGCTGGGCTAAAGCCAATCCCCAATCAGATGTCAGGGAGTTTCAAGATGACCGGTCAGAACGCAGACAACGTTGTAACCGCAGCGTTTCTGGTCATCGGCGACGAGATCCTGTCGGGCCGTACCAAGGACAAGAACATTGGGTTCCTGGCCGACTACCTGACCTCCCTTGGCATCGACCTCAAGGAAGTCAGGATCGTGCCGGACGAAAAGCCCGAGATTGTCGGCGCGGTGAACAGCCTCCGGCAGAAATACGATTATGTGTTCACCTCCGGCGGCATCGGTCCGACCCATGACGACATCACGGCCGAGAGCATTGCGGACGCCTTCGAAGTGCCGCTGAACCTTGACCCGCGTGCCGTCGCCATTCTTGAAAAGCACTATCTGCCGGGCCAGTTCACCCCGGCGCGCCAGCGCATGGCACGCATCCCGGAAGGCGCCGACCTTATCGAGAACAAGGTTTCCAAGGCCCCTGGTTTCAGAATTGGCAACGTTCACGTGATGGCAGGTGTGCCGTCCATCATGCAGGCCATGATGGATGCACTGGCCCCGTCTCTTGCAACCGGCACCAAGATGCTGTCGGAAACCGTCGCGGCGGACATGCCGGAGAGCCGGATCGCCGAACGCCTGGCCGCCATCCAGGATGCGCATCCCCAAACGCTGATCGGGTCCTACCCGCGGGCCAGCGATGGAAAATTCACCACCCAGATCGTCATACGCTCGCGCAACGAGGCCGTATTGCAGGCGGCTGTTGGCGATGTCGCCGCTGCCGTTGCCGAGCTCACCGGATAATTTGCCGGACAATTTGAAGGAAGAGATATGGAAAACCCCGCCCAAAACAAAGCTTTCCCGGTTTCCTGGGACATGTTCCACAGGGACTCGCGGGCCCTCGCCTGGCGGCTGTCGAGTGAGGGTGAGTGGAAGGCCATCGTCTGCATCACCCGCGGCGGCCTGGTGCCGGCCGGCATCGTCGCCCGTGAGCTGGGCATCCGAACGATCGAGACCGTTTGTATTGCCTCCTATCATGACTATGACAACCAGGGCTCGCTGCAGGTCATCAAGCCGATCGACCCGAAAGTTGTGGATCTGGAAGGTGGCGAAGGCAGCGGCGTTCTGGTGATCGACGATCTCGTCGACACGGGCAAGACCCTCAAGGTGGTCCGGGAAATGCTGCCCAAGGCCCATTATGCCACCGTCTATGCAAAGCCGGTTGGCGTGCCCATGGTGGATACCTTCATCACCGAAGTGTCTCAGGACACCTGGATCTATTTCCCCTGGGACATGGGCTGGCAGTTCCAGCCGCCACTTTCCAAGGACACCGCCGGCTGATCCGCCCGAACGGGAAAAACCGGCTGCGGGCTCAAATACGGATGTCACCTGGAGGTGACGCCATTGTTGCGCATTCGCAGAGAACATCCTGAACAAGCATCCATCGACCGGTCGGACACATGTTTGACCGGTCGATTTGCATCTGCGACACCGAATCGCTGCAAACTGACGTGAAACAAGCCAAGGCCAATCGGGTGACACAGGCAAACAGTCGCCTATCCTGTGCCCGGGCTTCCGCGTGACCCCGTGTGTCAGCACGTGAATGGAAATGGGAATGCTGAACCGACGCCAGTTTCTTGCTTTTGCCACGGCGGCATTCGCAGCAGGCTGCCAGAACCAGGCGCAGCTGCCGCCCCGGCCCGCGCGTCCGGGCACCCCTGGTGCCGATGGTGTGAAGGTCTCCTCGGATTTTGCACAGATGTACCGGGCCATGCCCGGGGAGCGTTTCCCGCTTCCGGCGATCGACCTGAGCAAGATTGATCCGGTCTACTACCGCCAGCTGGTAGATTATTCTGCCCCTGAACCTGCCGGAACGATCATCGTCGACACGCCGAACCGGTTTCTTTACCTGACCATGGCGGGCGGCAAGGCCATGCGCTATGGCGTCGGCATCGGCCGTGCCGGTTTTGCCTGGGGAGGCCGCGCCAGGATCCAGCACAAGAGGGCCTGGCCAACCTGGACGCCTCCGGCAGAGATGATCGCGCGTCAGCCCGACCTTGAAAAATACCGGGAAGGCATGCCGCCCGGCCTCGACAATCCGCTTGGTGCACGGGCGCTTTACATCTTTGAAGGCAACCGCGACACGCTTTACCGCCTTCATGGCACTGCAGATACCTGGTCGATCGGGAAAGCCGTTTCGTCCGGCTGTGTGCGTCTGCTGCAGCAGGACGTGATCGATCTATACAACCGCGTCCCGAACGGCACGCCGATCGTGGTCCGTCAGGCCTGAACTCTCAAAAAACATTCAGGCAATCTCGAGGGTCACCGGCCTGATGGCGTCGATCCCGTCAAGCCGGACATCGCAACCGATCGCATAGGTCTCCACGCCTGCGGCACGCGCGGCTGCAAATGCTGCCGCATAGGTCGGGTCGATATCGCCTGCAAGGCTCAGGCGATCGCAATCGGGCCGCTGGACCAGGAAGACCATGGCAGCGCGATGTCCGTCGGCAACCATGTCCGCCAACTCGCCGAGATGCTTGGCCCCTCTCGCCGTCACGCTGTCCGGAAACTCCGCAAGCCCCGGCTGACGCATGAGGTGAACATTCTTGACCTCGACATAGGTCTTTGCCCCGGCATCGCTTTCCAGCAGGATATCGATGCGGGAATTCTTGCCGTATTTGACTTCCCGGCGCAGGGAAGCAAAGCCGGACAGCCCGTCGATCCGGCCCGCCTCCAGGGCTTCCTCCACCAGCTTGTTGGGATGCGCGGTGTTGATGCCGACCAGCGCGCCGTCTGCTTCGATCACTTCCCAGGAGTATTTGAGCTTCCGTTTGGGATTGTCCGAAAGCGACAACCAGACCCGGGACCCCGGTTCCTTCAGCCCCAGCATGGAGCCCGGGTTGGCGCAATGGGCCGTAACTGCACTGCCGTCCTCAAGGACAACATCGGCAAGGAAGCGCTTGTAACGTTTCTCGAGCCGGCCGCCGACCAGTGGCGCGGTGAACTTCATGCGGGGCAATCCTCATGCAGGAAGGTGGAAAGACGCTTCAGGCCTATTTGGACCAGAAATCCGGGTCAAGCAGCACCAGAACCGTGAACAGTTCAAGACGGCCTAAAAGCATGGCAAAGGACAACAACCACTTTGCGCCGTCCGGCAGCGGCGCGAAATGACCAGCCGGTCCGATCATGGGCCCGAGCCCGGGCCCGACATTTCCGACGGACGTCGCCGCGGCGGAGACGGCCGTGACCAGATCGAGATCAAAAAACGACAGCGCAACCGTAATGATGCCGACGGACCCCAGATAGACCACCAGGAACGCCAGGACCGAGAATGACAATTCCGGTGTCAGCCGCGTGCCGCCATATTCTTCCGACATGATCCGGTGCGGGCGCACCATGCGGCGCAGATGCGCCCTGACCGTGCCGAAGAAGACAAGAAAGCGGAAGATCTTGATGCCGCCCGTTGTCGATCCGGTGCAGCCACCGACGAACATCAGCAGCAAGGTGATGCCGACAACCGGCGCGCCCCATTGCGAAAAGTCGCCGAGCGCATAGCCCGTCCCGGTGACCACCGACACCACGTTGAAAGTGGCACGCAGCAGCGCCTCATCGAAGGGAAACTGCATGTTGATGCCGAGATAGACCGTCAGCGTCAGCGAGACGAGCGCCAGAAAGCCGAGCAGCGCCCGAACCTGTGGGTCGCGCCACAGCAACAGCGGATGACCGCGCAAGGCCTGCACGATCAGCACGAAGGGCAAGGCGCCGACCACCATGAAAAACACTGCCACCCAGCCGGATGCCGGGTTGGTGAAATACCCGAAGGACAGGTCATGGGTGGAAAATCCACCCGTCGCAATCGTGGTCAGCGCATGGTTGAAGGCATCAAACAGCTCCATGCCCGTCGCCAGATAGGCCGCGATGCAGGAGACCGTCAGGAAAAGATAGGCCAGGCCGATCAGGCGGATCAGTTCCACGGAACGGCTGACGATCTTTTCCGACCTGTCCGAGCTTTCACTCTGAAACAGCTGCATTCCGCCGATTCTGAGGAAGGGCAAAAGCACGATCGCCATAACGACAATCCCGATACCGCCCATCCACTGCATCAGGGACCGCCAGACAAGAAGACCCGGCGGCAAGCCGTCAAGGCCCGTCAGAACGGTCGAACCTGTGGTCGTAAAGCCGGATACGGCCTCAAAAACGGCATCGGCATACCCAACGCCCAGCCACAAGAACGGCAAGGCTCCGAAAGCGGGCAGCGTCGTCCAGGCAAGCGTAGTCAGAATGAAGGTCTGCCGTGTGTCCAGGCCTTCACGCAGGGCTCCGCCCACGGCAATGGACAAGAGCATGCCGACCATCCCGGTCAGCAGCGCCGAAAACACAAAGGCCTGCCAGTCCGCGTTTTTCTGCGCAACGTCGACAATCGCCGGAATCAGCATGGCGGTGGCAAGCCCGACATACAGGAAGCCAAGGACGTTCAATACGGGTCGCAAAGAAATCAAGCGGCACTCATCCCAAAAACCGACGCGGACGGTTGGCGATCGATAGCCCGCTTCAGACCCCGTCCTACCCGTTTTCGGCTGATTTTCCAATGGGGGGGCTTGCGCCTTCCCCGGCAGAACACAGGCGGGGAGAAGAGGCTGGCACGAAAAACCACAACCTGACCCAGAGTAAGTTGTATTTTATTACCGCGCGTTCAGAATTTCGTAGCGATTGGATTTTACTTTTACGTGTCTACCCAAAAAGAACGATCTATACGTGAATTTGACAAGGAATTGGTGAAATTAAACGGTTGGGTCTACATACGCTTGTATTCCGGATCAGCTCCATTCTGGTCATTTTGGTCCTCTGCAGTATCGGCCTTGTCTCCGGCCTGAGCTATTTTGAGCTCTCCAGAACGACCAAGGAAAACGCCTCCATCCGGATCGACCGCGCCGCGCGGAGCGCCGTCGCGATTCTTTGTTTTGGCACAGACTTCGTTTTCCACCCCGAGTTCGACAGCAACAACAACCCGGTATCGCTGAGGATTGCTGCTGACGCCACCCGGTTCCCGCTGCAACCGAGCGACCAGTTCAACCAGTTGGTCACTGCGATCGGGAGAACCAATCAGGGAGCTGCCAACCTGTTCAAGTGGTCCGAGGAAACGGCCACCTTCGACCGGTTTGCAACCACCTTCAAGGCTCCTGACGGCGGTCCGGCGCCCGCTTTTTCGCTGGGCGAGGGCCATCCGGCTTATGCCAGCCTGGCTGCAGGCCATCCCTATATCGGCAATGTGCCCGTGCAGGGCCGCCTTCGGCTGGCCTATCTGACGCCCATCCTGACGGCGGATGGCAAGGTTGCGGGCGCCGTTGCCGTCGATGTCGGCTGGGTCGATGATCTGACCCATGCGGAGAACCGCTTGAAGACGCGGATCCTGTCGGCGGCGATTGTCATCCTGACGGCGGTTATTCTGATTGGCGGCCTCCTTTTGCGGTTCGAGCTGTTGCCCCTGCGCCAGCTTGCAGGTGTTGCCAACGACCTGGCGGGAGGCACCAAGACCAAGAACATTCCACACACGGAACGCCGCGACGAAATTGGCGACCTTGCACACGGCCTTGAGAAAGTGACGGATCTGCAGGACAAGCTGCACAAGCTTGCCTATACCGACCCTGTCACGACAGCGGGCAACCGCGCCCAGTATTTCTCGGATCTTCGCAAGGCCCTGCTGCGCGCAAAGCAGAACAGGGCCTCGGCGTCCCTGATCCATCTCGATTTCAACGGCTTCGCCAAGGTCAACGACACATTCGGCCAGCAGGTCGGCAACCGGATCCTGCTTCAGGCCTATGCGCGTCTTGCCAACATTTTTGGTCCCAGGGCCCAGATCGCCCGGATTTCGGCCGATGACTTCTGCATTCTGTTGCCATTTGACAGCCAGGGAGCCATTGCAGAGGACTACGCGATCAAGGCGCTTGAACTGCTTTCCTCCCCCTTTCACCTGGAAGAAGGGGAAATCCGGGTTGAGCCGAGCATCGGAATTGCGCTCCTTCCAAGGGACGCCGAGGATGTTGAAACGGCCCACCGCGTCGCTGGCCTTGCGCTTCGAGCGGCCAAGAAGAAGGAAGGCCCGCGCTACGAGTTTTTTGCGCCGCCCCTCAACGAACGCATCCAGAAGGAGATGCTGACGGAAACGCTTTTGCGTGCCGCGTTGAAGACAGATCAGCTACTTTTGCATTACCAACCGCAAATCCGGCCAGTGGACGGACGATTGGTTGGCGTGGAGGCCCTGATCCGCTGGCCGAGCGAAAAGCGCGGTTTTATTCCACCTGGAGAATTCATCCCGATTGCCGAAAAAACCGGCCTTGTGCTGGAACTGGGTCAATATGTGCTGGAAGCGGCCTGCAAGCAGGCGGCAGCCTGGCGCCAGGAAGGCTTCGACTTCCGTCAGGTGTCGGTCAATGTCTCACCCTTGCAATTCCGTCAGCCAAGCTTCGCCGATACGGTCCGCAACGTACTCGACACCTACGGCCTGCCACCGCATGTTCTTTGCCTGGAAGTCACCGAGAACGTCTTTTTCGACACCAGCGAGGTGACGGTTCTCGATATCCTGTCAGACCTGCAACAGATTGGTGTCCAGCTGTCCCTCGACGATTTCGGCTCCGGCTATTCCTCCCTGATCTATCTTCACAGGCTCCCCTTCCAGGAACTGAAGATCGACCGGGCGTTCCTCACGAAAGCCGACGAGAATCCGCAAAAGCGACAATTGTTTGAAGCCATTGTCGGCCTCAGCCGCAGCCTCGGCCTCCGGGTGATCGCCGAAGGTGCGGAAACTGCCGGAGAATATGCCCTGACCGCGGCGCTCGGCTGCGACGGCCTCCAGGGCTTCTACTGCTCACCGGCCGTTCCTGCCGGAGAACTCCGGGACCGCGTCTCGGCCTTTCAGAAGACCCTTGCTGATTCTGGCAAACCATTGTCTGGGATATCCGAAAGAAAGCGGGCCTGACCAAGGGCCCCAGTTCCTTCCGCGGATCCACAGGCCGTCAGTCAGGCAACTTGCCCGTTACCAGAATTGCGGCGGCATCCAGCTTGTGGGCATTCATCATTTCGGCAATCTGCTCAATGGAGGAAACCAGTTGCGCACGATCTTCCGGGTCGAGGGCATCGAATTTTTTTTCAAACTCTTCATGCAGCAGGCCCGGTAGATCGCACGCAATCGTTTCCCCGTCAGCGGTCAGCCTCGCATGCACGATTCGCCTGTCGGAGACCGACCTGTAGCGTTCGATAAGCCCTTTTTCCTCCAGCTTGTCGAGAATTGTCACGACGGTCGCCGAACTCAGATCGGCATTCTCGGACAGGGCTTTCGTCGTGACTTCACCAAGGTCGCGAACGCCTTGCAAAACAACAATTTGCGGGATCGTCAGACCTGTCTGCCTGGACACCTCCCGAGAGCGCAAGTCAATGGCCCGAACGATTTTCCGGATGGCCTTGACCACTTGCGATGACTCCATCGCCTGCATCGTTACACCTCTATTCATTTGAACTCTAACGATTAGAGTTCTATATAGTCTCCGTCTTCTCAAGGAACGGAGTTATTTGTCAATATGTGCGGCATTTGCGGCGAAGTGGTTTTTGGTGGCGAACAGGCGGATGTTGTCCGGGTCTCCCGGATGGCCGATGCAATGGAAGCCCGCGGTCCCGATGGCATGGGTGTCACCCAGCGTGGCCGGGTCGCCTTCGGCCACCGGCGTCTCAGAATTATCGATCTGAGTGAACGCGGCGCACAGCCGATGACCGACATGGCCCTGGGCCTGTCACTGGTGTTCAATGGCTGCATCTACAATTACCAGGAGCTGCGCGAAGACCTGACGGCAAAAGGCTATGCCTTCTTTTCGACCAGTGACACCGAAGTCATCCTCAAAGCCTGGGCGGAATGGGGCAAGGATTGTTTTGCACGCTTTCACGGCATGTTTGCCATTGCCATTCACGAACATGAAAGTGGCCGCATCCACCTGGCCCGCGACCGCTTCGGTATCAAGCCGTTTTACCTGAGCGAAGCCGGCAACCGCCTCGCGTTTGCCTCCTCCCTGCCGGCGCTTCTGGCGGGCGGCGGGATCGATACGTCGATCGACCGTGTCGCCCTGCACCACTACATGAGCTGGCACGCAGTTGTTCCTGCTCCGCGCACCATCTTGAACGGAGTGCGCAAGCTGCCGGCGGCCACGGTCCGCAGCATCGAGGCCGACGGGTCTGCCAGCGACTACACCTATTGGGCGCCGGATTTCGAGAAATCGGCAGAAGACCTGGCACGCAGTGCCGACGACTGGCGCGATGCGGTTCTGGAAAGCCTGCGCACCGCCGTCCGCCGCCGTATGGTGGCCGATGTTCCGGTAGGTGTGCTCCTGTCGGGTGGTGTCGATTCAAGCCTGATCGTCGGCCTCCTTGCCGAAGAAGGCCAGAAGGGACTGGCAACTTTCTCGATCGGCTTCGAGGAAGCCCACGGCGAGAAGGGGGATGAATTCCAGTATTCGGACCTGATTGCCGAGCACTACGGCACCAGTCACAACCAGATCTTCATCCCCTCCTCGCACTTGCAGGAAAACCTGCCGGGCGCGATCCGCGCGATGTCGGAACCGATGGTCTCTTATGACAATATCGGCTTCTACCTGCTTTCCAGGGAAGTCTCCAAACACATCAAGGTGGTCCAGTCTGGCCAGGGCGCGGATGAGGTTTTTGCAGGCTACCACTGGTATCCCAAGCTGTCCGGCTCCAACCGGCCCGTCCAGGACTATCGCGCCGCCTTTTTCGACCGGACGGAAGCGCAGATGGCCGAGGCCGTTGCCCCTGACTATCGTTGCGAACGGGACGAAAGCCTTGCGTTCGTGGAGGCCCATTTTGCAGGAGCCGGCGCCGAAGACCCGGTCGACAAGGCGCTTCGTCTCGACACCAATGTCATGCTGGTGGACGACCCGGTCAAACGCGTCGACAATCACTCCATGGCCTGGGGGCTTGAGGCACGCGTGCCCTTCCTGGACCACGAACTCGTCGAGCTTGCCGGACGCATTCCGGCCGAGTTCAAGCTCGCTCAGGACGGCAAGGGCGTTTTGAAGGAAGCGGCCCGTCAGGTGATCCCGAGCGCAGTGATTGACCGGCCCAAGGGCTATTTTCCGGTGCCTGCACTCAAATACATTCAGGGCGACTACCTGGACATGGTCCGCGACACGCTTTCAAGCCGTGCCGCCCGAGACCGCGGCCTGTTCAACCAGGCCTATCTCGACAAGCTCTATGCCGATCCGACCAAATACATCACGCCGTTGCGTGGCTCGGAACTCTGGCAAGTCGCCCTTCTGGAAATGTGGCTGCAGGCACAGGAGGTCTGACCATTGGCTGAGAACGATCCCTCACGCCCCAAGGGGGCCTTTGACCACCGGCTGAAGCGGATGCGCGAACATGGCCTGAAACCCGAGTTCAGACTGGAGGAAGAAACGGAGGCCCAGAAAAACCGCTACATCAATTGCGGTTGGGGCCGGCTCGTTTTTGCCAACACCTACCAGGACATGGACAAGCTGATCGAGGTCCTGCGCAATGAGCGCCCGGACCGGCGCGACATCGCCTTTTACGTCCGCGACCCTCATGTCCTGGTCGGGTCCGCCCCGCAGGAGCTTTTCCTGGATCCGTCCCACACGTTCCGGCTCAATCTGGCGACCTACCGCCCTGCCCGCAGCCGGCGCAAGGGTTTCACGGTCCGCCGGCTGTCCTCGCGCAGTGATGCGGAGGCCATCAACGAGCTCTATATCCGCCGCGGCATGGTGCCGGTGCCCCCGGAGTTCTTCTGGTCGGAACTCGACCCCCGGACCACGACGATCCTGGTTGCCGAAGAGGACGACACCGGCAGCATCGTCGGCACAGCCATGGGCATCGATCACAGCCGGGCGACCAGTGGCGCCGATCAGGGCAGTTCGCTCTGGTGTCTCGCCGTGTCACCACAAGCCCGCTTTCCCGGTGTTGGAGAGGCGCTGGCGCGCCGCCTTGCGGAAGTCTTCAAGGGCAAGGGCCTGCCCCATATGGATCTCTCTGTTCTCCACGACAACGACCTTGCCATTGGCCTTTACGAAAAACTCGGCTTCGAGCGGGTGCCCTTTTTCACGGTCAAGCGCAAGAACACCATCAACGAGGCTCTGTTTGCCGGACCTGCCCTGGAGGACAAGCTCAATCCCTATGCCACGATCATCGTCAATGAGGCGCGGCGGCGGGGAATCCAGACGGAGATCCTCGATGCGGAAGGCGGCTTCTTCCGCCTGTCCTACGGTGGCCGGTCGGTGGCATGCCGGGAATCCTTGAGCGAGTTTACCAGCGCCGTTGCCATGTCCATCTGCGACGACAAGGCAACCACCCGTCGTATTGTCGAGCGCGCCGGTGTCGAGGTCCCCGACCAGATCCTGGCGGGTGGCGCCGACGACATCGCGCTGTTCCTGGAAAAACATGGATCCGTGGTGGTCAAACCGGCACGTGGCGAACAGGGCAAGGGCATTGCCATCGGCCTGACCTCTGTCAGCCAGGTCATGGACGCCATAGACGTGGCGCGGACCTTTTCCAACGATGTCCTGGTGGAAGAATGTGTTTCCGGGCAAGACCTCAGGCTTGTCGTCATCGACTACAAGGTCGTTGCGGCTGCCTTGCGCAAGCCGGCGGAAGTCACCGGCAATGGCAAGGCCACCATCCGGGAACTCATTGAGACCCAGTCCAGAAGACGGTCGGCGGCAACCGGCGGCGAATCCACGATCGTTATTGACGACGAAGTGGATCGCTGCCTCGACGCGCATGATCTGGCCTTGGACGATATTCTCCCTCAAGGCCAGGTGCTGGCCGTTCGGCGCACCGCCAATCTTCATACCGGCGGCACCATCCACGATGTCACCGGAGAAACCCATCATGCGCTGATAGATGCCGCCATTCGGGCCGCGCGCGCGATCGAAATTCCTGTCACCGGCATTGACTTGATGGTCAAGGACCCCCGACAACCGGAATATCGCTTTATCGAGGCGAATGAACGGCCGGGGCTTGCTAATCACGAACCGCAGCCGACAGCAGAGCGCTTCGTAGATTTCCTCTTCCCCCTGTCGGTGCCCCAGCCCGTCAGGACGACATTGAGCCGGGCCGGATCATGACGCTCTTGAACATCGATATCTCCTATCTCACGGATAAACTGAACGAGCTTTTGCAGATACCCAGCCCAACCGGCTATACCGATGAAATCGTGCGGCATGTCTGCAAGGAACTTGAATCCCTCGGCGTGTTTTTCGAGATCACCCGGCGCGGCGCCGTCAGGGCGCGGATTGAGGGCAAGAGCCGCAAACCGGCCCGGGCCTTTGTCTCGCACCTCGACACGCTCGGTGCGCAGGTCAAGTCGCTGAAGGAAAATGGCCGCCTTGAACTTGTGCCGATCGGGCACTGGTCGGCCCGCTTTGCCGAAGGTGCCCGGACCACGCTCTTTTCCGAGAACGGCGCCTATTCCGGCACCATCCTGCCCCTGAAGGCATCAGGTCACACCTTTAACGAAGAGGTCGACAAGCTGCCGGTGGGCTGGGACTATGTCGAGCTCCGGGTCGATGCCTATTCCAAGACCCGTGACGATCTACACCGGCTCGGCATTGATGTTGGTGACTTTGTTGCCATTGATCCGGCACCGGAGTTTCTGGAAAACGGGTTCATTGTTTCACGTCACCTCGACAACAAGGCCGGCGTCGCCGTGATGCTGGCGGCCTTGAAGGCCCTGGTTGAAACGGAGATCGAACCGACGGTCGACATCTACTGGCTGTTCACCATCGCCGAAGAGACGGGTCACGGCGCCCAGTCGATCCTGACGCCGGAAATCGCGTCACTGGTGGCCATCGACAATGGCACCACAGCGCCCGGCCAGAACTCCGACGAGTTTGGCGTCACGATTGCAATGGGAGACCAGACCGGCCCGTTCGACTACCACTTGACCCGCAAGATGGCCCAGCTCTGCCGCGACAACGATATCAAGTTTCAAAAGGATATCTTCCGGTATTACCGTTCCGACGCAGCGACCGCAATCGAGGCGGGCGCGGATGTGCGTACGGCGCTGATCACCTTTGGTGTCGATGCCAGCCACGGCTATGAGCGCATTCACATGCATGCGCTGCGCTCTCTTGCCGAGCTTGCGACGGGGTATGCGCTCAGCCCGGTGGAAATCCAGCGCGACGCGCGCGAGTTCGGCGGTCTGAAGGGCTTCACAAGCCAGCCCACGGCAGATGCCGACCAGACACTGGCGCCGGAAACGGACGAACCGCTCCCGGAGCCGGCTGTCGACTAGGCGCCTGGACAGGTCCGACGCGGACCTGTCCAGATCCAGCCCGTCTCGGGTCAGGCGAGCCGTTCGGCCACCAGGTGCCAGTGCCAGGAGCCCGGCTTGCTGTGCAGCTTGTCTTCCAGCGAACGCAGTTCAAAGCCGTCGAAAAGCGCCACCAGTTCAGCCGCGTTGCAATAGAAATGCGGGTGGTCCTTGTCGTCGTCGCCCTCGCGCACATAGGTGTCGGGCGCGACCTCGGTTCCCAGTCCGAAATTGCCGTTCCGCTTGGACAGCATGGTGCCCTGGTAGACGCCACCCGGCTTCAGAACGCGGGCAATTTCCGAAATGGCCTTTTTCACGATATCCGGGTCACCGTGATAGATAACGTTGAAGGATAGAACATAGTCGAACGTGTTGTCTTCAAAAGGCAATTCCGTCATCGGCGCCAGTTGCGCGGCAACCTCCACGCCGCCAGCCTTCGCGCTTTTTTCAAGCTCCTGCAAGCCCGCCTCGGACAGGTCGACCGCGTGGGTCTCGAAGCCCGCACGCGCAAAGGCAAGCGCATGACGACCGACACCGCAGCCGAGATCCAGCGCCTTGACCGGTCCGTCCTGCTGCAGGGAAGCGATCAGCATGGCCACATCGTCGGCCGGCTTGAGCCAGTCCGCACGGCCCGCTTCGGTCTGCCAGCGTTTGTCCCAGGCAAAATGCGCCGTATCCGTGCGCTCCAGGGTCTGTGTGTCACTCATTGAGAAGTTCCTTCCAAAATCCGGCTTCGGGCGATGCTGCCGAGCCGTTCAACAAGAAGCACCAGCACGAAGATCATCAGGATGATGGTCATGGCGAGCTGGTAGTCGAAGAAATCCATCGCCACCTTCAGTTCGATGCCGATCCCGCCTGCCCCGACAAGGCCGAGCACGACAGAGGACCGAGTTGCCTTTTCCAGGGCAAACAGCGAGGTGGTGATGAACGAGGGCATGGCTGCCGGAATGACCGCGCAGAAGATCGTGTCGGTCCGGCTGGCGCCTGCCGCAGTCAGAGCCTCGCTCGGCCCCTTTTCGACATCCTCCATGGCTTCGGCGAAGAAGCGGCCGCAGAAACCGATCGTGTCGACCGCAATCGCCAGCGTGCCGGCAAAGGGGCCGAGACCGACCGAAATCACAAACACCAGGGCCCAGACCAAGTCCGGAACCGTCCGGAACAGGGCAATCAGGAGACGCGACGCCGTATAGACCGATCTGGACAGGATCCCCTGCCGCGTCAGCCCCTTGGCGGCCAGAATGGCGAGCGGCACGCTGACCACGACACCTATGATCGTACCGGCCAGCGCCATTTGAAAGGTTTCGACCAGCGCACCGGAGAGCTGCGGCAACCGCTCCAGGGACGGAGGCCAGGCCCGTGACAGGAAATCGGCCATTGCCGGACCACCGGATACGAGCGCGGAGAAGGACCAGCCAGCCCCCTGAAACGACCAGATCACGAAGGCGGCGAGCGCCACGTAGGCCGTGAACTTGAACACACCCGGTCGCTCGAACCGGTCGGGCACCTGACGGGATTTGATGTTTGCTGTCTCAGCCATAGTGCTTGCCCATATCGGCCGCGTTCAGCGCACCGCTTCTCTCGTCCAGCACGATCGCGCCCTGCTTGATGGCCAGAACACGGTCCGAATAGTCGAGCGCCTGCTGCACATTGTGCGAGGTGAACAGGAGCGTAATGCCTTCTTCACGGGTCAGCTGGTGAAAGAGATCCATCACCTCCTGCCCGGCGACCGGGTCGAGACTGGCCACGGGCTCGTCCGCCACGATCATCTTTGGCTGCTGCATCAGAGCCCGGGCAATCGCGACGCGCTGAGACTGGCCACCGGACAGCTGATCCGCGCGTTTCAGCGCGTGGTCAGCCAGGCCGACACGTTCCAGGCAGGCCATGGCCCGGTCTCTCAGACCGGAGGTGGCCAGAAAATGGGTCCAGCCACGCACCCCGCCCCTGCGGCCGAGATTGCCGTGAATCACATTTGTCAAAGCCGACACACGCGGCACGAGATTGTGTTTCTGGAAAACAAAGCCGACATCGGCCCGGACGGTCCTGAGCTGACGCAACCCGGCGCTTGTAATGTCCTGATCAAAAAGCGAGATGGATCCGGTCTCCGGCTCCAGGAGGCGCAGGGCACACCGTAGAGCGGTCGACTTGCCTGCCCCGTTCGACCCGATCAGGGCGACGGATTCCCGTTGATGAACGGCAAAGGAAACGCCGCGCAACACCGGCCGGTTCTTTCCGAAGCTCTTGCAAAGCCCCGTCACTGACAGCTCGCAGGCGCGCGAGGCAATCTCTTTGGCAACGGGAACCACCGGCGCCGGAGCGCCGATGGTCTGAAACTGGGCCTGGGCCATTATTCGCCGATGAAGTTGTCGTATTGCGGGAAGCCGGCGGTGGTATACATGGAGCGCACCAGGTCATAGGCACCATCTTCGATGGCAACCAGGTCCATGCCGCCATACTTGTCATTCTCTTCATGCGCGAGAATGCCGGCGATGATCGCATCCTTGTTGTCCAGGATGGCCTTGCGCACGCCTTCGGCCTTGGCCGGGTCGACATGGGAAGCAACCATCAGCATGTCGTTCGGCAGATCGCCGGACCGTGCGATCACGCGGAAGAAACCGTTCGGTACGCTCTCGTCCTTGTTACGCACCCGCAGCCAGGAATTGTGGTTGGTGCCGATCGCCGCGACGTCGCCCTTCTTGAGGGCTTCATGCGCAATGTTGCGAGAGGTGTGCAGCTTGTTGACGTCCTTGACCGGATCAACGCCATAGTCGGCCATCAGCTGCATCGGGCACAGCATGTTGGATGTGGAACCGATGTCACCGAAGGCAACCTTCTGGCCTTTCAGATCGGCCGGGCGGGTGATGCCGCTGTCGGCACGAACGACGATCGCACAGAAGTAGTCCGGACGGCCGAGACCGATCAGCGGGGTGGCTTCCGTCAGCTTGTTGATGACGATGTATTCAGCCGGACCGGTGACGACAAAATCAACGCGTTTTGCGCGCAACGCTTCGGCGGCTGCCGTCCGGCTGGTGACCGGAAAGAACTCGAATGTGTGGTCGGTGGCATTTTCCAGAGCCTGCTTGAACGGCCCCCATTCCAGCTGCAAGCGCTCAAGGCCCTCAACGTCGGTGACGGCAAGTTTGAATGTGTCGGCAAAAGAAGACGTAAGCGATACAGCCAGGGCTGCAGCCGCGATGGCGGCGGTTTTCAAAAAACGCATGTCGGAAGCTCCTGTTGTTGCCGGGTCAGGTCCGGCAAGGCGCGTGGAGCGTAACGACAAGAGCGGCGTCGAAAATGAACTTATTGTGTAGAAATGACGACAATTACGACAGTAAAACTGACCTGATTTCCAATGACACAAAATACAATTTGATATTACGCTTCAGATTCATGATTTTATTTTTTCACCGGCAAACAAATACATCGAGACTGTCGTAAAACTTCATAAAAGTATAATCATATAGACATCTGCCAAGCGCAGATTTTTGCTAGGTCGCACTCCGGTTTTGGAGGGCGTAATGCTTGTCATTGAGCAATTATCGAAGAAATTCGGGGACCTGACCGCAGTGGACGCAGTGTCCCTGGCAATCCCCAAGGGACAGATGGTAGGCGTCATCGGACGCTCGGGCGCAGGCAAGTCGACCTTGCTGCGCATGATCAACCGGCTGACAGATCCGAGCACCGGCACGATCGTCAATGACGGCCAGGATATCACCGCCCTGAAAGGCCGTGACCTGCGCCTTTGGCGGGCCTCCTGTGCCATGATTTTCCAGCAGTTCAATCTGGTGGAACGGATGGATGTGCTGACCAATGTCATGGTCGGCCGCATCGCCCATACGGGTTTCCTGCGCTCCATGAGCCGCAGCTTTACCGACGAGGATCGGACACGGGCCATTGAGGCGCTGGATCGGCTGGATCTCGCCCCCCAGGCCCTGCAGAGGGCCGGGACGCTGTCCGGCGGCCAGCAACAGCGTGTCGCCATTGCCAAGGCACTGGTTCAGAACCCGCGCATCATGCTGGCAGATGAGCCCATCGCTTCGCTCGACCCGGCCAATGCCACCCGCGTGATGGACGCGCTACGCGAAATCAACCGAACGGACGGTCTCACGGTGCTGGTCAATCTGCACACGCTGGATACGGCCCGCGCCTATTGTGAACGCATCATCGCCATGCGCGATGGCCGGGTGCATTTCGATGGCACGCCGGAGGCGCTCACGACCGAACGCGTCCGTCAGATCTATGGCACCGACACGCTTGGCGCCGACATCGACGAGAGCGTGACTTCTACCGCAATCACAGACGTTTCGTCCCAGCCCGCCAGGCAGGCGGTTGGGGCCTGACCGCGCCAGGCCGGGCTTCCCGATCAAGCGCAACAGGGCGGCATGTGCCGCCGATGAGCCGGATATCCGGCGCAACAGGAGCATCACCATGAAGGCACTCTTCGCAGCAGCAGTTTCCGCAGTCGTTCTGGCCGCCTCCCCGGCCCTGGCTGACAGCTGGAAAGACCAGTACAAAACCCTCAAGTTCGGCATTCTGTCCGGCGAAAACGAGAAAGACCGGATCGCTCGCTACAAGCCATTTGAAGAATATCTTGAAAAGGAACTCGGCGTCGAAGTCGAGATCTTCACCGCCGGCTCCTATGACGGTGTGATCCAGGCGATTGCCGCCGACCAGATCGAATTCGCGTTCCTTGGCTCGTCTTCCTATGCAGCTGCCTACACCGAAACCAATGGCGGTGTCGTTCCGCTCCTGACCCGTCTCAACAAGGACGGTTCCACCGGTTACTACTCCGTCGTGATGGTTCGTTGCGACAGCGGCTACACCTCCCTGGACGATCTCAAAGGCAAGGTCCACGCGTTTGCCGATCCGGATTCCACGTCGGGCTTCGCCGTGCCCTACTTCAACATGGTTCAGCAGGGCTACGACCCGAAAACCCACTTTGCCGCCATCCCGTTCTCCGGTGGCCACGAGACCGGCGTTCTCGGTGTTGTCAACAAACAGTATGACAGTGCCGCCACCTGGCAGAACAACGCCACCGATGGCCGCTGGCAGCGCATGATCACCAAGGGCATGATCGAAGAAGGCGTCGTCTGCCCGATCTGGGAAAGCCCTGAAATCACGAGCGGCCCGTTCACCGCCCGCGTCAATCTGCCGGCAGAGTTGATCGCCGACATGACCGTTGCCGTTGAAACCATCCCGGAAAAAGATCCGGCGGCCTTCAACTCCATGCGCGGCGGAGACGACAGCCCGCAAAAGGGTTGGAAGCGCGTCGACCATGAGCGCTACCAGTGGATCGTCGACATGCGCGACTGGCTGAAAAAGCAGCGCCGCGGCGGCTAAGCCAACCACACGAGAAAGGCGCCGGTCGGCGCCTTTCTTGCCCCTCATCCCCTTTTACGGCATTCCCATGACGGCTCTTTCTCCGGCGATCGACCAGTTCGAACGCGACTATGCTGCCGCGCGTAAATCTGCGCTGCGCATCAACACGGTCTCGACAGCGCTCTTTGCGGTCTGTTTCGTGGCCGCCGCCTGGATCGGCGGATTTTTCGACATGACCGACGTGACGCTCTCCAATGGCGACCGGGTCTCCATGTGGAAAATCTGGGCCGGTTTGCCGCGTCTTGGGGAATATCTCTACAAGACCTTGCCGGTGCTCCATTGGGAGACGCTCGGATCCGACATTGCCAACTGGTTCTGGCGCTGGAAGGTCTGGCTGCAGCTTCTGCTCGAAACGATCCTGATTGCCTATATGGCAACGCTCTTCGGTGTGGTTGGAGCTTTTCTACTAAGCTTTCCGGCCTCCCGGAACCTTGCACCCAATCGCTTTGTGCTCAATCTGACCCGGCGCTATCTGGAAATCGTTCGTACGGTTCCGGAACTCGTCTGGGCCCTGATTTTCGTTTTCTGTTTTGGCGTCGGTCCACTCGCTGGGGTCCTTGCCATTGGCCTGCATGCCACCGGCGCGCTCGGCAAGCTCTATTCCGAAGCCAATGAAAATGCGGACATGCGGCCGCTGGAGGGCATCAAGGCCTCCGGCGGATCCTGGTTCGACCAGATCAGATACGGCATCGTCCCCCAGGTCGTTCCGAACATCATCAGCTACACGTTGCTGCGGTTCGAAATCAACGTCCGGGCGTCTTCCATTATCGGCTTCGTCGGCGCCGGCGGCCTTGGCCAGGAAATCCGGGTCGCCATGTCCTTGCAGGAATACACGGATCTCTCCGCGCTCTTCCTGATCATCTTCGTCACCGTGATCGTGATTGACACGGTCAGTGAAAAAGTTCGCCACCGCATCATCGGCCTGACCGGCAAGGGAGTATGATCATGAACAAGACACCTCTCTCCCTTGACGCTGCCAGGGACCTGGTACCCGGTGCCTTCGGGATGCCGCTTCAGGCGAAACTTGTCAGGATCGCCGCCTGGTCCGTTTTCGCCGCCCTGACCGGCTGGTGCCTGTGGGCGTTCGACTTCTCGCCTGGGCGTATCCTGGAAGGTCTGACACGCTTTGGAAACGTGCTCTCCTTCATGTTTCCGCCCCATATCTGGACCACGTGGCAGGACTGGAGCGAAATTCTCAAGGGTCTCGGCGAAACGGTGGCCATGGCTTTCATGGGCACGATTCTGGGGGCCATCATCGCCTTCCCGCTCGCCTTTCTGGGCGCCAAGAACATCATGCCCTTCAGCTGGCTGCGCCTGAGCGCCCGGCGCGGCTTCGACGCCCTGCGCGCTGTCGAGCAGATCATCCTGGCGCTGATTTTCATCCGCGCCTTCGGTCTTGGTCCGCTGGCCGGCATCCTCGCCATTGCGGTCTCGGAAATCGGCACCTTTTCAAAGCTGTTTTCGGAAGCAATCGAGAACACGTCCAAGAAACCGGTCGATGGTGTCAAGGCTTCCGGCGGTGGCAACTTGCAGACCATCCGCTTCGCCATTCTGCCCCAGGCCTTGCCGGTGATCCTGTCGATCATTCTCTACAACTTCGAATCCAACACCCGCTCCGGCACGATCCTGGGCATCGTCGGCGCCGGCGGCATCGGCTTCCTGCTCGCCGACCGCATCAGCGCCTACAAGTGGCCGGAAGCGTGGACGATCATCTTCCTGATCATCCTGACGGTTTACGTGATCGACGGCTTTTCCGGGTTCCTGAGAAAACGGATCATTGGCGGTCAGGAAAACGGGCGGCAGGGGTGAGTTCGGAGCCGTCTATTCGGAGAGTTGTAGCTAAGTCCTGAACTAGCCCAAAGGTCACGGCATGGATCCCATGGTCAAGCCATGGGATGACGAAGGTGGGGGAAGTCAGAGTGACGAACCCTACGTCGTCATTGCAGGGCTTGACCCTGCAATCCAGGCCGTTGCTTTTCCAATCCTACTCAGTATTTCACCTCAAGAATTCAAAAAGCGTCTCAGATCGAACCACTCCGGATTCATTCCCTCAATGAGTTCAGTTTTCCATTTGCGTGGCCAACTTTTGATCGCTTTCTCGCGCGCAATCGCCTGCGGGGCGTACGGGTGCTCCTCATACCAGACAAGCCGTGTGGCGCCGTATCGGGCTGCGAAGCGAGAGCCTTGTCCTGTTTCGTGCTGGTATATTCTGTAGGCCAAGTTGTTGGTCACGCCTGTATAGAGCGTCCCGTTTTTACGGCTGGCGAGCATGTAGACCCAGAACCGTTTCATCCAATGATAGGAAACGGCCTGGATTGCAGGGTCAAGCCCTGCAATGACGCAGTTAAAAAATAGCGGCTTCAGGCTTTCACCCTACCTTCGTCATCCCATGGCTTGACCATGGGATCCATGCCGTGCCCTAACCTCGGAAACACCACCAGATAGGTGCCACAGCGTTCCTAAAGCACCCGCTGTCCGGCCCGCCAGGCCTGCTTGACGAAGGGATGACCGTCATGCAGCCCGACATGCAGCAGATCGGCGCGTTGCCCCTGGGCGATTTCACCCCGATCCGTCAGGCCGGCCACACGTGCGGGCGTCTTTGACACCATGCGCACGGCCCGCGGCAGGTCGACGTCGAGGGCCTCTTCCGCCGCGATCATGAAGGCGCTGTCCAGCAGCGAACGCGGAACATAGTCAGAGGCCAGAATGTCGACCAGGTTCTCCGCCATCAGATCGCTGACAGCGACATTGCCCGACTGGGACCCGCCCCGGATGATGTTCGGCGCGCCACCGACGACATGCATGTCATGGCGTTTTGCCTTGCGCGCCGCCTCCTGCGTGCAGGGGAACTCCGAAACGGAGATGCCCTCGGCCAGAGCCTCATCGATATGTTCCAGCTCTGTGTCATCATGGCTGAGCAGCGGCAACCTGTGCGCATGAGCGAGAGCAACGACCGCCGGGCGCACCCTGGCGCTGATATCGTCTGAGAAGTTCAACAGCTCCTGCACCGCCTGTTCGACCGTTTTGCGGCTATCACCCGTTTCGGCCATCCGTCGCTCGATATAGCCATCGATATTCTTGCTCTGACGCCGGCCCGGCAGGTGCTCCATCACCGAGACCATGCGGACAATATTCTTGCCGATGTTTTCTTCCGTCAGGGTGGTTGCTTCTTCGTCCGTGATCTCGCAGCGCAAATGCACCAGATGCTCGGATTTGAGCATGCCGGCTGCCTGGGCCTTTTCCAGAGCATCGATCATCGGTGCCAGGATCTCGCGCCGTTCCGGGTTCTTGATGGTCGCGCCCACACACAGGCTGTCGAACACGGTGGTGATGCCACTGCCGATGATCTGGGCGTCATGCGCCATGGCAGCCCGCAACGGGTCCCAGCGTACATGGGCGCGCGGAAAGACGTGTTTCTCAAAATGGTCGGTGTGAATGTCCACCAGACCCGGCACTAGATAGTCACCATCAAGGTCGAGACCGGATTGCGGTGCAGCGCCTGTATCGACCGCAACGATCTTGCCATCGGCGACGGACAGGTGTCCCTTCACGACCTCATCACCCAGCACGATCCTGGCGTTTTTCAAGATAGTCACTTCGCTGCCGGTCGGCACCTGTTTGTCGGCAAAGGTCATGCGGGGTCCTTCCAGCATCGGACCAGCCCGAAGGAAGCGGCGCTGGTCCTGTTCATTGCGGTGAAGAGGCCTTCTACTCCCTTTCCCGGCCAGGAATGTGACAGTTTCGAAAAGAGAACGTGACAGGCTTGTTGATTGTCGGATTATCAGTGCGCCCCTAGCGCACCATGGTCAGCCGGTCCCAGTCGGCATAGTCCGGCGAGCCTTCCCGGCGGATCTCCCCCTGGTAGCCGAACTCGACCATATGCACCATGACCGAACTGTCTCCGGCCAGGATCACGGCGTAGGCCTCCGGCAGGTCGGACGCACTCAGGCTCCGGTCATTTCCGAAATCCGGCCAGCCCGCATGGTTCGTGCCCCGCGGCGCACTGAACGGCACCCCGTGGAGCGACCCGCAGAGCGGCAAGTGACAATGGCCGTGGAAGATGTGCCGGATCTTGCGGGCATGCCGGGCAATGAGCTCACCAAAGGCCTCCGCCTCCTGCAACATGATCTGGTCCATCGGTGCAATGCCGATCGGCACCGGATTGTGATGCATGAACAGGAACACCGGTCCTTCCAGACGCTCCAGCTGCGTTTCCAGCCAGGCTCTGCGCGTTTGGCAGTAAAAGCCGGCATGGCTGTTCGGTCCCCAGCTGTCGAGGACAATCCCCGTCCCGACAGGAAGGTCAAAGACCGATTGCACGAAACCATTGTCGTCTGCTGTCTCGGGAAAGACGGAGAGGAACACATCCCGCTCGTCGTGATTGCCGATGCACAGGTGAACCGGGAACGGAACCGGCGCCAACATTTCCTTGAGCCGCACATAGTCTTCCCGATCACCCCAGTCAGACAGGTCGCCCGTTATGACGAGTGCATCTGCGTCGCCATGCAGATGAACGGCATGCGCCAGGGCCTTCTGGAAATTCGCGTTTGGTTCCCGGTCGCCGATGGTCTCACCCGGTTTTGTCAGGTGAATGTCTGTGAGTTGAAGAAGTTTCACCGCTTCCTCCAGATTGCTGTTGTGAATGAAAAAACGCCGCCCGAAACCGGGCGGCGTTTCCTGAAAGTGCGGATCAGTTGGCGGACGGCAGCAGGTCCTGGACTTCTTCGTGAAGCGCTTCCTGCAGTTCGCTCATGTCGTCATATTCACCGGTCACGACGCCTTCGATGCCGTCATAGATCACCTGGGTGATAGCAAGGCCGTTGTCGCCCGGATAGGCCTGCCAGTCGCGCAGCAGCGGCAGCTGGCGCACGGCGGTTTCCTTGTTCGGGTTGTCCTTGTAGAAGTCGGCCAGGATCACCTCGTTGGCGGCCTTGTTCGGCGGCATGTAGCCGGTGGTGCGTGCGACTTCGGCAGCGCCCTGACCGGAGGTGATGAACTTCAGCCACTTCCAGGCAGCGTCCAGTTCTTTCGGGTCTTCCGAGGTCGAGACCAGCAGAGCAGCGTTGCCACCAGCCGGCAGGCCCTTCGGACCCGTTGCTTCCAGACCCGGGAACTCGTTGGTCTTCAGAACGAAATCGCCTTTCGCGCGTTCAACGGCACCCAGAGCGGATGTCGACCAGAACATCATGCCGATTTCGCCAGCGGAGAAGGACGCCAGAGCGGCTTTCCACTCGATGTTCTGCATGTCGCAACCGCGGAACAGGGACTGCATGGTTTCCAGCGACTTAAGGCCTTCCGGAGAGGAGATCTGGAAGTCGTTGCCTTCCATGGTCGGCTTGTCCTGGGACCACATCAGCGCCTGCAGGAACCAGTTTCCGGTGATGTTCCAGCCCCAGAACATCGGGTTCTTGACGCCGGCTTCGCGCAGCTTTCCGCAAGTGGCAACAACCTCTTCCCAGGTCTTCGGCAGCTGGTCCGTGGAGGTGATACCGGCCTTGGCCATCACGTCCATGTTGTAGTAGCCGACCGGCAGCGAGACGGAGAACGGCAGGCCGTAGATGTCGTCGTTGAACGTGCCCAGCGCCAGCATGGCATCATGGTAGCCGTCCTTGGCGAAGTCTTCTTCCTTCAGGATGAACGGCTCCAGCGACTTGGCAATGCCTTTGTCGACCAGGATCGCCTGACGGTTCAGACCCTGCATGGTCACATCCGGCAGCGTGCCGGCAACGGCTTCGCGCAGGATCGTGTTGGTACCGTCTTCATAGGATTCGTAAGCGGCGCGGATTTTCACCTCGATGTTCGGATACTGCTCGTTGAACATCGGCAGGATCTTTTCATAGGTCACATCGAAGAGATGCGAATAGGGATAGGCGAATTCGATGGTGATCTTCTCGTCCTGAGCCTGGGCAGAGCCGGCGGCCAGAAGAAAAGCAATTGCAGTGAGACACTTTTTCATGAAACTCTCCGTGGTGTTGCCACGGGTGCGGCCCGGTCGCCAAACTGTCCGCACCCGGATGATCCCTTGCAGGATCAGGTAACGGGGCCGCCTCCAACGGGCGGTCCCGCCTCAAAACCTCTTGCGGTCATTTCATCCCGCTCAAGGTAATTCCCTCGATGAAGCGCCGCTGCGCGACCAGAAAGGCCACGATCAGCGGCAGGACGATGATGGTCGCTGTCGCCATCATCGGACCGAAATTGTCGCCATCCGCGTCGCCCTTGAATTCACGCAGGCCCAGCGGCGGCGTGAACAGGCTGCGGTCGCCGGTGATGACAATGCGCGGCCAGAAATAGTCGTTCCAGTGCGCCACGACCGAGAAGATGGCAAAGGCCAGGAGTGCGGGGATCGCGGTCGGAAGCATGACGTTCCAGATGATCGAGAATTCACTCATCCCGTCCATGCGCGCGGCATCAATGAGGTCGTCCGGCACGGTCATGAAAAACTGGCGCATCAGGAAAATGCCGAAGACCGAGATCGTCCAGGGGATGACAAGCGCCGCGTAGGAATTGGTGAGACCCAGTTTCGCCAGCATGATGTAGAGCGGCAGGGCAATCGCATGCACCGGGATCAGCAGGCAGAACAGCACCAGGCCGAAGACCGCCTCCCTGCCCCAGAAGCGCAGTTTTGCAAGCGCATAGGCGCAAGGCAGCGCGACGAGAACCTGAATGAAAAAGATCGAGGCGGTCACCACCACGCCGTTGAAAAGATAGCGCAGAAGCGGCGCCTTCTCGAAGGCCGTAGAGTAGTTGTAGATGACCGGCGTCACCATGCAGTCGGCGACATCCCTGCCGAGCTTGATGCAATAGTCGTCCCGGAACAGCTCCTGCGCGCCGAAGAAACCGCCGGTGTTCTGCATGATTTCCGCCGGGCTTTTGAAGCTGTAACTGACCATCACGTAGAAGGGCAGCAGCACAATCAGGCTGCCGAGGATCAGCACCACATGTTTCAGAGTTTCGGCAGAAGAAAACCGGAAGCTCGGTACGCTCACCGCGCCGGGTTGCGAAAGGGCTGTGTCGCTCATGAATAATGCACCCGGCGTTCCACCAGCCAGCGCTGGATCAGGGTCAGGAACATGACGAAGCCCAGGAAGACCACGGTAATGGCAGCGCCGATGCCCATCAGGTTCTGCTGAATGGCCTTTTCATAGATGGCGAACATCATGACGTAGACCGATTTGGAAGGACCGCCGCCTTGCGGATAAAAGGCCTCGACCGTGTCGAACACCTGGAAGGAGCGGATGAAGGAGATTGTCACCACAAAGACCGTGGTCGGGCCGAGCATCGGCCATTTCACCAGCCGGAACCGGTCCCACGCCGTCCTGGCGCCGTCCATCTCGGCAGCGTGATAGAGCTCTCGCGGGACCGATGTCAGTCCGGCAAGATAGAGCACCATGTTGAACCCGAAGCCTTGCCAGACCCCGATAAAGGCCACCGTCCAGATCGCATAGTCGCGGTCGGTCAGCCACAGCGGAAAACCTCGTTCGCAACCATGGGCAAACCAGCCCCAGGCTTCCAAAAATGAGCCGCAGCCGCGTTCCAGCGTGGAATTGACAATGCCGATGGTCGGATGAAACGCGAATTCCCAGACAATCGCCATTGCGATCAGGGCCGCCATCACCGGCAGGAAGTAGATCGTCTTGTAGAGATCGCCGAAGCGGTTCGTCGAATTGATCAGCAAGGCCGCCCCAAGACCTAGCCCGACGGACAGCGGCACCACCACGAAGACATAGCGAAAGGTGGCGCCGAACATCTTCTCGTAGGTCGATCGGGTGAAGATCTTTTCGTAGTTCTCCAGCCCGACAAACTCCGCCCCCGGATTGCCGAGGCTATAGCTGGTGAAACTGAGTCCTGCGGCGACCAGAATGGGCAGCAGCAGGATCAGCACCATCAAAATGAGCGCCGGTCCGACAAACCACAGATGGGCCCTGCTATCCGGCATCAGGCCACCTCCGCCACTTCGCTGGCTGGAACTGCCAGGTCAAGGCGCTTGCCGTCCTTGCCGAAGACCATGGCCTGCCCGTGCAATCTGTGAAAGGACCGGGTTTCTCCGATGGAAATCTCAGCGCCTTCAACCGGTGAGACACGCACCACCAGCCGCTGCGCCCCATCCAGAACGGAGACATGCAGGTAGATATCGGCGCCGAGATTTTCCTTGTGCGCCACGCGGCCGCTCAGGGATTCCGACGCACCCCTGTCGCAAAGGGCAAGGTGCTCCGGTCTCAAGCCGAGGGTGACACAGCCGACGACACCATTGGCGGCAGCACGGGCGAGAACCATCTCCCCGCAACGCGCATGCCCCGCCTCATCCAGCGTGCCCGGCAACAGATTGATCTTCGGTGCCCCGACAAATTCCGCAACACGAATGTCCCGCGGATTGTTGTAGATCTCGTCCGGCGCGCCGAGCTGGAGGATATTGCCGTCCATCATGACAGCCATCCGGTCCGACATGGTCAGGGCCTCGGCCTGATCATGAGTGACATAGACGAATGTGGTCTTGAGCGAGCGGTGCAGCTCGGCAAGCTCCGATCGCATGTGAATGCGCAGCGCGGCATCCAGATTGGAGAGCGGCTCATCCATCAGGAAGGCCACCGGCTTGCGCACCATGGCCCGGCCCAGCGCCGCACGTTGGCGCTGCCCGCCTGAGAGCTGCCCCGGCTTGCGATCAAGAAGATGATCGATCTTCAGGATCTTCGCCGTGTCCTCGACCTGGCCGAGAATGGCGCGATAGGCGCCACGTGCCATCAGGGGCCCCAGAAACGGCAGCCGCTGGACCATCGACAGGTCCCGCAATTTCAACGGGGTCATCATGTTCTGCGCGACAGTCAGGTGCGGATAAAGCGCATAGGACTGGAACACCATGGCCAGGTTCCGGTGAGCCGGGCGCACGTTTGTGACATCCCTGCCCCCGATCTCCACGCGTCCCGAAGTCGGCGCCTCAAGGCCAGCCAGAATGCGAAGAAGGGTGGACTTGCCACACCCTGATGGTCCGACCAGCGTCAGGAATTCACCGTCGGCGATGTCGAGATTGATCCCCTCCAGAACCCTGGTCGCGCCGAAGCTCTTTTCGATTGCCGATAAGGAT